>DATEDX010000079.1:0-2718 GCA_035281425.1 Acidimicrobiia bacterium
CGAGGTCCATCAAGCAGTTCTCAATCAACCGCCTCGGTTGACCTTCGACGATGTTCCCGACGAGGCAGCGGGATTGGCGGCCGCCTCTCTCGTTAACTCAGTTATCCAAATCAATTACGTGCTCGACGAGGAGGAAACCGAGCGCCTCCGAGTCATCGCTCGGAATGCCGTAGAGGACTACACGATCGAATTCCAACCAGGACAAGCCATCATCGGCCAGGGTGGGATCCTTCGCCAGGTCCACATCGATGCCATCGAAGCTACCGGGGCGGCCTCGGGCCGGCCCGGTCAGGAAGGCGGATTGCTGGCAGTCATCGCGGTGCTGGTGGGTGCCCTCGGCTTCTACCTGGCACGCTTCCGGCCCGAGTTCTGGACCCGTCCGAGGATGGCCGCCCTGCTCGGACTGTTGGTGGTGCTGGCGGCGGGTGCGGTCCGCCTCACCGTCGGCCTGCAGGAGAGCATCCAGGACGTCTCCGCCTGGTATGCCCTCCCCGGGGTGGTATTCGGGCTGATGGCCGCCGTCCTCTTCGACTCTCGGATCGCCGCCCTGATGGCCATCGCCCTGGCCGTGCTGGCTGCCACCGCCACCCGCGACCCCGGAGTGGCGACCTACGCCATGCTCTCCACCATGGTCCCGGTGGGGTTTGTTTCCTCCCTCTCCTCCCGAGGCTCTTACCGCAAAGCCGTGTTGGCCTCCTCAGTGGCGGTGGCGGGAATCGCCGCCGCCGTGGCCTGGTTCTTCCACACCAACCCGGACCTGGAACCATGGACCACCCTGGCCCAGGCCGCCGGATGGGCCCTCGGGGTTTCCATGCTCACCGCCCTCCTGGGACTGGCCGCTCTCCAGTTTTTCGAGACGGCATTCGACATCACCACCAGCCTCACCCTGCTCGAACTCACCGACCGCAACCACGAAGCACTATTGCTTCTCCAGGAAAAGGCCTTTGGCACCTTCAACCACTCGCTGATGGTGGGCACACTGGCCGATGCCGCCGCCCGCGCCGTCGGGGCCGACCCGCTCCTGGCCCGGGCCGCCGCCTACTACCACGACCTGGGCAAGACCGAAAACCCCTCCTTCTTCATCGAGAACCAGTTCGGGGCCGCCAACCCCCACGACGATCTCGACCCTCGCCAGTCGGTCGAAGTCATCCGCCGCCACGTCACCGACGGTGTCACCCTGGCCCGCAAGTTCAAGATCCCCTCGGAGGTGGCCGAGGCCATCGTCACTCACCATGGCGACGGCATCATGCGCTACTTCTACGAGAAGGCCCGGCGGCTGCAGGGAGAAGACATCGACCCCAACGACTTCCGCCACGTCGGACACAAACCCCGATCAGCCGAAACCGCCATTGTCATGCTGGCCGACTCGCTGGAAGCGGCCTGTCGGGCGGTGTTCGCCGAAGAGGAGCCCACCCCGCAGGCGATTGAAAAGGTGGTGGCCCGGGTGGTTGACGAGAAGGTAAACGATGGACAGCTATCGGAGTGTTCACTTACGCTGGGACAACTCAACCGTGCCCGCGTCGCTTTCCTCGACTCACTGGTGGGCCATTATCACCAGCGAATTCCCTATCCCAACTTCCCTGCCGCCAAAGACGAGGTGGACGGCGCCAGCCGCTGATGAAGATCGACATCGCTGACGAACACCCGAGTTCGGGCATTGACATCGACCAGGTGAGATCATGGGCGGAAGCCGCCCTCAAAGAGGAGGGGGTTCCTTTCTCGACTGAAGTCTCCGTCACCTTGGTTTCCGACCAGCAGATGGCCGGATGGAACGAGCAGGCCCTGGGCAAGACCGGCCCCACCGATGTGCTCTCGTTCCCGGTGGAGTCCCTCCGCCCCGGCGACCTCGGGCATTGGTCCGAGCAGGGGCCTCCTCTCCTACTAGGAGACGTGGTCATCGCTCCCGACTACGTGCGACGCCAGGCGAGGGAACTGGAGGCCGACCTCGACGACGAGTTGGCCCTGATGATCACCCACGGACTCCTCCACCTGCTGGGTTACGACCACGTCAGCGATGATGACGCCCAGGTGATGGAGGACCGGGAGCGAGAAATTCTCCTATCCCTCGGCCGGAGACGTAGATGACCGAGGCCACTTTCGGCGTGCTGGCTCTGCTGGCGGCGGCGGCAGTCCGGGCCGGCGGGTTCTCGGTCACCCAGATTCCCCGGGCCGACGCCATCCGCGACAGCGCCGAAGGCAAACGCGGAGCCGGCACCGTGGCCCGCCTGCTGGAGCGTCGGGATCAGCTTTCGCCTGCCATCAACGCGGTCCACAGCGCGCTGCTCATTGCCGCCGCGGTGCCGCTGGCCTGGTTGGTGGTGGGGGACACCGCCGGCGTCGGCACCATTTGGTCGATGCTGGCATTGGGTCTCGGCCTCTGGCTCTTGTCTGATTTCCTCCCCCGCACCGTGGCTCGATATCGCCCCCGCCCGGTCGCCTACCGGCTCGCTCCCCTGCTGCGGGTGGTGGTGCGCTGGGGCCGGGCTGCCAACGAGTTTCTGGTTGATGAGGAAGAACCGAGCAACGGGATCGATGCCGAAGACGAGGAGGATGAGGAGGAAGAGCGGGAGCTGATCTCCTCAGTTCTCGAGTTCACCGACACGCTGGTGCGGGAGGTGATGGTCCCCCGCACCGACATGGTCACCATCGATCGAGGAGCAGGGGTGGCGGAACTGGCGGCCCTGGCCGCCGAACATGGCTACTCGAGGTTCCCCCTCA
>DATEDX010000080.1:0-3836 GCA_035281425.1 Acidimicrobiia bacterium
CCAATGTGCCTGATCCCTTTGTACCTCCCACGGTAAGCGTGATGGCTCCCACCAACCGCGCCGACCGGATACCCAACATCATCGCCAACTGTGCTCGACAAACCTGGCAGCCGGATGAGATCGTGCTGGTCCTGCACGGCATCGACGTCGACGAGGGTCGAGTGAAAGACGAAGCTGCCGCCGTCGGGATCGACAGCGTCAACGTGCTTCGGCAGCCCGCTGAGGTCATACTTGGCGAAGTCTTCAATGCCGGCTTCCTGGCCGCCAGCGGCGATTACATCGCCAAGATGGACGATGACGACTACTACGGCGCCGAGTACCTGGCGGATTTGATCGACGCCTTCACCTACACAGAGGCGGACGTTGTCGGTAAATGGGCCCACTACGCCTATTTGGAGGGGATCGACGCCACCATCTTCAGGTACGGTGACTTTGAGCACACCTATCACGACGTGCTTGCCATCAGCACCCTATTGATAAAGCGGCAAATCTTCGAACACCACCGTTTTCCCGCCATGCCCGTTGGCTCGGGCAGCGTTTTTCTCCGCAACGTTCGGGCGGACGGCGCCAGGATCTACTCGGCCGATCGTTTCAACTACCTCTACAATCGTTACAGCGCCGGAGGCCACCACACCTTCCCCGTATCCGACCTTCAATTGGCGAGTAACTCAGTCTTGGTCTGTCAGGGCAAGAATCTGGATCACGTCGACGCATGACTATCTTCAGACGAAGGTCCCGAGGATCGACCCGTATCGAGCACTGTTTGAACCTTCGGTCCGCTCTGCGAAGACCCACTCCCGAGCTCGCTTTGCCATCTTGACTCGTCGAGGTTCGTCCGACAGAAGTTCGCCCACTACTCGTGCCAGGTCGAACTCATCGCCTGGCTGAAAGGTCAGCCCCCGCTCATCGGGCAGCACCATTTCTCTCAACGCGGGCAGGTCGGATGCCACTACCGGAATGTTCATTGCCATTGCCTCGAGTGGTTTTAGAGGTGTCACCATGCGCGAGGCTCGGTCGTTCAGTCGCGGGACGACAAAGACGTCGATCAGCGCGTAATGCTCCTCTATCTGCTGGTTAGGAACATGGCCGGTGAATATCACCCTCTCTTGGAGGCCAAGGTCAGCCGCTAGCCGTTCCAGCGAAGATCGTTCAGGTCCATCGCCTACGATCAAACACCCCACGTCGTGACCCCCCCGGACCAGAAGTTCGGTGGCCTTGATCAGGTGGGTCAATCCTTCACGCCAGCCAAGATTTGATATATACCCAATCACCTGCCGGCCGTTTAGCCCCATTTCGGCCAGCAGGTCGGGACTCTTTGGCCTTGGCGTGAAGCGATCAACGTCGACTGCATTAGGGACCAGGTGCACTTTCTCCGGAGAGATCCCGCGCGCGATGATCTCTTCAACCATCGCCTCGGCAATGGTGATCACGGCGTCCGCCGCCTCCAGGCATCGAAGCTCCTGAGCCCGCCGCCGCCGGTAGTACTCGCCCTTCTCGCTTCGCGGGATGTCGCTCGTCCAGGTCTGCTCTTGAAACCCGCGCACTTCATAGATGAAGGGCAGGCCTGCCTTGGAGGCTATTGACAGCCCGACCAGGGCAGTGTCGTATCCTCGAAAGCCCGACCCCGCTTGAACAAGTGCCGGCTTCGCTTCCGCGGCGACAGCACCAGTCATTCGGGCCTGATCTTCAAGCAAGAGGTCAAACGGTATTGCTCGGGTGTTGACCTCGGAGCCCGGGTCCAGCCGGTAGTGTTTCACACCGTCAACGTCCTCAACACTTGGGAAGGACTCCACTCCCTTCGTACGGGGAAATCCGAGGGAGGTGACGACCACCGGAAGGTATCCGGCCGCGGCCTGGGCGCGGAGAGTCATCCTGCTCCTGAAGGTGAACCCAGTCTCGACGTACGGCAACGACTCCTTCAGGATGTGAAGGACCGTCTTTGGCTCCGGCGTCCACTGGTCGATGTTGCTGACCGTGGGCAACCATCCAGGCTCGGTCTCCCGAAGGCGTCCGAGAAGGAAGCGAGCTTGCCTGCGAAGTCCCTGGTCAGCTTCGTGACGCAGAATTCGGTTGACCTCACCCAGAGCGGCGGAAAGTTCTCCGAGCTTCAGGTAGACATCCCGAGATAACACACCTGCTGCTCTGGTGTCGGCCCATCTTGGGCCGAGCTCGCTAAGGAGCAGCAGCGAGTCCTCGTAATCACCCTGTTCGAAGCAACGACGGGCATGCTCGATCGTGGCCGTCACCGCCGGTGGCAATGATTCCGTTGTTACAGACACCAGCCGTCGATGTTATGAACATCCCGGCGATTGCCCAAGGTCTAAATCACTCTTCCAACAACTCCTCCAGCCAGGAGCGAACTGGGCCAGACAATCCTTGGCGAGCGTAGGTTGCCGTGATGTGATGCGTATCGCGCCAGACCAGGAATGGGCCGATCACGGCGGGGCACAGCTCCGTCGTGCACAGGTATTCCGTAAAGTCTCCGAGAGGGATACCAAGCCGCGCGGCCGGGGCCAGTTGAGGGGAGTTGCCCTCCATGGCCTCGCCCAGAGGAACCGAGCAGGATAGGAGACTTTTACGGTTCTCCACCACACACTCGGGAACATCGACCCTCAGGTACGGAGTATCCCTTACGACCGCCAGCCGGAGATTCGCCTGAAGGATCTCCGACCAGCGTCTCTCGAGGCCACCTTCGAGCTCCCTGGCGCGGCTCGACGGGTCCATCAGTTGACCCGGCTGCTGAACAAGTCGTGGCCAGAAGGCCCCAGTGGTAATGACCAGGTCTGGTCTCAGTCCCACGATTTCCCGAGTGACGTTGAAATTCCAATCCTGGCAGCTCTGGTTGATGGTCGCCTCTCCCACGATCGCCATTGGTACATCGGCGTACTGACAAGCCGACTTCGTATAAGTGAGCAACTGCCACCCCTTCTCGCGTGCGACTTGCTCAATTGCCGGTATCCATTGAGCGGCATGTGAATCGCCAACAAGGACAACCATCGTTCCGCCCGGGGCGGTGAGAGTGCACACCAAGGCTTCACCCTCATCTTGATTCTGATGGCATCCCTGCTCGTACACCGAAGGGATGTCATCGGCAGCCCTCAAAGGATCAGGAAGCAATACGTCCGCCGACTCCGGAACGATCAAATGGCCCGACGAGTTAGTGATGGGACCGCTGGAAATGTCCCCAGCTACCCGGGGGACTTCGGGTACGGACGCTGAAAGGAAAAGCGAGGCGCCAACGCCGACAAATGTGCATCCAGCACCGAACGCCAAGCCTCTGCTAGGAGGTCGGATTAGCCTGTCAGCGTGTCGTATGGGTTGCTCTACCAAGCGGAATGTGAGCCATGCAGGAACAGCCGAAAGAATGACGACCGCAAGGCCCAGCCTGGGGTCGAGAGGGTCCTGCAGGGTGCGAGCCACAAGAATCAGGGGCCAATGCCACAGGTACAGCGAATATGAGAGGGTTCCGATCTGCTGCAAGGGCTGCCAGCCCAGCACCCTTGTCGCCGGTGCCGCCTGGCTGGCCGTCCCCGCACCAATTAGCGCAGCCGTGGACATCGTTGGGATCAACGCTGCCCACCCGGGAAAAGGTGTCGTCGAGCTGTAGGCAGTCCCCGCGTAAATAATGCCGGCCACTCCCACAATTCCAGCGCTGTTTACGAGTGCCCGGTGGTTGAAACGACCCAATGTCGGAGCACCTATGGCGATGAGCCCGCCCAGGGCGAGCTCCCAGGCCCGAGTCGTGGTCACAAAATACGCTCTTCCTGGCTCGCTGGCGGTGGCAGCAACCGACCAACTCAATGAGGCACCGAAGATCACGCCGAGAGCAGCGAGCA
>DATEDX010000081.1:0-7365 GCA_035281425.1 Acidimicrobiia bacterium
TGGCACGCCGGCTGTCTGTGGCGCTCGACCTGCCTGGGGACGGCCAGCGACCTCCCCTGGGCTTTCCCTCTTCCCGGATCGACCGTGAGCCGCCATCCAGTGGAGCTCTACGCCGCTCTCCTCTTCGCGGTGGGAGCCTGGGCCTTATCCCGGTGGTCGCTGCCAACAGGAGTCCCCGCCGGCCTCGCCGTGGCATGGGCGGCGGGGACCCGGCTCGTCACCGAACCCCTCCGGCCCTCCCTCACCGGTGGCCCGGTTGCCTTCTATGTCGCAGCTCTTATTGCCGGCCTCGCCTGGACCTTGTGGAGTTGGCGGCGGGCTCGCGCTCCCCTTCAGCACTGATCGGGAGCGGCCCGAACCGCCAGCCGATATCCGAGGCCGGGACGTGACTCGATCGCCTGAGGAAGGCCAAGCAGGTCAAGCTTCCGGCGCAGCCGCCGAATGTAGGCTCGGACGTACTCGAGCTCGTTTTGGTATGCGGGGCCCCATACCTCTTTGAGTAGTTCGGAGGTGGGCACGAAGCCGTTGGCTTGGCCAAGGTGGGCCAGGAGGTCATATTCGGTCGGGGTTAGGGCGAGCGAGCCGGTGATGGTCGAGACCGTTCGCTCGGCTGGGGACAGGAGGAGGGGGCCGAGATCAAGAGTGACGCTTGCTCCCGGACGCCGGCGTAGGACCACTCGCATCCGCGCCAGCAGCTCCTCGGCTCCGAAGGGTTTGGTGATGTAGTCCTCCGCTCCGGCGTCGAGGGCTGCCACTTTGACGTCCTCGTCATGGTCGGCGCTGAGCACGATCACCGGGACCGAGGTCTGATCATGGATGTGGCTCAGGAGGTGCATCCCCTCACCCGGCATGTGCAGGTCAACAATGGCCAAGTCGGGGTGGATGCGGGGCCAGCGCTCTAGCGCTTCCCCCACCGAGGTGACGGCCTCGACCTGGAAGCCGCTTGCCTCCAACAGCATGGAGAGAGTGTCGACCAATGCGGGGTCGTCGTCGGCGATGAGGACGTTGGACAATGCGTCGTTGATTCTGGCGGCGGAAGGCCTATTCGCCTACTCCGATCACCAGCACGTCAACCTCGGGCAGCTCAGATACCACTTGGTCAACTATGTCGCCTCCCCAGAGTCGCTCCCACCAGCCGCGGTGCGATGGCCCCATCACCACCAGGGTCGCCTTAAGTTCGCGGGCCACAGCCACGATCTCTCTTCCTACCTCCCGACCGCTGGCGTCGCGGGTGACGATCTGTGCGCCCAAGTCACGGGCGACCGCCAGAGTGCGCGCTACCCCCACGCTGTGGTGAGGGCCTCGCCGGTCGAGCCCAACGGTGAGGACATACAGCTCGGCCCGGGAAGCGTTGGCCATCCGAAATGCACGGCGCACCACCGTCTCCCCCACCGGAGTCTCATCGACGCAGGCCAGGATCCGCTCGGTCGACCTCCAGGGGGAGTGGATCCCGTGGGCCATCATGTAGTCGCCTAGTTCCCTCTCCACGGTCCGGGCGGTCCGGATCAGGGCCAGCTCGCGAAGGGCATGGAGGTTTCCCGTCCGGAAGAAGTGACCCAAGGCCCGGCGGGCCGATTCCTCTGGATAGACCTTGCCCTGCTCCAGCCGCTCCCGTAGCTCCTCGGGAGAGAGATCAACCAGGATGATCTCGTCGGCCCCGTCGAGCACTTCGTCGGGGATCCTCTCTCGGACCTTCACCCCGGCGATGGACTCAACCACATCGGTGAGGCTTTCGAGGTGCTGGATGTTGAGGGTGGTGAGCACGTCGATTCCTTCGGCCAGCACCGCCTCCACATCCTGGTATCGCTTCTCCCGTACGCTGCCAGGGGCGTTGGTGTGAGCCAGTTCATCGATCGCGCACACCTCGGGGCTGCGGGCAATGACCGCCTCCACATCTAGCTCCTCCAGGGTCACTCCCTGATAGGAGACCGGGCGGCGGGAAATCACCTCCAGCCCCTCCAAGAGGGCAGCGGTGGCCCGGCGGCCGTGAGTCTCGACCAACCCCACCACGACATCGACCCCCTCGGCTCGGAGCCGGTGGACCGCCGCCAGCATGTCCCAGGTCTTGCCGACGCCAGGAGCGAATCCCAGATAAACGGTAAGGCGTCCCCGTTCGGGCGGCTCCTCCTCGGCCACGGCGGCCAAAGCCTGGGCGACCCGTCGATCCCGGTCCTCGCCCTCGACGGTCATGGGGACTCGGTGGCCTGGTCGAGGGCCAAGTTCACTAGCAACACGTTGACATAACGGCGACCCAGCCACGACTGGGCACGGTCGTCGATCAGCTCCATCACCACTTCCAGCTCCAGCTGGCGCGCCTCCGCCACCCGTGGGGCCTGCCAGCGGGCGGCCGCCAGCGAGATGTGTGGGTCGAGGCCCGACCCGGAGGCCGTGACCAAGTCGACCGGCACCCCCTCACCATAAGTCGCCACCCGCTCTTCGATGAGGCCGATCAGCTCCGGATTGGTCGGTCCGAGGTTGGAGGGGTAGGCAAGTGCCCGGGCGGTGGCTTCGAGCTCAGCGTTAGCGTTGAAGCCGGAGGCAGAAGGCCGGGGCCAGAAGTACCCGGGGTCGGTGAAAGGCTGAGCGAGAAGTTCGCTCCCCACGACCCGGTCGCCGACAGTGACGAGGGAGCCTTGGGCTTGAGCGGGCCAGAGCGCGTTGGCGATCCCGGCCACTAAGCCCGTATATCCGAATCCGAGCAGCACAATGAAGACCAGCAGGGCGAGAAACGACCGGACCAGTTCCTTCATGCCAGCCACCCGAAAGCAGAGATCAGGAGATCGATGGCTTTGATACCGACAAAGGGCACGATCAGTCCCCCCACCCCGTAGATCAGCAGGTTGCGGTAGAGGATCGAGGTCGCTCCCCGGGCCATGGTGCGGACCCCCCGCAGCGACAGCGGGACCAGGGCCACGATGATCACCGCGTTGAAGATCACCGCTGACACGACTGCCGAGTGGGGGGTGCGGAGCTGCATCAGGTTGAGGGCGTCGAGGGAGGGAAGGGCGGCGGCGAACATGGCCGGGATGATGGCGAAGTACTTGGCCACATCGTTGGCGATGGAGAAAGTGGTGACCGCCCCCCGGGTCATCAGCAGTTCTTTTCCGATCCGCACCACTTCGATGACCTTGGTGGGGTCGGAGTCGAGGTCGACCATGTTGGCCGCCTCTTTGGCGGCGGCGGTGCCCGAATTCATGGCCATTCCCACGTCCGCTTGAGCCAGTGCAGGTGCGTCGTTGGTGCCGTCTCCGGTCATCGCCACCAGCCGTCCCCCTTCCTGCTCCCGGCGGATGAGGGCGAGTTTGTCTTCAGGGGTAGCTTCGGCCAGAAAGTCGTCCACCCCGGCGGTCTCGGCGATGACCGAGGCCGTCACTCGGTTGTCGCCGGTGATCATCACCGTTCGGATGCCGAGGCGGCGCAACTGGGCGAAACGTTCCGAAAGGCCCGGCTTGACGGTGTCGGCCAGCTCCACCACCCCCAAGGCCCGGCCGTTGGCGACCACAGCCAAGGGAGTGGCCCCCCTACCCGCCACCCGTTCGGCCAGCACCTCCAGCTCTTCGGGGGCCTGGGGGGCGAGCTTGCGGACGGCACTGCCCGCCCCTTTCCAGATCTCCCCGTCGGGGGTCCGAACGCCCGAGAGTCGGGTAGAAGCGGAGAAGGGGATGAACTCGTCGCCTGAGTCGGGTTGGCCGTCGATTCCGAGCTTGGCCGCCAGCGCGACGATAGAGCGCCCTTCGGGGGTCTCATCGGCGTAAGAAGCCCGTGCCGCCGCCCCGGCCAGCTTCGCTTCGGTGACCCCCGCCACCGGCCAGAAGTCGGAGGCCAGCCGGTTGCCGAAGGTGATGGTGCCGGTCTTGTCGAGCAGGAGGGTGTCGCAGTCGCCGGCCGCCTCCACGGCCTTTCCCGACTTGGCCATTACGTTGAATCGGGTCACCCGGTCCATCCCAGCAATCCCGATAGCCGAGAGGAGGCCGCCGATGGTGGTGGGGATGAGGGTGACGAAAAGCGCCACCAGCACCACAGGATCGGCCGGAGCCTCCGGGATGATGAGAGTGGTAATGGGCAGGAGGGAGACACAGACCACCAAGAAGACCAAGGTCAGGGCAGTGAGGAGAAGGGAGAGGGCGATTTCGTTGGGGGTTTTCTGGCGGCTAGCCCCCTCCACCAGGGCGATCATTCGATCGAGGAAGGTCTCGCCCGGGTCGGCGACGATGCGGATGATCAGCCAGTCCGAGACCACGGTGGTGCCACCAGTGACCGACGAGTGGGTGTCGGTGCCGGGCTCTTTGAGGACCGGGGCCGACTCGCCGGTGATGGCCGCCTCGTTGACAAACGCCACCCCCTCCACCACCTCCCCATCTCCGGGGATGACGTCGCCGGCCTCCACCCGGACCAAGTCACCGTTACGCAGCTCGGTGGAGTCGACCAGCTCGATAGTTCCGTCGGCGAGGCGGCGGGCCCGGGTGGTGGCCCGAGTCGCCCGCAGGCTGTCAGCTTGCGCCTTTCCCCGGGCTTCGGCCAGCGCCTCGGCGAAGTTGGCAAAGAGAACGGTGAACCACAGCCAAGCCGTGATCCAGAGGGGAAAGGCGACAGTGGTAGCGGAATCGGCGTCGGTGGCCCTCACCACCACCAGAGCGGTGCAGATGACGGCGCCGATCTCGACGGTGAAGATCACCGGGTTCTTGCTGAGGGCGCGGGGGTGGAGCTTGCCGATGGACGACTGAATGGCGCCCATCACCAGGTCGCGGCGGAAGAAGGAGGGAGCGGTGGTCTCCCGCCGGGAGCGGGCGGCGACCGGGGAGCGGCTGGTGCCAGCTGATCGGTCCCTCATCGGCCTACCAGCAACGCCTCGACGAAGGGGCCCAAGGCCAGGGCGGGGAGATAAGTGAGAGCACCGACGATGACGACGATTCCGATCAACAGAACGACGAAGAGCGGCCCGTCGGTGCGGAAAGTGGCCTCGCTCTGGAGGTCCGACCGCTTACGGGAAGCGAGTCGCCCGGCCAGGGCCAGCACCGGGATGAGAGTGAAGAACCGGCCGATGATCATGGCCACCCCGACCGTGATCGCATTGAAGGTCTGCGCCGCCCCCAAACCGCCGAAGGCCGAGCCGTTGTTGTTGGCCCCCGACAGGTAGCCGTAGAGGATCTCGCTCCAGCCATGAGGGCCAGGATTGAACACTCCTTCCCGGCCGAGGCCGGTCCCCGCCGCCAGCCCCCCCAGGGCCAGCACCGCGATCTGGGGGGCGACGGTGGCCACGACTGCCAGCTTGACGTCGCCGCCGTCGATCTTCTTCCCCATCCACTCGGGGGTGCGGCCCACCATCAGTCCGGCAATGAACACGGTGATGATCACGAACACCAGCATCCCGTTGAGGCCCACCCCTGCCCCGCCGAAGACGACCTCACCCAAGGCGATGTTGACCATTGGGACCGCTCCCCCCATTGGAGTGAAGGAGTCGTGGGCGGAGTTGACCGACCCGTTGGAGACGCTGGTGGTCGCCGAGGCGTAGATGGCCCCCTCGGCGGACCCGAAGCGCACCTCCTTTCCCTCCATATTGCCGCCGGAGGACTCGGCGGAGATGGTGACATCAGCTCCGGTGGCGGCGGCCGCTCCCCCGCCCCGGGTTTCCTCGACCACCGCCCCGGTAGTCATGACCAAGAAGATCACCACCATGGCGGCGTAGACCGCCCAACCCTCCCGCCGTCCCTTTCCTGCCCCCGCCGCCGCCATCATCTCCCCGTAGGCGAAGACGAAGCCGGCGGGGATGACCAGCATCGCCACCACTATGACGGCGTTGGACCAAGTGGTGGGATTCTCGAAAGGGTGGGCGGAGTTGGCGTTGAAGAACCCGCCGCCATTGGTGCCGAGATCCTTGATCGCAATCTGACTGGCAGCCGGTCCTCCCGGAATCACCTGCACCGCCCCCTCGAGGGTCGTCACCTCCCGGTAGGGATCAAAGTTCTGCACCATCCCCTGGCTAACGAAGAAAAGCGCCAGCACGAGGGAGATCGGAACCAGTACGTAGAGGACCGAGCGGACCAGGTCGAACCAGAAGTTGCCGATCTTTCCGGCCTGAGCGGTGTCGTGGCGGCGGGCGATGCCGCGGATGAAGGCAGCGGCTGCGGCCATCCCTACCCCGGCGGAGACGAAGTTCTGCACTGCCAGCCCGGCCATCTGGGAGAGGTAGGAGAGGGTGGACTCCCCCCCGTACACCTGCCAATTGGTGTTGGTGACGAAGCTAACAGCGGTGTTGAAGGCGATCCAAGGTGGGACCCCGGGGAGGCCCTGAGGGTTGAGAGGCAGAAAGGCCTGGCATCGCAGCAGCAGGTAGAGGAGAACGAAGCCGGCGGCATTGAATGCCAGCAGGCCCCCCAGATAGGTGGTCCAGCCGTGCTCAACCGCCGGATCGATCCGTATCGCTCGGAATATCGACCGCTCCAGCGGGCCAAGAAGCCGGGCCGTCCTTTGGTTGGTGCCGCGGTAAACCGCCGCCAGGTAGCGGCCCAGCGGGTATGCCAGCGCCGTCGCCGCCGCCAGATAGCCGATCATCAACCAAAGCCCTCTAGCCATCAGTGCGACCTAGAACTTGTCGGGGCGCCACATGGCGACCACTAGGTAGACAGCCGTGGTCAAGCTGATCACGAGCAGGACCCACTCACCAGTGTGCATCAAGCCTTCTCGCAGGCTCTATACAGCAGCCACAAGACGAGGACCATCACCGCCGTCAGGGCCATTACCAGCAGGTCTTGCATACTCGCTCAAATCTCTGCAGGCTCTTGCCCGCTCAACAGCCGTAGCAGCGAGTCGATCGGGAAAGGCTTGGTTAAGACGAAGGTGCCGGGCCGGCGCCGGCTCCGAGAGGCATCGAGCCCGGCGGTGGCGACGATCACCATCGGGGGAGTTATCCGGCGCTTCTCCAACTCATCGATCAGTTGCCAGCCGGTGCCATCGGGAAGGTCGAGGTCGACACAGATCACGTCCGGGGAGAGATCGGGTACCGCTACCAGGGCTGCACTCCTGGAAGTGGCCACCGCTACCTCGTGTCCGGCAGCTTCCAGCGCGCCCTTCAGCAGAGCTCCCAGGGTGGGGTCATCCTCCACGATCAACACCCGTCGGCGGTCATTCATTGAGGCTTCGCCGTGGTATTCGGACCGACATCGTGGTTCCGGTCTCGGGGCTCGAGACAACCTCGATCGAGCCGCCATGGGCGTGGACGATGGAACGGGTGATGGCCAGCCCCAACCCGAATCCGCTCCCTGGGCGGGGGCCCTTGGTGAATGGCCGGAACAATCGGTCCTGCTCCTCGGGGGCCATACCCGGACCCTCATCAGTGACTGCCACCACCACCGATCCGTCGTCGGG
>DATEDX010000082.1:0-9561 GCA_035281425.1 Acidimicrobiia bacterium
CACCGCTTCTTCGTCCGAGGGGGAGACGGCGGGGAGCCCGGCTTCGATACGGTGGACGCCGGCGTCGGAAAGGGCTTCGGCGATGGCCAGTTTTTCGTCCCAGCGCAGCTCCACTCCTGCCTGCTGTTCGCCGTCGCGCAGGGTGACGTCGTGGACCTGGACCTGGTCGGGAAGGTTGAACCCGGCGGTTATCTCAGGGAGGTAATTCCAGGGACTCGAAAACCACTTGTCGGTTTTCCACGGTTCTGTGGCCATGCTCCCTCCTGAGGCGCTGATTCGATCTTGCACAATACATGAAGTCGGGGGGGCGATGCCCTAGTTGACCGGATAATCAGGCTGTTCGCCGGTGAGGACCTTGACGATTTGGGTGGCAGCCTTGCGTTGTGATTCCCGCAGCGATTCTTCTGAGTAATAGGCCATATGAGGGGTGGCGAGGAGGTGGGGAATCCCATTGATCCGAGCCGGGTCGAGGGGCTCAGTTTCAAATACGTCGAGGCCCGCACCCCCCAGGTGGCCCGACTGGAGGGCGGCGATGACATCGTCCAGCACCACCAGCTTTCCCCGGGAGGTGTTGATGAGGATGGCGCCCGGCTTCATCTGGTCGATGAACCGGCGGTTGATCATCCCCTCGGTCTCAGGGGTAAGAGGGCTATGGATCGAGATCACGTCGGCTCGGGCGGCCAGTTCCCCAAGCGACACCATCTCAGGCATCCCCGGCCCCGGAGCCACATAGGGGTCATGGGCCACAAGGGTGGCGCCGAGGGCCTCGATGGAGGAGGCCAGGCGGCGGGCGATGCGTCCAAAACCGACCAACCCGAAGGTCAATTCGCTGATCCTCCGCAGCGGCCGCATCCCTTCGATCCCCCAGCCACCGGAGCGGAGATAGGCGTCGGCCTGGGGGAGCTTGCGGAGCAGGGCGAGGATCAGTGCCAAGGCGTGGGAGGCGACCTCTTCTACGCTGTAGTCGGGCACATTGGTTACTACGATCCCGGCCCCTTTGGCCTTGGTCAGATCAACGTTGTCGACCCCGATGCCGTAGCGGGCGATGATGCGGCACCTCTCCAGGGAGTCGATGAGATCGGAACCGATAGGAAGATAGGTGTTGAGGAGGGCGTCGGCATCGGCTGCCAGTGCTGCCACCCCATCCGCGGTGCCGTCGGCCACCTCGACTGTGGCGTCGATGGAGGCGAGGATCTCCCGCTCGACGTCTAGGGAAGGGAACACCTGGTCGGTCACCACGACTTTGAATCGACTCACCGTTTCTCCTCTGCCGTCAACCATCCCATATGATGCACAATGTAGGTGGGGGATTCCAGGTACGGCAACGCCAGTTGGTAGATGGGCCGATCGGTGAGCAACGATTACAACAACATGCCGCGACGCCCGGGTTGGGGCCGGCGGATGGTGGCCGATGTCTCCCCGTTACGCGACTCCATCTCCTTCCGCTGGCTCTATGCCGGGTCGCTCGCCGGGGTGGTGGGGCGCCAGATCACGGTGGTGGCGGTTCCCTATCAGCTCTACGTGTTAACCGGCTCCACGCTGGCGGTGGGACTCCTCGGCATCGTCCAACTGGTGCCCCTCATGCTTACTTCCTTGTGGGCCGGGGCCCTGGTGGATGCCTTAGATCGGCGTCGGGTGATGGTGGTGAGCCAGCTCATGTTGGCCGCCACCGCCGCCGGGTTGGCCTTCAATGCCGGCCTGGCCGAACCTCTGATCTGGCCGCTCTACGTGCTGAGCGGGCTCAATGCTGCCATCTCCACCTTGGAATCGTCATCGCGGATGTCGATGGTGCCCGCCCTGGTCACCCGCGAGCAGTTTCCGGCGGCTATGGCCCTCCAGCAAATCCTCAACAACGCCGGACACGCCGTGGTCCCGGCGGTGGCCGGACTGCTCTTGGCTCGGGTAAGTATCTCCGCCACTTATGCGGTGGAGGCGGCCACCTTCCTCGCCGCGGTGATGATGGTGGGCCGGCTGCCCTCGCTACGGCCGGAAGGAGGAGGACGCCGGGCGGGGTGGGCGTCGGTGAAAGAAGGGCTCCGCTACCTCAAAGGTCATCGGCTGCTCCAGGCCACCTTCCTGATCGACATCAACGCCATGGTCTTCTCGATGCCTCGGGCATTGTTCCCGGCGATCGGGACCACGTTGCTTGGTGGTGATGCCGCCACGGTGGGACTGCTCCACGCCGCCCCCGGGGTAGGAGCCTTCCTCGCCGCCCTCACCTCCGGTTGGGTGACCGGGGTTAAACGGAAAGGGAGGGCGGTGGTGATTGCAGTAATCGTCTGGGGACTGGCCATCACCTTCTTCGGTCTTAGTCCGTCGCTGCCGGTGGCACTGCTAGCGCTGGCGATCGCCGGCTCGGCCGATGTGATCTCCGCCGTGTTCCGGGGCACCATCCTTCAGCTGTCCATCCCCGATTCGCTACGAGGCAGGATGTCGGCAGTTCATATCGCTGTGGTCAGCGGGGGACCCCGGCTCGGCGACGCTCAATCGGGAGCGCTGGCCGCCGCCACATCCATCCCCACCGCGGTCGTTGCCGGAGGCGTGGTGTGCGTAGCGGGCGCCCTCGCCATCAAACGGTTCCTCCCCGATCTGTGGAACTACAACGCCTAGCACTCTTCTTGGGTATGCGGGTAGCCGCGCGGATCCTTGGCTCCCATGTCGTTTTCTGATCAGCGAGGAGAAGAGACAGCTCTCAGCCTTCCCTGTCCATCTGGAACGATGTCGATTCGGAAGCGGAACTCGTTGTTTGGCGGCTGGGCACCGCTCCCAGCGTCCTTCGGTGTACCAGCCCCATATACGGGGCCAGCACGCCAAAGGTCACTGGGGGTGGGGCTGGGCCGCCAAAGAATCCAAAATGGGACCGTCTTTTCGAGCTCGCGATCTGGGTTCCAGGCTGGGCAGGCCATCTCATTTGCTGCGCTGCTCTATCGTCGACATTCCCTCCGCCCCACCGCCACGTCTCACGTCTCACGTCTCACGTCTCACGTCTCACGTCTGGACTCAGACTCTGGAAGGTAGCGGAGCTGACCGCCTGGAACTCGGCCTCGGTGAGCCCGGGGACTACTCGCAAGCTCTGCAAGGGGTCGGGATCGCCCATCTCGAAGGGGTAGTCACTTCCCAGGAGGACATGATCGGGTCCCACTAGATCGATGAGGAACCGCAATGCCTGCGGTGAGTGGAGGACCGTGTCGTAATACAGCTGGCCCGCCACCTCCGCGGGCGGGCGCACAGCAGCCACCGCCACCCGACCGGGAACCGCCCGGAAGCCTCTTTCCAGGCGTCCCAGCTGGAAGGGCAGGAAGCCTCCGCCGTGGCACAACACCACCTTGAGGTGGGGATAGCGGTCGAAGAGCCCGCTCATCATCAAAGAGGCGATGGTGACCGTCGACTCCGCCGGACGGCCGACAAGATTGTCGAGGAAATAGCGGGACAGATCCACCCCGGCCAGAGGAGCGTAGGGGTGAATCAGGACCAAGCACCCCAGCTCCTCAGCCGCCGACCAGAAAGGATCGAGTTCGGCCTGGTCCAGATCGAGCCCATCGACCGTGGTGGCGATTTCCACCCCCACCATCCCCAGCTCGACGACGGCGAAGGCCAACTCCTCGGCCGCCAGTACCGGGGACTGCAAGGGCACAGTGGCCAGGGCGAGAAACCGACCCGGGGCACGATTGGTTTCCTCGGCCAGCAGTTGGTTGAAGCGGCGGGCATAGCGGCTGCCGGGCTCCGGCTCCAGGGCATAGGCGGTGAGATCGATCCAGCTGGCCAGCACCTGCACGTCGATCCCGGTGGCATCCATGACGGCGAGACGGCGATCGAGATCGACCAGCTCAGGACGGATCGGGCCGGCTTTGACACGATCAGCGATGACTGCCGTTTCGCCCTTCTCTCCCGAGACGACCTCGACGCCGAACTGGTGCCCATCGACCCGGAGCAGGTCGATGAATGACTGCGGCGCGCAATGGGCGTGGACGTCGTAGGTCATAGACCGAGTTCGCCCGGTCTCAGGACTGTGCCTGGCGCTCGGTTTCGTCGAAAGCCCGCAGCGAGACCGAGAGATGTTTGGTGATAGCCGACACCACCGCCTCGGTATCGCGCCGTTCCAGGGCATCCAGGATCTGGGCGTGGTCTTCGTTGGCCTGCTCTCTCAAGCCCTCGACGTGTTTGAGTGAGGCTCCGATGTACATCACCGAGGCGTCTTGCAGGCCGCGGATGATCCCTACCAATCGCGGTGAGGCCGCCATCTCAAAGACCGACATGTGGAAGACGCGGTTGTAATCCACCCACTCAGCCGAATGCGGTTCGTCCAGCATCTTCTGATGCAGGCGCCGCAGCTGGGCGAGGAGGCTATCGGTGACCTTGGGGACTGCCTGGCGGATGGCCAGGGGCTCGAGCAGCATCCTGATCTCGTAGATCTCATGAAGTTCGTCACCGCTCAGCTCCGACACCACCGCCCCCCGATGGGGGTCGAAACGGATCAGGCCTTCGGTGGCGAGGTCTCGCAGCGCCTCCCGCACCGGCGTCGTGCTTACCTCCAAGACCGCCGCCAGCTCCGCCTGGACCAGGCGGGTGCCTCCCGCCAATTCCCCACTGAGGATGGCGCGCCGCAAGACCCCCCGGACGAACTCATGGGCGGTCTGCCGGGTGGCGGCGAATGACTCGCTCGAGATCTGCCGGAGCTTCTCGGTGACACCGGTTACGACGTTATCCATCGGCTTTTCTCCCTGAATACGGCTGCACTCTATTCGCCCGACCCTTCCGATTCGCTCCACGCTCGCCATCGCTGACCAAATCGCGCCACCTGGAGCCGCATCCCGAACGTATCCGAGAGGGTGGCAGCAGTCAGCACCTGATCGATCGACCCCGAAGCCACCACCTTGCCGCTGGCTAGCATCAGGATGTGGTGGTAACCGGGGGGAATCTCCTCGACGTGATGGGTCACCAAGAGCGACGAGGGCGCTGCCGGATCAGCCGCTAGCCCTGAAAGCGACTCCACCAGGCGCTCCCTCGCTCCCAGGTCGAGGGCGGTGCCGGGCTCATCGAGGACCAAGAGGTCGGGGTCGGCCATGAGGCTGCGAGCGATGAGAACCCGCTTCTTTTCCCCTTCCGAAAGCGACTCGTAGCGCCGTTGGGCCAATTCGGCAGCGTGAAGCCGTTCCAGACACCACTCCGCCCGCTGCCAGTCGCCTGGCTGGTAATGATGCCAGCGGGTGTCCACGAAGCTGGCGTGGAGTCCGGTAACGACGATGTCGAGGGCCGAGAGGTGGGGGCGGACCAAGGCGCTGGGCCGTGGCCCGACATACCCAATCCGGGACCGCAGCAGCCGGGCGTCGGTGCGACCCAGCCGCTCCCCGAGGATCGTCACCTCTCCCCGGGTGGGATAGAGGTAAGACGAGACCACCTCCATCAGGGTGGTCTTGCCCGAACCATTGGCTCCGAACACCACCCAGTGTTCCCCGGGATTCACCACCCAATCGACATCGGCCAGGAGAGTGGCGCCCTCCCGGACGACGGTGACCCCAGAGAGGGCGACAAGCTCTGCGCTCAAACGACGACCTCGACCGCCGATCCGCTGCGGGCGCTTTCCACCGCCGCCTCTAAAGCCGCCACCACCGCCAGCCCCTCGGCGCCGCCGGTCTCAGGCACCGAGTCGCCCCGAATCGACGCCACGAACTCTTGCAGCTGGTCCGCCACTGGGTCTACCGGGGTGAGAGCCAACTCCTCCTCCCCGGGCGGGTCGAGCCGGGTCAGGGTGAGGCGACGAGCGTCGTCCCGGCTGAAGGCCGCCCCCCCGCTGCCGTGCACCGACAACTCCACCAGTGGCGGCACGTAGAACGAGGTGAGGATTGACCCCAACACTCCGCTCTCGAACTCCACCGTGAGCGCGGTGGCCTCGTCAATGGTGCCTCCGGGACGGGCGGGACGGGTGGCGGCGTAGACCCTTCGTAGCGGGCCACCGAGATAATTGAACGTGTCGAGGGTGTGCACCGCCAGCGAGGTCATCGACCCGAGCGGGCTTTCCTCGGGCTTTCGCCGCCAGGCCTCGGCCGGCATTCGCAGACCATTGGGGCTGTGATGATGGCTGGCCAGCACCTGCACCTCGCCTAGAACCCCCTCGGTGACCAAGGCCCTGAGCCGGCGGATCCCCGCCGCCCGCCGCCGCTGGTGACCGACTTGGAGAACGATGCCTGCTTTCTCGGCCGCTGCCACCGCCGCTCGGGCGTCGGCCAGGTTGAGAGTGAGAGGTTTTTCCACAAATACATGTTTGCCGGCCGTGGCAGCAGCTTCGATTATCTCCCGATGGGTGGAATGGGAGGTGGCGACGAGGAGGCCCGCCACTGCTGGGTTGTCGAGCACCTGGTCGAGCGAGCTGGCCGGATCACACTCGAACCGGGACGCGAAGTCCTCCCGCTTTTCCTGGTTGCGGGCGTAGCAGGCCACTACCGAGGCGTCTTCACCCAGCCGCTCCGCCAGCTGGGATCCCCACCAACCTACCCCGATGCTGGCCAGGCCTATGCGGTCGGCCACCTGCCACCTCCTTATCTCGCTTCCCGTTGATCCTATATGTTATGTGATGCCTCTATCCCCTGAACAGGGCCGGGAGGATCTCCTTTCCATAACATTTGGGACCGGCAGTCGACAAGCGAGCGAAACCGTCGATATCGAAATCCGGGTTATCCCTCGGGCTCGTCACAACCGAATAGATGGCGAGCGGGCCGGGCGTCTGGTGGTGCGGACCACCGCCGCCCCGGTCGACGACCGAGCTAACGAGGCGGTGTGTGACCTAGTGGCGGCCCACTATGGCGTCTCCCGCCGTCGGGTGACGATCGTGGCCGGCCACCGGTCGCGAGATAAGACCCTTCGGATCGACCCCGGTTAAGGCTGCTTCCACCCCAAGACGCTGCAAGCCTCAGGTAGTTGGCATATCGCCCTGCTGCTGCAGGCGTTCGAGGTGAGGTTCCAACGCCTGCCAGGCCACCTCAGCCCAAACCTCGTGCCCATCAGCGGAGGCGTGGAAGAGATCAGCGGCGAAGGCCTCGGGCTGGCGGAAGCGATCCCGGGACCATCCCCATTGCTGGGCGTGGACCACCCCACGCCGCCCCGCCACCCGGGCATGGGCGGCGTCGCCAGCCCGGCTCCGGCGGGTCATGTAGTGGCGGAGTGGTGGGAGCAGGCGAGGGATGGTGCCCAGATCGCCGACGCCGCTCAACAACACCAACTGGGCCACCTGGCTTAGGCGGCCCGCAATCTCGTCGAGTTCCTGCTCGAAACGAGGGATCGGAACCCCCCGCAGCATGTCGTTGGCGCCTACTGACACCAGCGCCAAACCAGGCGCCAGCTCCACCGCCGGTTCGAGCTGGCTGGCGAGGATGTCGCTCGCCTTGGACCCTCCCACGGCGAAGGAGTGCAACTCAACCGAAAAGCTGTTGGCGAGGCGAGCGGCCAGGAGCCGGACCCAAATCTGGTCGGCGTGGTCGAGCCCGATGCCGGTGAGGGTGCTATCCCCCAAGGCCACCACCCGGAGCGAAGGCAGTTGCCGGCCACCTAGGCGACCAGAGGGGTCGAGCTCGCCGAATCTAGGAGCTGGACGCAGCACTGCCCAGGCCGCCTCCGCGCCCAGTGCCGCAACACTGGCAGCCGCGAACATGCCAAATCTTCGCCGCACACTCATGATGGACCTGAGAAAAGGGTAGTTGCGCCCTAGATGGAGGACGGGAGACGGAAGACGAGAGACGGATGTGCCTCCCTGGGGGTACTCCACCGAGCGGCGGCCCTAACGGGCCTCCTGGGGGAGACGGATTTCCTCGCTAGCGAGCGCATCGGGCGTTGGGGAAGGTGTCGCAGAGGCGACAGGGGATGGGCGTCGGGAGGCGGGCGGGACATGCCGACACGCCTCCCGAAGTCCCGGTAGCTCACCCTTCCACTTCGATTGACCCCTGCATCCAGGGATGGATAGCGCAAAAGTAGAAGATGGTCTCTCCTGGGGTCACGTTGGTCAGTGTCTGGGTGGTGGAGTTGGGGAATCCATCACCAAACAGGACCGAATCGCCGTCGTCGCCGAAGCCGTCACCGGCTCCCACCTCGATCACAGGTGGTCCCCCAGGGAAGTGGGCTCCGAGAGCGGCGCCTATAGCCGCGTCACAAGCCGGGCAGGTTCCCAAGAACAAGTCTGTGAACTCCTGCACCAGGGCATCAGGATCGCGGGTCAGAGTGACGGTGTGGGGAGCGCCAGGTTTGTCGGCGCCCACCCAGGTGATCGAATCGCCCGGTGCGATGGTGGTCGGGCCGGGCGAGAAACGCAGGGTGGCTTCCACCTTGACGTTGGGCTTGAGAACCTCATCCCCGAGCGTCTTCACCGTCTTATCTGCGGCGAGCGCCGCGCTCGTACCTAAGACGGCGAGCCCCAGGGCGGCGACCACCAGCAATGCCTTACGAATCATGCTCATCCTCCTTCACTCCCATTCGTTCAACTCCCACCGTGGTAGTGCCACCTATCACCCCCTTCCTTTTGCCAAGCTTTCCGCTATTAGCCGTAATACACCTTGGTCTCCTCGAACCTGAACCTGACCGCGGCCACAGTCGCGAAGACCACCGCGAACAGCAGCAGGACCGCCGAGGGCACGATCACGTCGCCTAAGCCCCCTCCCTCGAGGATTACCCCCAGGAAACCTTCCATCGCCCAATAGGTGGGTACGAAGCGAGCAACGACCTGCACCCAATTCGGGAGCACTGCCAATGGCACCAAGGCACCGCCGATACCGGCAAACACGATCCCGAACAGGTTGGCGAAGGTATTGAGCTGCACGCTGGTCCGGGTCAGAGCCACCACAGCCATGCCGAAAGAGAGCATGCTGAGCGAGAAGAACACGACGATCATCGCCAGGGCGCTTATCGACCCGGCGATGTCCAGATCGAGAAGAACCACACCCACACCGAACAAAATGGCCAGCTGCACCACTGCGATGAAGAGGGTGGGGGCCAGCTTTCCCACCATGATCTCCGCGGTGGTGGCCCGGCTGGCCCGCAGTCGGTCCCAGGTGTTCCACCCGTGCTCCCTAAAGAAAGTGAAGCCGGCGAAGCTGGCGCTGAAGGTTGCAAACATGGCGGCAATCCCCGGCACAGCTTGCTCGGCACCAGTCGCCTGCCCGAACCCCTCCGCCCGGAGTGACAGCTGGAAGAGCGGCTTCATCAGAGCCATCATCAGCAGGGGCATGATCAAGAGAAAAACCAAGCTGCCGGGATCGTCACGGAGTGCCTTGAGTTCATGACGCATCAAGGACCAGCTACGACTTGGTGACATCGACCTCTCTCCCTGATTCGTACCGTCGGCCGGTAAGAGCGAGGTACACGGTTTCGAGGCTGGGGTTGATGATCTCGACGCCCTGAAGCCCTGCCGCTTCCGGTCCCAGGGAGGTGACTATGCGGGCCATCAACCCTCCCGGGTCGTGGGTTTCGAAGCGCAGCGAGGAGCCGTTGACAGAAGTGGCAGAACAGTCCAGCTCTCGTAGTGGTGTCCCTCGAAACGTCAGCTCGATAACCGATCCACCGTTGCTCGAGACCAGT
>DATEDX010000083.1:0-2930 GCA_035281425.1 Acidimicrobiia bacterium
CCACAAAGCTCGGATCGGAGAAGAGGTCGGTGTAATTGTCCAGACCGACGAAGAACTGCGGCCCACCGATCCGCTCGGTGTTGAACAGGCTGCCCCAGAAGGCATACAAGACCGGGAACGCCAGGAGGGCGGTCACCATCAGAATCGACGGGCCCGAGAGAAGGTAGGGGGTGGCCACGCCCTGGCCGGTCAGGCTGTTGCGGTCTTCGCGGTAGGCCGCCAGCTGTCGCTGACTCATGTCCCTCCTCGTGGAGCCTCCGACCCCCTCTCCCTGCACTCTACATTATGCAGGATGCGGTCTGCCGGTGGGGAGGCTAATGGGTGGCGCGTGGTGAGTAGTGGGTGTCCGACCCACCACCCACCACTCATTACTCATTACCAAGCCCCTCCGCCCTCAGGCGGAGGAGCTTCCGGTCAGGCCGACGCTCCCGAATAGTGACGCAGCGCCAGGCGCCAGATCCGAGCGGAGATCCATAGCAACGCCACCGCCACCAGGGTGACATTGACGATGACCGGCATTGCCACCTCCCCTACCAAAGCCTGAGCGGGGAAGGTGGTGAGCATCGCCACCGGTATTACGAAGGTGAGCAGGGCCCTCACCACCCCGCGATACATCTGGACGGGAAAGCGGCCCGCCTCGACCATGCCCTGGATGAGGTCGTCGAGACCTTCGGAGCCGATGGCCCAGATGGCCAGGCTTTGCACCATCAGGGAAATGGCGTAGACCACCGCCAGCCCGGCCAGGCTGAGGAGGGAGAAGGCGAGCAGCGCGGTCAAACCGAGCGGGCGCTGGCTTCGGGCCAGAGCGAAGACCACCAGCCCCAACCCCAGCAGCGGATCGAGCCAGTTGTAAACGCCGACATGGCGAAAGCTGACCATGAACTGGCTGGAGACCGGCTTGGTAAGAAGAAAGTCCAGGGTTCCCATCCGGATGTACTCCGACATTCGGGAGAGATTGGGCTGGATCAACATCTGGCGGAGGCCGTTGATGGCGAAGAACAGCCCCATTACCACCAGCAGTTGATCGTAGGTCCAGCCCTGGATCGAATCGCTGAACCGGAAGAAAGCCCGCACCGAGAGCGCCGCCCAGGCCAGCCAGAAGAGACTGAGGGCAGCGTTGGACCAGAAGCCCGCCCGGTACTCCATCTCCGTGCTCAGAGTGTTGCCCCAGAAGATGCGGAGTAAGCGGAGGTAGCGTCTCATCCTCCCACCGCCTGGTAACGGCGCACCCCCCGGCGCCACCCCAGTTGATAGAAGCCGGTGAAGACCGCCAGCCAGAAGGCAGTGACGGCGAAGCCGAAGCCGATCTCGGCTCCGGAGAGCCGCCCGAGGGCGATCTCCAGCGGCAGTCCCAGCGAGGCCCGGAATGGCAAGAGCTCGGCGGCTCGCCGGACCGGATCCGGTAATAGCGCCAGAGGGGCGATCCATCCCGAGAGGAAAGCGCCCATACCCCACCACAGGGAGTAGATGTTCCCGGCTTGGGTGGTCCAAAACCCGATGGTGGCAAAGGCCATCGAGGTAAGAACGTTGAGCAGGAACCCGCTGATGGTGGCGATCACCGCCAGCGACCACTCCAACGGGCTGGCGGGGAAGTGGAGCGTTGGCACCACCCAGGTGAGGACCATCAGCAGGGGGAGAAGAATTGCCACCACCACCGCCCTAAACCCGACCTCCTGACTCAGATAGTGGTGAAACGGGGCCACCGGCTTCAACAGCTTGAAGGAGAGGTCCCCGGTCCGCAGATCCTGGTCCCAGATCCAGGTGAGGAAGCTGGTGGTGGAGTGATAGAGAAATGCCGCTCCGGCGTAGTAGGTGACGAAGTCGGACGTGTCCCAACCGGCGGCCACCCCGACCTCGTCCACAACCGAAAGCCAGACCGCCAGCATTAGCAACGGGAATAGCGAGGTCAGGATCCAAACCCCCAGCCGGGCCCGGTAAGTCAAGGCCAGACTCAGGTAAGCCTTGAGCAACGACCGGTAGATCCCCGTCATCGCTCGACGAAGAATCGCCCAATGACCTCTTCCAGAGGAGGCTCCTCGATGGCGATGTCGTCGACCGGGAGTTGCGCCAGCACTCGTCCGGCCACGCCTTTGGTGTCCTCCCGGGCGACCCGCAACGTGGCAGTGAGTCCGGCTGCTTCTTCCAGCTCCCCATAGCCTGCCAGGTCGGCCTCGGGGACGGGTTGTGCCAGGGTGATCCGGATCAGCCGGTAGGGAGCGGTGAGGCGCACCAGCATGGTCAGGTCACCGTCGTAGCGAAGGTGTCCGTGGTCGATGACGATCACCCGTTTGCAGAGCGCCTCGACATCGACCATGTAGTGACTGGTGAGGAGCACGGTCGCCCCGAAGCGCCGGTTGTATTCACCCAGGAAGCCGCGGACGGCGGCGGATGTGGTCACATCGAGCCCCAAGGTCGGCTCGTCGAGGAAGAGCAGCTGCGGCCGATGGAGGAGAGCGGCGGCCAGCTCTGCCTTCATCCGTTCGCCCAGGCTGAGATTGCGCACCGGCTTCTCCAGAATCTCGGACAGACCCAGCAGCTCGACCAACTCCTCGAGACTGGCCCGAAAGTCAACCTCCGGTATCCGATAGATGGCCTGGTTGACAAGGAAGGTCTCCATCGCCGGGAGGTCCCAGAACAGCTGGTTGCGCTGACCCATCACCAGAGTGAAGGAGGTGAGAAACTCGGCGCGGCGCTGGCTGGGCACGAACCCCAACACGGCCAGCCGGCCCGAGGTTGGGTAGAGCAGCCCCGACAGGCACTTGAGAGTGGTGGTCTTGCCGGCGCCGTTGGGGCCCAGGAACCCGACCATCTCCCCCGGCTCGACTGTGAAGGAGATGCCGTTCACCGCTTCCACGGTGCGGTAACTGCGGCGGAGCAGGCCCCGTACCGACGCCGCCAGCCCCGCCTCGCGCTCATGAACCTTGAAGTGT
>DATEDX010000084.1:0-59143 GCA_035281425.1 Acidimicrobiia bacterium
GACGATCCCCGGCACCAGCCAGTCGTCGAGGAGGGGTACTTTCTCCATCCAGGCGGCCGGCATCCTGATCAATCCCCCGCTGGGGTCGGCAATCATGGTCACTCCTCCGCCGACGGCAGTGATGCCCAAGAAGCCGAGGAGGACCGCTGCCAACCAAAGGCTCGGGGGCCGGGTATGGGCCCGTGGCGGACCCATGGTCCTTTGCTGCAACATTTCGTCTCCTTTCGCCCCCAGACTGCTCTGTGGGTCTGGAGGCGGCTAGAGGCGAACGGCCCCTAGAGCCGGGTAGAGGTCCAAGCTGGTCGAGAAAGGATCATGCTGGAGACAACCCCCGGACCCCACGGAAGGCGGCCGACCAACGGCCGGTCGCCCCCACAGCTCTTCAAGCGGATGTACTTTTAACCCGAACAGAGAAAGGAGCACTGGTGACCGACCCAACTGCCCCCAATCCCCCGCCCGCCGATAACCCGCCCCCACCGGAACCACCACCGGTCCACGAGGACGAGAGTCATACCGACCGTGGGTGGCTTGACGACGCCGAACAAGCGCTGGATCGGGTTACCAAAGCCCTTGGTGCTGCTTGGGAAGCCACCCGGGAGGCACGGATGAGCGCCCTCGAATCGGCCAAAACCGCCGCCAAACAACTTGGCGAGGCGATCGACCGTGGCGCCGAAGCCGCCCGGCTCCGCTGGCAGCAGAACCAGACGCAGGAGCCACCGCCTCCCCCCGACACCAGCGAGTAGAGGCTCCCCCCCGGCTCTCCGGCACCGTTAGCCTCCCCCCACCGACAGAAAGGTGGCGAGGTCGATGGGTGACGTACATGTCGAGGAGCTATTCGGCATCGGCAAGCGCTACGACATTCGCTGTTCCCGCGGGCAGCGGGTCTCCATCATCGTCCACAAGGACGGGGTGCGGGAGCTGTATGTGTTCGAAACCGACGATGAGGACCCCACCGCCACCGTTCGCCTAGAGGAGAGCGAGGCCCGCAAGATCGGGGCGGTGTTGGGCGGCACCTACTTCACCGAGTCTTAGTCGGCGCTCAAAGTGGCGCAGGAACTGGTGGGGCTTGGCGCCGGCTTGGTGCTGGCGGGATTGCTGGCCAAGGTAGGCCAGCGCTTCGGGTTGCCCACGGTTCCTTTCTTTATGGCCGCGGGCCTCCTCCTCGGCCCCCACACCGCCGGCCCGGCTCTGATCGAGCACCCCGAGAGCCTGGAGTTGGTGGCGGCTCTCGGGTTGATCTTTCTCCTCTTTTCGATCGGGGTGGAGTTTCCCGCCGAACATGTCCTCGCCAGCGGATGGCGTCTCTTCGCCTCCGCCGGTGCCTACATCGGTCTCAACGTAGGCGGGGGGCTGATCCTCGGCGCCAGCCTTGGCTGGGGATCGGCCGAGGCGTTGGTAGTTGCCGGAGCGGTCGGCATCTCTTCGTCCGCCATCGTCACCAAACTGCTCATCGAGCTCCGCCGCTTGGCTAACGCTGAAACCCCCACCATCCTCGGGATCATCGTCATCGAGGACATCTTCCTGGCGATCTACCTGGCCGTGCTGCACCCGGTGCTGGGCGGCGCCAGCTCGGCGGCGGCGATTGCGGTGGAGTTCGGCCGCTCGTTCGGCTTCATCCTCTTGCTCATCTTCCTGGCCCGATTCGGGGCTCGGCTGGTGGGGACCATCATTGGCAGCGACGAGGACGAACTGCTCACCGTCCTCTTCGTGGGGGTGGCGGTCCTAGTGGCGGGGGTTTCGGCGGGGCTGGGGGTCTCCGACGCCATTGGGGCATTGATGATTGGTCTGGTCATCTCCCGCACCGAACTCCGAGAGAGGATCGAGCGGCTCATGTTGCCTCTACGGGACGCTTTCGCCGCTCTCTTCTTCTTCGCTTTCGGGCTCTCGATCGATGTCGGCACCTTCGGTGGAGTGGCCGGTCCGGTGCTGGCGGCCGCAGCACTCACCCTATTCCTCAACCTGATCGCGGGGGTGATTACCGGCCGGCTGCTTGGCTTCAACCAGCGGGCGGCGGCCAACATTGGGCTATCGCTCTTGGGCCGGGGAGAGTTCTCACTTATCCTCGCCGCGCTGGCTTTGGGCGCGGGGCTGGATGCGCGGCTGGGACCGTTCATCGCCTTGTACGTGCTGGTGCTGGCAGTGGCCAGCCCGTTGCTCGCTTCCCGATCCAAGCAGTTCGCGCGCCTCTTGCCGGCCCGAGCGCTGACCGGGTGGGCCTATGTCCAGCAGCAGACCATGACCACCGCTTGTACCCATCTGGGATCGATCCGCGAGGTGGAACCCGCCGCCGACGGTTGTGTGGACTGCCTCGCATTGGGTGACAATTGGGTCCACCTCCGCCTCTGCCTGGCCTGTGGCTACGTCGGCTGCTGCGACGATTCCAAGAACCGGCATGCCAGCTCCCACTTTCACGAGACTCGCCACCCCATCGTCCAGTCCTTCGAGCCGGGTGAAGACTGGCGTTGGTGCTACATAGATCAAGCCTTGGTGTACGGGCGCCTCCGGCCACTGCAAACGATCCCCGAGGCTCGCCAGCACTAAACAGAGGCATCACACAAGCCCACCCCGGATTCCCAGAAAGCTCTCAGTAAATCCCCAGCCGGGAGTCAGCGAGCTTACGGATCATGACCTCCGATTAAGCCCCGAGAGGAGACGACCATGAACGACACCCACGTCGAAGAACCCAGTAACGAAGCGCTACGGGCAATCACCCGGCGCTCGGCCCTGCGGCTGTTAGGAGGAGCAGGTCTGGCGGTGGTGGCTGCCTGCGCCACCGATCTCACCTCGACCTCGGCCACCACCGGCACCACCGCCGCCTTCGAGACGCCCACTACTGGGACGGGTTCGGTCACCACCGCCTCCGCAGTCACCAATCCCACCTTCGGCGGTGCCGGCAGCTGCGTTTTGGTACCCGAGGAGACGGAAGGTCCCTACCCCCTCGACCTCTCGGGCTCCGAAGAGTTCTTCCGCAGTGACATCACCGAAGGGAAAGAAGGAATACCGCTGACCATGAACCTGGTGCTGGTGGACGTGAACAACGGATGTAATCCGGTCTCGGGGGCGCGGGTTGACGTGTGGCACTGTGACGCGGCCGGGGTCTACTCGGGCTACAGCCAGCCGGGCGCCGACACCACCGGCGAGACCTTCTGCCGGGGGATACAACTCACCGATGCCAACGGCCAGGTGACCTTCCAGACCATCTACCCGGGTTGGTATCAGGGTCGTGTCACCCACATCCACTTTCAGGTGTTCCTGGAGTCGGGCTTGGCCGCCACCTCCCAGATCGCCTTCCCCGAAGACATCACCAGGACGGTCTACGAGGTGGAGCCGTACGCGGCCAAGGGTCAGAATGCCTCGGTGGCGAGCAACGCGGCCGACGGCATCTTCGCCGATGGCACCCAGTACCAGCTCGCCACCATCACCGGCGGAGTCGACACCCGCCTGGTGGGCAGCCTCCTCGTGGGAATCGCCAGCAGCTGAGTCCAATTCCCTCTCCTTCCCTTGCCGTTTTGGCGAGTAAAGCCGACGCGATAGCGTCGCCTCTACGCGCCAAAAAAGAAGGATGAGTGATGACGTCACAAGGAGCCGAGCGGAGCCGACGTCCCATCGTTTGGCGGTTGTCGCTAGCCAGCCCTCCAGGGCGGGTATTCGAGTACGTAGATACCGACGCCGGCCGAGAACGTTTCTGGGCCACTCGCTCCCGGAGGGACGATTCAAGTTTTGAGCTGCAGTTCCCCAATGGATACCGCACCCGGGTGGACGTATTGGAGCGGATCCACCCCAGCCGCCTCGTCATCCAATACCTTGACTCGAGGTCCACCTTCGACCTCACTCCGCATCCCCGGGGCGGTTGCCTGTTTCAGGTCACTTGCGAGTGCGATGAGCCCGACTCATGGATGGAGTTCTACCCCGGATGGGTGAGTTGGCTCCTGGTGCTCAAAGCCGCGGTCGACTTCGGTGTTGACCTACGCAACGGCTCACCCGACCGAACCTGGGACCAGCGCTTCGTCGATCAGTAGTCAGAAGGGGGGGGTTTCAGCCATCAAGGTGGGGGGAGAGTGGTGGTCGTCAACGCATTACCGATGCATCCTTCCATCCCGCCTCGGAATTCCCAGAGCCGCATGCCGATGTCCGGCCAGCGGCGCAGCACCAAACCACCATCCATGACAAACCCAGGAAAGCGCCAGCGGACGCACATATGGGTCAACTCTCCGGAGCTGTTATGAGGGAAGACCTCCACTACGGGTGCACCGTAACGGCGGTGATACGACAGGATCAGCTCGGCGACTGCTTGCAGTGCGTCAGGCTCACCAGCAACCCCATGAGTGAGAAGGCGCGCATGGTCCAATTCCCCCTCCAAAACGAGGGCAATCCAAAAACGGGTGAGTGATTCAGCTTCGCCGATCGTCTGCATCTCGGCCGTCACTTCGGCGGGTTCGGCTTCCGTACAAGCCGCAAGGACAACGACTGCCAGCAGCAACGTGACGGACTTCATTCGAGCATGAACCTACCCTCTGGAGAGACCGCCTTCGGGAAGGAACTCCGGGGCGACGAGGAGCGTCAAACTAGACGCATGACCAAGCGCCTCCTGGTCCTCGCCTTATTTGCTTCGGTTCTGGTCGTTGCCCCTACCCAGCAGGCCCTCGCCTGTTCTTGCCGGCCCCTCGACCTCGCCACGGAGGTCCCCGAATATGACGCCGCCTTCGTCGGAACCCTGGTCGAACGCCCCAACATGTCCCTCCTGGGCGACGCGCCCTACCACTTCGAGGTCGAACAATGGGTCAAGGGTGACCTGGGTCCCGAATTGGACGTCCTGGCCCCCAGCCAAGGTGCGGCGTGCGGCTTCGAGGCTCCCCTCGGGGAACGAGTCGGGGTGCTGGTGCAGGTGGAGAACGGGATCGCCCGCGGCAACCTTTGCACCATGGCCAACCCTGACCTGCTCCTCGTTTGGGACCGGGCCCTAGCCGTTGAAAGTGAGGGGCCGCCGGTCTTTCTCGTCGCCGGTTCGGAGGGGCTTGCCCGGCTGGTGCTGCTGGACGAAGCGGCCCAGATCGTGGCCTTGGTAGGGGGTGAAGGAGAGAACCTCAACGGGCTGACGGTGTGTCCGGGCTCATCCCTGCTGGTGGAAATGGTCAACGACCAACTGGTGGTCCGCTCCACCGCCGATCTGCGCGAAGTGCGACGCATCGACCTCATGGGTCTTCCCTTTGAGGTCGGAGTCCCCAACATCTGGTGCCGGGACCCGGCCGCCCAACAAATCTGGTTAGGGACCGATCAATACACCGAGGAGGGCGAGATCATCTTCCAGGTGCTGAGCGCGGACAACCTCGATCAGCCCCTGCTCGAGGGTCCTTACAGCTGGATGGAGGTAGGCCCCCATGTCGCAGTGGGAGGAGAAGGTCCCACTGCCGAGACCATCTGGCGCATCGATCTGGCCAGTGGCGAGCGCACCTTACTCCACAAGATCCCGGTCGATTCGGCAGACTCGTCGCCGTCCGGGCGAGGATTCATCAATCCCAACGGCACCCAGGTAATGGTCAGCGAGTGGCGTTACAACGACGACCGGGGTGGTCTCACCAACCTGTTCCTCTACGATCTGGAGTCGGGAGAAGTCGTGTCCCAGATCGATAGCTTCCCCACTGCCGATGGAGTGGGGTGGATCGACGAGCGGCGATTCCTTCTCTACTCCTACCCCGATATCAACTCTGACCAGGTGGACAATGTCATCATCGATGTTGTCACCTCCGAGGTAACCGTCCTCGACGAGTTCGCCGGATGGCGTAACCACATCCTCGGCGAGCAGATGGTGGGAGCCATGGAGGCGAGGCTGCGGGCGGTCCCTCTCGCCGGCGGACAGCCGATCGAGTTACGCCTCCTTCCATCCGAATATCACTACCTGGCGGCGATCCTCGACCCAGAGGCTCAACTCGCCGCCCCCACCACTACTTCCGGTCCCATCACGACGTCAAGCCCGACGACTTCGACTGCCGTCCCTAGGACCAGCGAGGGGCCGGGGTCGTGGCCTCTCCTCCTGGCTGCGATGGGGGTGGTGGGTTTGATCGTGATCGCCCGCCGTTGATCCCGGCCTCTCCCCCGTCCCGCCTCTCCCCCTCCTCAGGGTTTTTGGCGCGTAGAAGCGACGCTATCGCGTCGCTTCTACGCGCCAAAAGGGGGAGCATTGCAGCCTTCCATCCCGCCATGGAACTCCGACACTCTTAGCCCCTGTCCGGGCCATTGGCGCGAAACGAGCGCCCCGTTCATCACCAACTCCGGGAATCGAAACACCGCACACACAAATACGAGTCCGTCTTCGGTGGTGCTGTGGTGAAAGACGAGAACCGTGGGTAGACCATGCCGGTGGTTTCGAAGGAAGAGGGTCTCGGCCAGCCCATCCAACGCTTCCTGCTCTCCATTTTGGCCGCGGGTAAGTTGACGGGCACCTCCAAAGTCGCCGGTCAAGGCCCGGTGGATCCAATCCTTGGTTAAGACGACTGCTTCGACTGCGAACTCCCTCCGAAGCGGTGCCGGATCCTCCGGTCTGGCCGCCAACCTGTCCCCAGGTGGGACGCACGATGACAAAGTTGCGACAGTTACAAGGGCCACGAGCCGTTTCATCGCCAGTTGGTAAAGCTACTCGTTTCCCTCCTCAGGGTTTTTGGCGCGTAGGGGCGACGCGATAGCGTCGCCCCTACGCGCCAAAACCTCCGGATAAATGATCAGGACTGATTCCTCCCCGGCTGAGTTGAGAGCCCGCGGTGGGCTCAAGTGGAACTTTTATCCCGAGGACGTTCTGGCCGCCTGGGTGGCAGAGATGGACTTCGGGTTGGCCGAACCGATCGCTACCGCGTTGCACGCCGCCGTCGATCGAGGCGACACGGGCTACTTCTACCCGCCGGCGGTGTCGGCGACCGCCGAGGCCGCGGTCAGCTACTGGTCTAGGGCATTCAGTTGGAAGGTGAAGCCGGAGCGGGTGCTACCGGCGCCCGATGTCGTCGAAGGTATCCGGCGGGCTGTCGAACTCCTCACCCGTCCCGGCTCACCCGTCATCCTCCACACGCCGGTCTACTACCCCTTCTTCTCGATGGTGGAACGGGCCCACCGCGAGTTGATCGCGGTTCCCTCGACGACCGACAACGAGTGGCGTTATCACCTCGACCTCGAGGCGATCGACGCCGCCTTCAGCCAAGGGGCCGGATCACTCGTTCTCTGCCATCCCTGGAACCCGACCGGACGCGTCTTCTCCCCGGAAGAACTGGCCGAGGTCATCGGGATCGCCACCGCTCACGGCGGGCGGGTCATTTCCGACGAAATCCACGCCCCTCTCACCTACCACGGCGCCGTCCACAGCCCGGCCGCCGCCATCGATCCGGAAACGGTGATCACCGTAACCTCGGCCTCCAAGGCTTGGAACCTCCCCGGGCTCAAATGCGCTCAGGTCGTGTTGACCAACGACGACGATCTGGAGCGGTGGAACGAATACTTCACTCCCGAGAAGGTTGGGGTGAGCACTTTCGGCCTCATCGCCAATACCGCCGCCTACGCCTCGGGGGATATTTGGCTGCAGGAGGTTCTGGAGATCCTGGCCAGTAACCGGAAGCTGCTGGGTGAACTGATCGCCAGCCAGCTCCCCGCCGTCCGCTACTACCCGCCCGAGGCGACCTATCTCGCCTGGCTCGACTTCGGCGGCTACGGCATCCAGAATCCGGCCGCCTTCTTCTTGGAGAACGCCAAGGTAGCCGTCAGTGATGGGGGGCCTTTCGGGGCCGTCGGCGGCGGCTACGCCCGCCTCAACTTCGCCACCACGCCTTCGATCCTCGAGCAGATCGTGGGGCGGATGGCGGCCGCCGTCGCATAGGCGTCTCTTCTCCCTTTTTGGCGCGCCGCGATCGGGCTATAGCCCGATAGCGGCGCGCCAAAACGGGAAGGGGGAGTGGCTCAGCTGCAGCCGAGGCTGTTCCCGCAGTTGAGGCACTTGTAGCAAGCGCCGTTGCGGATGGTGATGTGCCCACAGATGTCGCAGATCGGTGCGTCCCCCATCATCTCGCTCAAGGCCGACTGCATGGCCGCGGTGCCGGCGTCTTTCGCTCCTACCGCGGCGGCGATTTTGGCAGCCTTCCCCGGGCGGGTGACGAGCTGGGCTCCCGGGGTCGGCTGCGCGATCGGAGCTCCCGGCGAGCCTTCCAAGAACTTCACCGCGCTGGCCACCGCGGTGACGTCCCGCTCGGCCACCGCATCGGTGAGGTCAAGCTGCACCCCCGCCTCCACCGCTAGGCCGGAAGCCGGCTCGGGCAGTTCACCTTCTCGCACCGGAGGAACCTGGGCGAGGTCGTCTCGACGGAGATACTCCACCGCCAGCGCCCGAAAGACGTAGTCGACGATGGAATTGGCCATCTTGATATTGGGGTGGCCCTCGACCATGCCCCGGGGTTCGAAGGTCTGGAAGGTGAAGGTATCGACGAACTCCTCGAGCGGCACTCCGAACTGAAGTCCCTTGGAGACGGCGATGGCGAAGCAGGAGAGGATGCCGCGCAATGTGGCGCCTTCCTTGGCAAGGTCGATGAACAGCTCACCGAGGGTGCCATCTTCGTATTCGCCGGTGCGGAGATAGACCTTGTGGCCTCCGATCTTGGCTTCCTGGGTGTATCCACCCCGTCGGGCCGGAAGCAGGAAACGTGGCGGATGCATTCCCCGGGCGTAGGCCTGGGTGGGCGAGAGCCCGGCCGGGATCTTCCCCCACAGGATTTGCTTGTCGATCTCATGCGCCTTGGTGACCTCCTCTGGCTCTTCTTCCGATTGAGCGTCGTCGGAGGAAGCGGAGAGGGGCTGGCTGGCCTTGGACCCGTCTCGGTAAAGAGCCATGCACTTCACGCCCAGCTCGTAAGAGAGCATGTAGCTCTCCTCGATGTCTTCCACCGTGGCCTCGTTGGGCATGTTGATGGTCTTGGAGGCGGCCCCAGAGAGGAAAGGCTGGGTGGCAGCCAGCATCTTGATGTGGCCGGTGTGGTGGATCAAGCGCTGCCCTCTGCGTCCATTGCGGTTGGCCGTGTCGAACACCGCCAGGTGCTCCTCGCGGAGGTGAGGGGCTCCTTCGATGGTCTGCTCGCCGCACACCCATTCGGTGGCTTCTCGGATCTGGGCCCCCGAATAGCCCAACGCCCGCAGCAGATCGAAGTCGAAGGTGGCGTACTCCTCAGGAGCGAAGCCCAAGCGCTGCAACGTCGCCTCGCCGAGGACAAAGGGGTTGAAGGCGTGCTTCAACTCGAAGACCGCCGGGAGGGTGGCTTCGATCTTGGCCAGGTCGTCGTCGTTGAGACCCTTGTCCCGCAACGTCTCCGGGTTGATGTGCGGTGCCCCTTGCAGGGAACTGGTTCCGACGATGTAGCGGACGATTTCTTGGATTTGGACCTCGTCGTAGCCGAGGTTGCGCAGGGCCGGCGCCACCGACTGGTTGACGATCTTGAAGTAGCCGCCTCCGGCCAGCTTCTTGAACTTCACCAGAGCAAAGTCGGGCTCAACCCCGGTGGTGTCACAGTCCATCTGCAGCCCGATGGTGTTGTGAGAGACAAACCCGTTGGCGACATAAGTCACGTTGTCGGGAACCGACAGATCGTATGTCAATTGCTCTTCACCCAGCTCTACCGAGTTGACCTGGTCGTAAAAGAACCCCAGAAGGTGAGCGAGGCGAGGATCTCCGGTGCGCTCCAAAAGCTCCTCGGCAGAACGCCGAGAAACGAGTCCGATGCGGCTCATGCTCAAAAGCATGGTTCTACGAAGGCCATCGTTCAGTGGATGGAGTTCGTCGATCAGACTCCGGGGGACGGGCACATAGTCCCGACGCGCGGCCTGCTGGGTCTGATGCCGGACGATGCCCGCTTGCTTGCGCCCCGAGATGAACCCGATTTCTGCAGCCCAACGACGGTGATATGAGGCGTTAACCGGCCGCAGAGTTACCGAGGTCGATTGTCCCCATCCAGTGGTGTCGAACTTCCTTGCCATCGGATACCCGATGGCAAGAAGCAGCGATTGGACGTCAGCGGCGAATTCGAGGGATGTTGTTGTCCAGCTGGGATAACCGTGGGAGTGGGCATACCCATCCGCCTCGAAGAGTCCTTTGATGAACGCCGTATAGGTGCGGCGGTCATTCGTGGCGAGAATGGCCTCGGGAACGTGGGGGTGCCAGCCCTTGCCAACGTGTCCTTCGGAGGGTGCCTTTTTGCTGAATCCACAGGCCTCCCACCAGACAGCCAATGGCACCGAGTTAAACGCCACCTCTTCGTAACCCTGCCGTGGCGCAACCTTGGCTTCGAGGTTGAACAAGTCCTTGCCAAGAAGCGAAAGCCTCTCAACGACATCGAAGTCACCAGCAGTGACCGTGAGCCGAATTCCTTTGGCGTGTAGCGATCCGTCTCCCATGAAGTAGCCGACGAACTCGGCCAACTCAGGGGTTATCCCGCCGGGCACCTTGGTCGTGAAGTCCGCCGTCCAGTGGGCATCGCCCAACGGCGGCAAGAGAACCGGTTGGGGCTCCCCTATCAGCTGGTCAAGCTGAAGAGGGACCAGATCTCCCTCCTCCACTTCGGCGAAACGCTTCCAGGTCCAGCTTCCGTCGGGCTGCACCACCTTGACTCGGTGAGTGGCGGTGCCCTGGAGCCGGTAGCCGCGACCGGTGTCCACTGTCACCACCGGTTCTACTCCATTGACGTAGAAGTGGGTGGCGGTTCGAGGTCCTTCGTCAGTTCCCACTGCCAACTTGAGATCCTGCCACTGCCCCCCGTGCGGATCGCCCAACGTGGCTAGGCGCACCAACCCTCGCTCGGTGGGTACCAGTGTTCCGCCGATTAGGCATCCAGTAGGAGCAATGACGCTCACCTGGGCGTTGCGGTAGCCGTGGCGCTCGCCCATGTCGAGGGCGAGATCCCAAGACTGGCGAGCGGCGGTGAGGAGGTTGGACGGGGTCAGACTGCCGTTGATGCCCACGACATAGTGCGACAGGCCTTCGTACTCGCTTTGCTCGGCGTCGTAAGCGGCCCGGCGATGATTGCGGATCACCCGCAGCATCGACTCCCGGTTCTCGGCAAAACGGGGGAAGGGCCCCACTGCCGCAGCCAACTCGGCCGAGGTGGCGTAGGCGTATCCGGTCAGGATGGCGGTGATCGCTCCGGCCACGGCCCGGCCGTCGCCGGAGTCGTAGGGCAACCCCATCCGCATCAACAGGGTGCCGAGGTTGGCGTAGCCCAGCCCGAGAGTCCGGTAGTCGTAGGAACCCTGGGCGATCTCCTTGGAGGGGAAGTGGGCCATTGTCACTGAGACCTCTAAGACGATGGTCCACAACCTGATGGCATGCTCGTAAGCCTCGACGTCGAAACTGTTAGTGGCGTCGTCGAAGAACTTGATCAGGTTGATCGACGCCAGGTTGCACGCGGTGTCATCAAGAAAAACGTACTCGCTACAAGGGTTAGTCGCCCTGATCTTTCCCCCGGCCGGAGAGGTGTGCCACTCGTTGATGATGGTGTCGAACTGCACCCCCGGGTCGGCGCAGGCCCAGGCGGCTTCAGCCACTCGTCGCCACAGGTCACGGGCCTTGACCGTCCTTCGCACTTTGCCGGTCGTTCGATCGGTGAGCTGCCAGTCGTCGTCGTTGCGAACCGCTTCGATGAACTCATTGGGAACCCGCACCGAGTTGTTGGAGTTCTGCCCTGAGACCGTGGCGTAGGCCTCGCCGTTGAAGTCGGCGGGGTACCCGCCGTATTGGATCAGGGTCCGCGCCTTCTCCTCTTCGTGCTTCTTCCAGTCGATGAACTCTTCGATGTCGGGATGGTCGAGATCGAGGATCACCATCTTGGCCGCGCGCCGAGTTGTTCCGCCGCTTTTTATTGCCCCTGCGGCCCGGTCTCCGATCTTCAGGAAGCTCATTACTCCCGAAGACTTCCCCCCGCCGGAGAGCCTCTCATTCTCGGAGCGAATCGAGCTGAAATTGCTGCCGGTGTTGTGGATGGCGACCAGTCCGTATCGTCCGGCTAGGTAATTCGAATGATTTGCCACCGTGAGGTCGTAAAAGTCCGGATTCGTGGTGCAGGTTGTCACCGAACTGACGAAAGCGACCGAACCGGCGACTCTTGAGACGGTGGAAGCGAGCTCGTCTTGCCGATCTATTACCGCTACCGCCCTCTGGAGCTTGCGCGGATTAACCAGGCCTTCGTAGTGGAGCCGACCGAGGTGGAAGCTGTCCTTACCGAGTCGGACCCGCAGCCAATCGGCTGGTGGGCGCTTCCCGAAAAGGTTTTGAGCCAAGTCGCGACTGAGAGGCATGCAGAATGCCCGCTCGCCGGCTCGACCAGCGACGTGCTCAAGCAGGCGTTGGCGACGATGCGGATGGCTCATAAGCGAAGCGAGGGCGTCTCGCTTCGGAAGGGGCGCCGACTTGCGCAAGATGGTGACAACCCATCCGTTGCCGGAGCGGGTGAGTCCCCCGCCCATGCCGTGGAACGAAACCAAGACCGCCAGGTCTTCGGCTAGGGACCGAGAGGCGGTGAAGACTGAAGCCCTGCCGCTGGCAACCGTGCCATCCGAATCCATCAAGCCAGCGAGGAAAGCCAGCGTTAACCGCGGACCACCAGTCCAGAGGAAACCAGGAAGGCGCTGGTTATCTTTAGGCCCAGGTTCGAATAGGGAACTGATAAAGCCGGTGACTCGGCGGCCCGTATAGGTCAACATTTGGCCGGCCTGATCAGTGTCGATCGGCTGCATCGAGGACGTCTCGCCAAAGTTTCGACGTATTGTCTCTTGAACTCGGCGCAGATTGTCCTCCGTCTCGTCAAAGAAGCGGACCCGTGGCCGCCGATATTCATAGGTACGGCCATACTTGTTGGTGGTCCGGGAGGATTGGATTCCGAGACTTCCGTCGCCGACGAAGTAGCCCACCAACCATGCCAGATCCTCGTCCAGGACAACGGACTGCTTCTCTACGTGGCGGAAGTAAGACGTCTCATAGTCGACAACGATCGGTTCCTGGCCGATTGCCTCCACAGCCGACTCGTTTGGACCAAGCACGGCATCTCCACGTCGGAGCTGATCGGCCCGTCGCTCAACCACGTTCTCCCCATCCCACACCAGGAAGGGATGCCATTCGGAAACAATCGCCTCTGCGCCGGTGTCGAAGCGGACAGTCAGCTTGTCGTCTTCGGCGACGTCGTATGCCCACACAAGCTCGACTTTGTCCAGGTTGTACTTACCGGTCTTCTCGTCAATTGAGAGAGTGAAGACGTCCTCGTCGCCTATGTCGATATAACGACCCTTGCCATCGAACTCTTGAATAGGACGGCCCTGACGAGCGTAACGCTGAAAGAGATCACGTATGGGAATGAAGCCCTCGCCCTTCACGTAGACACGCGAGTCCCCCGACGTGCAACCGCTCCCCATCTTGAAGAGGCGGGCCTCTCGTACCCACAGGTCCATGATCCCGCCAGGGTTGACCAGATCATCCTTAACACTGTTTATGAAACAGGCATGAGGGGCAGGATGGGAGTAGGCGTCGGGGGATTCCGTCATCTCTCCGCTCTGGGGGTCGACAAACCAGAAGCCCTGGGGCGTACCGGTGATGTCATAGGCATGGGCGAGGCCGGTGTTGAACCATTGCGGGGAGTTGGGAGAGGCGATCTGGTTGGCGAGCATGTACTTGAGCTCGTCTTCGAAGGCCTGAGCGTCGGCTGGGGTGGCGAAGTAGCCGTGATTCTCGCCCCACCAGCGCCAGGTGCCGGCTAGGCGATCGAAGACCTGACGAGAAGAAATCTCCCCACCCAAGACCGGCTCACCATCCTCATCGAGGACGGGATTTCCCTCGTCGTCGACCTGAGGAACGCCCGCCTTGCGGAAGTACTTGGAGACAATGATGTCGGTGGCGACCTGGGACCAGGAGGCGGGAACCTCAGCGTCCTTCACCTCGAAGACCACCGATCCGTCAGGGTTGGTGATACGAGAGTCGCGTTTTGCCCACTCGATCGACGAATAGGGATCGCGTCCTTCCTCGGTGAAGCGCCGGGGAATGCGTAGACCTTCAGTCATAACCTCTCCTCTCCCTCCAAATGAGCGCCTACCCCTCGGGAGGGCTCAGAGCCACGGCCGATGTGGCCCGTTTCAACGCTCTCGGGGAGCGGTCGGTAAGGGCACCACGGCCATTTTCCGGGGGCCGCCCATCGCAGCTGAAGCAGCTGTTGCCGGCCCGTTCTCAAACCGCCTCACCACAAGATGTTGTGGTGAGGGAACCTGGCACCACATCATCTTGGGGCGAATACACTACTGTAATTACACGAATGGCATTGGTCAAGAACCATTCAAGGTTGGTTTTCGCGACCTTTCCCGGGGCGTGAAAAAGTCACTTATCCACAGGGGAAGTGGGCTTCCAGCCGGGGAAGCGCGACCAGAGCGAGCACCTTACCGCCCCCTCGCCTCACCGGGGATCAAGCGACCTCCAAACATTTCGCGAGACTCCCCCGCACGTCCAACCTATCGAGTCGCGATCCAGCGCTTGATGCGATCGGAGTCGAGACCGATTGGCTCGGAGTCGGGGCGGCGTCGGGTGAGAATGCCGATCAGGACCCGCCACCCGGTCCACCAGGGACGCTCCCTGACGAAGTCGAGGGAGAACTTCTCGTAGCGCACCACGAGGTCGGCCAGCTCGCTCGGTTCGATCGAGTCGGGAGAAAGCCCGTGATCAGCCACCGCGGCCAGAGCGGCTCGATGGTGGTCCCATAGCCCTGCGATCTCGGTGTTGAAGACCTGACGAAGCTCGATCGAGGGAACCGGCAGGGCGCCTCGATCCATGGTCACCAGCACTCGCTCCCCGAAACGAGAGGCGAAGGTTTGCACCTGATCCGTGAGGATGGCGTAGGTCTGCCGATCGGGCGCGAGCAGGTAAGTGAACACGGTCTCGAAGCCGGGCCCTCGGGCCTGGGCTGCGCTCACCGGTTGGAAGCCGAGCTGGCGGTACTGGACAAGGAAGGCCCGCGCCTCCTCGGCCACTCCTTGGTCGTGGCGGGTTTCCAGATCCCAGCCCGCCATCCGTGACATGTAGAAGCGCCATCTGAGGGGGAGAGCCACCAGATAGATGACCACTGCGCTGCCTACCACCCGGGGCAGCCCAAATACCGGAATGGCGTTGAGCAGGATCAGCACCATCATGAAGAGGCGGGCGATCCCACCCCGCAGGGTGGCCAACACCCCGAGGAGCAGCGCCTGGCCAATGAAGATGGTGAGCGGGCTCCATCCCCGGTCGCGCCCCAACATCGCCACCAGTACCCCACCGGCAAACCCGGAGATGATGATGGGCCAGGCCGATCGACGGAGGACGCTGAGTGCCAGCACAATGACAGGATGGCACGTCAACTGGTCTCCTCAGGCTCACCCTTCGAGTCCTCGATCGGCTTCTCCCGAGCGGTCCGGATGGGTCAAACCATCGCTGTCTCCGGGACGGCTCCCATCTGGCCCGATGGATCGTGTGATCCCGATCCGTATCGCCAGGCGCATCGCTGCCTCGAGATAATTGCCACCGCCCTCTCCCAAGCTGGTGCCACCTTCGCCGACGTGGTCCGAACCCGAACCTTCATCACCGATCCGGCCGTGGCCGAAACGGTAGGGCGAGCACACGGCGAGGTCTTCTCGGAGATCCGTCCCGCTTCCACCATGGTGGTGGTGGCAGGGCTGCTCGATCCTCGATGGAAGGTCGAGATCGAAGTGGATGCGGTTGTCCTATAACCGCTCCCGGCATCTTGACAGGGAAGCTGTTTGAGCGTATGCTTTAAGCAATCGCTCAAGCACCTCAGGAAAGGAGTCAGCGATGAACGGCAACGGATACGCCATCGCCGTCTACGCCATCTATGCCGTGGTAGCCATTGGGTTGACCATCTGGCTGGCGAGGACACTGCACAAGAGTGGCCAGGCTTTCCTCGAAGACGTCTTTGCCGACAAGCCGGAATTGGCAGAGTCGGTGAATCGGCTGTTGGTGGTGGGCTTCTACATGCTCAACCTTGGCTACGCCTTCTACCTGCTCCGCACCCAAAGCGGATTGGACGCCTTCGCCGCCGTCCAGGTCCTGGTCAACCGCCTGGCCATCCTCCTGGTCACGCTGGCCATCATCCACTTCATCAACGTCACGGTCTTCTGGAGCATCCGTTCTCGCAGCCAGCGGCGGGCCCAAGACCTGTTGCTCTGATGGTCGACCGAGAGCCCACCACCAGAGAGGTGATCATGGAGGCGGCATTGCAGACCCTTCGCCACGAGGGCTCCGCCGGGGCCAGTGCCCGAAGCATCGCCGCTCGGGGCGGGTTCAACCAGGCGCTGATCTTCTACCACTTCGGCTCGCTCGAGAAGCTGTTCATCGAGGCCGCGGACCGCGCTTCGGCCAGACAGGTCGATCGTTATCGGGAGGCGGCCCAGGGAGTCACTACCTTGTCGGGGCTGGTGGACCTGGCCCGCCGGCTTCACCACGACGACCAAGAGTCGGGAGCGGTGACCATCGTCACTCAGCTGATGGCCTCGGCTGTGTCCCATCCCGAGTTGGGAAGAGCAGTGCTGAGTGGATTCCGACGCTGGATCGATCTGGTCGAGGAACTGGTGGAAGGCTCACTTGAGGGGAGCCCTTTGGCGGCGATGATCCCGAAGCGGCAGGCCGCCTATGCCATCGCCGCCGTCTTCCTGGGGATGGAGCTGATGACCGGTCTGGATCCAACTCAGTCCGAGGCCGAAGCGACCCTGGAAGCGATGGGTTCACTCGCTGCTGTGTTCGAGTCCTGGTTCGGCACCGCCTGACGGTTCCAGCATCGCCGTCACTTCCGGCGCCTGGTCGACAACTTCGGCGGAGGAGCGCCGATCGGAGACGAGACGATAAGCGACCACTCCTGCCACCACCAAGGCCAAAGCCAGGGCACCAAACAGGATCCCCGGAATCCCTCCCCCTCGACGGGATTCGGCAAACATGTCCACCCCGGAGAGGTCGTCTTCGAAGAGACGCCAGGTGACGGTGCGATCGACTAGTTCTCCGTTGTGCTCGATCACTTCCCCGGGGAAGGTCACCGACACCCGGGCGTCGAACTCAAGAAGCCCGAACACTTCCTCGATGGCCACCCCATCAACCTCTTGCCCTTCGGCACCAGGGATGGAGCCTTCGAAGCGGATCGTCTCGCCAGTGTCGGTGATCGACACTCCCTGCAGCGCCGGGCCCTCCTCGCCGCCGCCCAGCGGGGGCGCCTCGGTGAGGGCATCGTGCAGCTCCTCGAAGCTGGAGAAGGTGCGGGTAACCGTGATCCCCTCCACGTCGCCGTCGACGAATGGCGTCACCGTCCACCCGTCGGCGGCGGCCTCTCCCTCGATATCGCTAAAGACTTGGCCACCTTCGCCGGATTCGGCCATGAAGTCTCGGAGTTGTTCGTCGAATCCGATGCTGAACTCGACCACTCCTGCCTCGGGGTCGGTGAGATCGATGTCGACCCAGGTGCGCATCTCGCAGGCGGAGAGGAGGACCGCCGCGACCAGCAGCAACAAGCGGGGTGCGGATTTCACCCCATCACCCTATCTCGGGAGCGGGACTCCACAACCCCGCTTGCTGCCAGTCAGCGTCGTCTGGTGCTAGTGACTAAGAATCCGGCAATCCAGTCTTGGGCGTGCTCGGTGTCGACCCGGTAGTAGTAGCCGGCTCCAACACAGAACTCGTTGAGCACGAATGACCCAACCCCTACCACCGTCCGGGAAGAGTCCCCGCCCAGGAAGGCCGGGCCTCCTGAATCACCGAAACAGGCACCGCCCGAGTTCTTCCCGCTGTTGGATGAGAAGTGGATGTTCCACCCGTCGGAAAGGGCACTTTCCAATTCGACCAGCATTGGATGACCCTTGTAGCGGGCCCGGTCGGCCTGAAGCTGGGTCAGGGTGTTCTGAAGCCCATATCCAACTATGGTGAATTCCTGGCCGGCGCGGGGCTTTTTGGCCGCGTCATCCAGGGTTCCCACGGCCGCCAGTTGGCCCAAGGGCAGGCCGCTCACCGCCTCGTCGAGCACCACCACCCCCACATCAGATGTGTTAGGGAAGGTGGCGAAGTCGTCGTAGGCGGGATGGGTGTAGGGGGTGCCGTCGACGGCTTCCCCTCCACTGAACGGGTAACTCGGATCGTTCACTTCCTCGTCGAACCACACCCGGGCGGCGTCGGTGCCGAAGGTGCAATGGCCGGCGGTGAGGAGAACTCGGTCTGAGATCAGCGTCCCCGAACACCGATGAGAGGGAGCGCCGTCGACGTCGAATACCACCAATCCCACTTGGGGGTGGGCCCCGTCGTCAGGTTCTCCCCAGATCACTGCCAGCGCCGGTAGCGCCAGGCCGACAACCAAGATGATGGCCAGTACGGCAATCACCGATTGCTTCCGCATGCTTCCTCCCTCGCTTGCGTGGCCACCAGAGGCTACCGAGGGCGGTGGAGCTAGCTCAAACGGGGCGGGCGTCTAAGGCTCTACGACCACCTGGCCCGACATGAAGTCGGGGTGGAAGCGGCAGTAGTAAGGGAACTCCCCTGCTTCGCTAAAGGTCACCACCACCGGCGCTTCCTCGGCGATGGCCTGGTTCCAACGGCCGTCGGGGGTGCCGGTCCCGGAGGTAGTGGTATGGCTTCCCGACGACAGATTCCAGCGCACGCTGTCGCCGACTTTGATCGTCACCACCGAAGGGTTGAAGGCGAAGTCCTCGGCGAAGACGTCCACCACCTCGCCACCCTCACCACCTGTCGTGGTGGTCGAGGGCGCTTCGGTCGTGGTGGGAGAAGCAGTAGTCGTGGGGGAAGCAGCGGTGGTGGTAGCGGCGGAGGTTTGGGTGGTTTCGGCGCCGGTGGTCTCCGTCACCTGTCCTCCACATGCCACCGTCAGCACCGCCACCAGGCTCAAGATCACAGTCGGTTTCATCGCCGCACAGTACGCAGGTGAGGCGTCGCCGGGTTCATATTCTGATTAGCTTGTCGGTCCGTGGATCCCATGGACTTGGCCGTGGAAGAGGCCCGCTTCGGCTTGGAGGAGGGCGGCATACCCATTGGGTCGGTGCTGACCGTGGACGGTGAAGTCATCGGCCGGGGTCATAACCGGCGGGTTCAGATGGGAAGCGTCGTGCTCCACGCCGAAATGGATGCCCTGGAAAACGCTGGCCGGCTGCCTGCCTCCACCTATCAGCAGGCGACGCTCTATTCGACCCTCTCACCATGTGACATGTGCTCGGGCGCAGCTCTGCTTTACGGCATCCCCCGCATCGTGGTCGGTGAAAACCACACCTTCCGGGGACCGGAAGGATGGCTGCGCTCTCGAGGGGTCGATGTAGTGGTCCTGGACCGGGTCGACTGCATGCGGATGATGGAAGAGTTCATCAAGGCCAATCCAGACCTTTGGTTCGAAGACATCGGCGAGTAACGCCCGACCAGGGTCTCACTCCGTCACTCCCTTAACGGGGATAAAGGATCAACTGGGTATTGCGAAAGAGGGCGACCGTCTTACCGGTCTCCTCGGCAGTGACGGTGGCATCCCACACCTGAGTGGTGCGCCCGCCGTGAACCATCTCGGCCGTCGCAACCATCCCTCCCGATCGCAGAGTGCTGAGGTGGTTCGACTTCAATTCGATGGTGGTGAATCCGGTCGCCCTGGGAGGAAGGGAAGCCACCGTCCCGTATCCGGCCGCAGTGTCGGCCAGGGCAATAACGGAGGCGGCATGAAGGAAACCGTTGGAAGCTTCGTGTTTCTGCCCAACGTCGAGTCGCATCGTGCAAATGCCTGCCGCTAGCGAGATCAACTCGATGCCGAGCAAGCCGGGCAAACGCGGCTTCCCGGCCTCCTCCAAGAAAGCGGTCAACTGAGCAGGGTCGGGGGGAAACACGGGGGATGACATGGCCGCACTCTGGCAGACCTAGCCTGGAGATGTGGACGTCGCCGCCGCGGTGGTTGCCTTCGTCTTCGGGGTCTTAGTGGGCTTGGGCCTGGGCCGCTACTGGTCCGAGCGACGGGTCGTCATGCTCTCGATGGCGATCACTTTGATCATCGGAGGAGCCACCTGGCTGGTCGATCCCGTCCATGTCGCCGGCCCTTCCCTCACCATCGGCGGGGCAGCGCTCCTCCTGGGAGCTGCGGTCACACCCCGCTTGCGATCGTCGTGAAAGATCCGGTCGAAGAACAGATCGAAGAGGCCATCAGCCGGGGCGACTTCGACCATCTTCCGGGAAAGGGAAAGCCACTACCCAGGGGTGACGACGGACCGGGTTGGTGGGCGAGAAGGAAGGTCGCCGAGTTGCGCCGTGAGGAGCGCATCGAAGCTTTCGCCGGCGAGATCGAGGAGCGAGTGGGTCAGCTCTGGACCCTCCCCCGGGAAAGCGAGGTGCGGGCGGCCGTCGAGCATTTGAACGATGAGATCAACGCTTTCAATTCGCCTCTGGCGGATGCTGAGAAGCTTGAGTTGGTCGACCCCGAGGCGACCGTGGGGGTTTGGCGTCGGATGTGGAGGATGAGAGGGGAGACGGAAGACGGGAGACGGAAGACGGAAGACGGGAGACGTGAGTGGTGAGTGGTGAGTGGTGAGTCGGAAGACGGAAGACGTGGGACGGGAGCCGCTAGACGTGAGAACGAAAGACGAAGTCGACCCCCCTCCCCCCTTCGGGGTACTCCCCCCAACGTCGGCCCTGACGGGCCTCCTGGGGGGAGAAGACCGGACTTCCTCCCCTAGGAGAGAAGCGAGCCTTCCTCCCCCAGGAGCGAAGCGCCCGTTGGGGAGGTGGCGCTGAAGGCGACGGAAGGGGCTCCGCCAGGAGTCAGGAACTGTCACCGGTAGGCGTGGGCAGCGAGGTCGCTCAGGGCGGCGAACTCGAGGGTGGCGGCATGGGTCGCCTCCAGGATTACTGGCGGGGCCAGCCCGGCCTCCAGAGCCTCCACCCAGCGCGAAGCGCACAGACACCAGCGCTCACCTGGCTGCAGCCCGGGAAAGCCAAACCGAGGAGTGGAGAGATCGTTGCCCCGAGAAAAACTGAACTCCAAGAACTCAGCCGTCATCACCGCACACACGGTATGGACCCCGATGTCGTCGGAACCGGTCTCACAACATCCATCCCGGTAAAAACCGGTTAGAGGGTCGTAAGAGCAGCTCTCGAGGTCGGTTCCCAGAACGTTCTTGGCCACCTTCCTAGAGTAGAAGGCGGCTCACCCCAAAGCTTTACGGATAGTGGACTCGATCCGGTCGACCGAGGGAATGGCCAGATCTTCGAGTGACTCGGCGGCGGGCAGGGGAATGTGAGGCGTGGTGATCCGCACCACCGGCCCGTCGAGATCCCAGAACGCTTCTTCGGTGACGAGCGACGAGATCTCCGCCCCCCACCCACAGAGGCGGGGGTTCTCCTCCACCGTGAACAGCCGGCTGGTCTTGGCGACTGATCTGAGCACCGCCTGGGCGTCGAGGGGCACCAGCGAGCGTAGGTCGATCACCTCCACTTCGATGCCGTCGGCGGCTAGGCGCTCGGCTGCCTCCAGTGCCCGCGGGACCATCAGGGCCAAGGCGACGAGGGTGAGGTCGGCTCCCTCCCTCACTACCCGAGCTTCTCCCAGCCTTCCCACCAGTTCCCCGTCCGGGACTTCGCCTTTGGTGGCAAGGAGAGACTTGTGTTCGAAGAACACCACCGGGTCGGGATCTCGCACCGAGGCCGCCATCAAAGCCACCACATCGGTCGGGGTTGATGGCGCCACCACCTTCAGCCCCGGGATCATCATGCACCAGTTCTCCACCGACTGGGAATGCTGCGCGCCGAAGCGGGACCCGCCCCCGTTGTGGGTGCGAATCACGATCGGGATGGTGAACTGGCCTCCGGTCATGTAGCGGCTCTTGGCGATTTCGTTGGCCACCAAGTCCCAGCACACCGCCAAGAAATCCGAGAACATGATCTCGGCGATGACCGGAATGCCGGTCATGGCCGCTCCCATCGCCGCACCCAAGATCGCCTGCTCCGAGATGGGGGTGTCTCGGATCCGGCCCGGCCCGAACTCGTCCAAGAGGCCCACCGTGGTCTTGAACACCCCTCCGGCTCCGGCGATGTCCTCTCCCAGCATCACCAGGTTGGGGTCGCGGTGCATCTCCTGCGCGATGCCGTATGCCACCGCCTCCCGGTAGGTCAGTTCCGCCACGACGAACCTCCGTCGGCCCACACATCGGTGTGGAGATACTCTTCCCCCGGAAGTGCTCCCGCTTTGGCGAACTCAGTGGCTTCGTCTACCCGGGCCGCCACCTCCTTGACGATCTCGGACAGCTTGGCTTCGGGGACGCCGAGGCGCAGCAAGCGCTGGTGGTACATCGGCAAAGGATCACGCTCCAACCAGGCCGCCAGCTCCTCCGCCGGTCGGTATTTCCCGGGATCGGCCCGGCTGTGGCCTCCATGGCGGTAGGTGACCGCTTCGACCAGCGAGGGTCCCTCTCCTCGCCGAGCCCGGGCGAGCACCGTCTGGGCAGTGACGTAGACCTCGTCGGCGTCGTTGCCGTCGATGAGTATCGGCTCAAGCCCGTAGGCCGGCGCTCTTCCCGCTGCCGGATGGCTCACGGCGGTGACCAGGTCGATGGGCGTGTACTCCATATAGAGGTTGTTTTCGCAGACAAAGACCACGGGCAGCTTCCAGATCACTGCCAGATTGAGAGCCTCATGAAAGGCCCCGATGTTGGTGGTCCCGTCACCAAAGAAGGCCACTGCCACTTGGTCGGTGCCCCGCAACTGAGCCGACCAAGCGGCGCCGTTGGCTACACAGAGATGGGCCCCAATGATGGCGTAGCTGCCCATCATCCCGTGCTCAACCGAAGTGAGGTGCATTGATCCACCCTTACCTCGAAGGATGCCGTTCTGGCGTCCCAGCAATTCGGCTAGAACCGGCCCCAGCGGCGCCCCCCGGGCCAGGGTGTGGGCGTGCCCCCGGTAAGTGGCAAAGGTGTAATCACCGGGTCGCATGGCCCGAGCAAATCCGGTAGCGATGGCCTCCATCCCCAGCGAAAGGTGGGAGGTTCCCTTGACCAGGTTCTGCATGAAGAGGTCGTAGGCGCGTTTTTCGAACTGGCGCAGCACCTGTTGAACCTCGAACATCTCCACCCGGGTCTCGAGGGGGATGCCCAAGCGGTCGTTGGCTTCGTCGAGCGGGCGGGGGAGGCGAGGGGGGCGTTGGGCGTAGTCCAAGAGCCCGGGGTCCGCCCCGTCAGCGGTGGTGCTCATCAGTATTGGTTCGCCACCATCAGTTCCTCACAAGGGAACAGGGTGGTGACCTTGGGGCCGTCGGCTGTAACCACCATCATCTCCTCGATCCGCGCCGCCGAACGGCCGTCTTTGGCCGGAGCGTAAGTTTCCAGGGCAAAGTACATCCCCTCGCGGATCTCGATGGGGTCGTTGAGCGAATTGAGACGGCTGATGATGGGGCGTTCATGCAAGCCCACGCCAACGCCGTGACCGAACTGGAGTCCGAAGGCATCCATCTCGTCCGCGAATCCGAAGTCCTCCGCTTTGGGCCAGACTTTGGCGATCATGTCGGTGGTGTTGCCGGGGCGGACCAGTTCGATCCCGGCATCCATCCACTCCCGTGCTTGGCGGAAGGCGTCCCGCTGGGCCTGGGTGGCCCGACCGACCACGAAGGTGCGGTAATAGCACGTGCGGTAGCCGTTGTAGGCATGAATGATGTCGAAATAGGCCTGATCTCCGGGGCGGATGATGCGGTCACTGAACACATGCGGATGGGGGGAGCATCGTTCGCCGGCGATCGAGTTGATCGCCTCCACGAACTCCGAGCCCATCTCGAAGAGGCGAGCATGGGCCAGACCCACGATGTCGCTTTCTCGCACGCCCGGCTTCAGGTTTTCGAAAATGTCTTGGTAGACCCCATCGACCATCGCCGAAGCCTGGGAGAGAAGCACGATCTCGTCCGGACTCTTGATCTCTCGGGCCATCATCATCGCCTGTTGCCCGTCGGTGACGGTCAGCCCCTCCTTCTGCAGGGCCAGGAAGACCGAGGTCTCCGCCATGTCCACTCCCAACGGCTCTCCTCCTACTCCCTCCTCACGAAGGGCGGCGGCGATCTCTTGGGCGGCTCGAGCATGGAGGCCGGCCTCGGGGCCGATGGCCCCCTGCAGGCCGGTGTTGCCACCGATGGAGTTCTCGGTGTCGTAAAGGTGGGGGAGTTGCAGCCGGTGGGCCTTGGCGGCAGAGCCGAAGTCCCAGATCCGGGGCCGCCCGTGGCGGGTGATGAGGGCCCAGCGTTCACCTTTGTTGAAGGCCCAGTAGCCGATCTGAGTGGCGGTGGCATAACGGATATTGGAGGTCTCGAAGAGGAGCAGCGCTCCCAATCCGTGGGCGTCGAGTTGGCGGCGGACCCGTTCCAAGCGATGGGTGCGGAGCCGTTCGAAGTCGACCCTTTCCTCCCAATCAACCCCCATCACCCCCGGAGCCCGGGTAGTCGCTACCGGAAACTCATCAGCGTTGTTGTCAGCCACGACGGCCTCTCCTCCACTCGGTATTCGGCACTGCCCAACCGCTTCGGCAAACGTTTGGATTCTGTGATGGCAGCATCCGGGTGTCAACCTGTTGCGGCCAAGGTAATACGCCTCTATCGTCGCCGACAGCCAAAATGCAAGCGTTTGTCTGCCCCTGCCTGGGCAGGTTTCCAACACCGCCATGATCCCCGAGCGCCATGTGGTCAAGCGAGCCGGCGAAGCTCACTTCGCCCTCCCGGAAGAGTTCTCGGGTCGAGCGCGAGGTTTCCGCCGCTGGTCGATGGTGGATCACACCACCCCGGGCGCGGTCCACACTGGTTTTGGTGTCTCGGAACTGGAACCCGAGGGATCGGTCGATACCCATGTCCACTCCTTCGAGGAAACCTTCTACGTGCTGGAAGGATCGGTGCAATTGGTGACGCCCGAAGCCACCGTCGACCTCCAACCCGGCGACTACGGCTTGGTCCCGCTCGGAGTCCCTCACGCCTGGCATAACGGGGCCAGCGGGGTGGCCCGCTGGGCGGATCTGTTCACTCCTCAGCCCCGACCTTGGCTGGGAAGCGACACGTTTTTCGTCCCCGAGCTGACCCCGGGTCCAGGCGTCTCGGTCGATCCTCGCGATCCTCGCACCCGCGCCTTCGGCCACATTGCCCCCGAGAACATGGACCCGGGCCGCCAGACCCAAGAGATGCTGGCAGTGTCGGCTTCGATGCGCACCGCCCTCCTCGTCTATTCGGGGATCACGGTGAAGATGATGTCGGACTCCGACCTCGGCGCCCAGCTTTCGACCATGTTCATGGTCCAGTACGAGCCACGGGGAGTAGCAGGAGCCCACGACCATCCCTTGGAAGAGACCTACCTCATCTTGGACGGAGAGGTGGACGGGGTCTTCGACGGGGTTCGCTACCGGCTGCGGCCCGGTGACGTCGCCTTCGCCGGGGTGGGGGCGGTACACGAGTTCTCCAATCCCACCGACACCACCGTCCGGTGGTTGGAGACGCAGTCACCGGCACCACCTGCCCGCCACTCCTACCGGTTCGCCCGGGACTGGAAATATCTGAGCGACAAGCTGACCAAGGAGCGATAGATGCCGGGAGCAGTGGTAGTTGTTGGAGGATCCTCGGGATTGGGCCGGGAGATCGCCACTCACTACGCCAAGAGCGGAGCGGAGGTGGTAATTACCTGTCGGGAACAGGAGCGAGCCGAGGTCATCGCCGCCGAAATCGGGGGCGCCACTACCGGCTTAGCCCTGGACTTAAACGACCTGGCCGGGATCGCCCCGGCCCTGGCCGGGGTAGGTCCGGTCCGCTACCTGGTGATCTCCGCCATCGAGAGAGACGAGAACAAGATCCGTGACTACAACGTGGAGCGGGCTGTCAAGCTCGCCACCCTCAAGCTGGTGGGATACAACGCCGTCATCCATGCTCTCCTCGACCGGTTCAACGACGACAGCTCCATTGTCCTCTTCGGGGGACTGGCCAAAGATCGTCCCTACCCCGGGTCGTTGACCGTTACTTCGGTCAACGGCGCCGTCTCCACCATGATCAACTCGCTGGCCATCGACTTGGCCCCGGTCCGCATCAACGCCATCCACCCCGGCATCGTCGGTGATAGCCCCTACTGGGCGGGAAAGCCTCTCGACGGGGTCAAGGCTCGAACCCCCGGTGGCAACCTCGTCGCCATGGAAGACGTGGTGGGAGCCGTCGTGTTCCTGCTGGAAAATCGGGGCGTCAACGCCGTCAACCTGCCTCTCGACCGCGGCTGGCGAGTGACCTAATCAGCCCCACTCTTTCCGGTTTTTGGCGCGTCAAGGTGACCGCCATGGCGTCACCTTTACGCGCCAAAACCCCGATCAAACGGGTCGGGTCGAGGCCCTTACCACCAGCACTGGGTCGAGGGAGTGGTCCCCCGGACGTTCACCGTTGAGGAGGCTGGCCACCATCTCCCCCGCCATCCGGCCCACCTCCCAGCTGGGATAGCGGAGGGTGGTCAGGGGCGGGTCGATCTGGCCCACCATGGGTAAGTCGTTATATCCAACCAGTGAGACGATCCCCGGGACTCGCAGGCCGGCGGCGCGGAAGACCGAAAGAGCCCCGATGGCCATCAGGTCGTTGTGGGCGAACACAGCAGTGGGAAATGGGCCGGGCCTGGCCACCAGCAGCCGGGCGAGGCGTTCGCCTTCTTCGATGCTGGGGGTGTGAGCCCGATCGGAAAGCGTTACCTCTTCGATGCCATGCTCCCCAAGCAACCCGACGAAGCCAGCCGCTCGCCGGGGGAAGTTGGCGACGTCGGCGGGGCCCTCGAGCTGGGCCACCAGACGGTGACCTAAGTGATGGAAGTGTTCCGCCACCAGTCGCCCTCCCTGGTAGTCATCGTGAATGACCTGGGGAAGGACGGTGTCCTCCAAGGGACGGGCAGCGATGATGGTGGGAACCAACCGGCCGGCTGACTCGAGGATGTCCTTGTCGCCGGCTCGAGCCGCTGCCACCACGATGGCGTCAACCCGGCGGGAGAGCATGTGGTCGAGAATCACCCCCAGCCGATCGTGGTCGTCTTGAGTTTCGGCGATCAGGGGCAAGAGCCCTACCCCTTCGATCGTGCTGGTAAGCCCGTGGATGATGGGGGTGACGAAGGTGTTGCCGAGGTCGGCGGCGATAACTCCCACCGTGGCGGTACGACCGCTCTGCAAGCCTCGGGCTACCAGGTGGGGCCGGTAGCCGAGGGCGTTGGCTACCTCGACGATGCGGAGCCGGGTGTGTTCCTTGACCCGCTGCTGCTGGCGAGGATCAAGAGCCCGGGAAACCGTCGAGGGATGAACCCCGGCCTGGCGGGCCACATCGAGCAGCGTCACCCCACCGTTGGGCCGCTGAACGTTCATCTGGACAGGTTAGGAAGACCCTGATGAGCCGGAAGCCCGGCGGGCGGCTTCCACTACGTAGCCCATATCTCGGTCGCCGAGTCCCCGAGCGAGCAAGGCTTCGACGGTTTCGAGTGTCCGGCGTAGCTGGGGCATGTCCACACCGGCAGCAGCGGCTGCCTCCAACGTCAACCGGAGATCTTTAGCCGCGAGGTCGAGAGTAAAGGTGATCGGGGTGCGATCGGGATCGAGATATTGAGGCTTGCGGTAGCTGATGATGGGCGCCCCGGCAGCACTGCGGGAGACCACGTCCTGGGTGGTAGCGGGGCTGACCCCGGCCGCCTCCGCCAGGGCAACTCCTTCGGCGAAGGCCTGGTTGATGGCGTAAAGGATCGAGTTGACGGTGAGTTTGAGAGCCGCTCCCGCCCCCGGCGGTCCCACCAACTCCGGTTTGCCCATCGCCTCCAGAATCGGCGTGACCCGTTCGTAGGTCGCCGGGCTAGCGCCGGCCATGATGAGGAGGCTGCCTGCTTCGGCCGCCGGGGTACTGCCGGAAACCGGGGCGTCGATCAGGATCCCCCCCGCCCGGGCAAGACGGTCTGCTGCCTGGGCCACCGCCGCCGTACCCGAAGTCCCCATGTCGACCCAAAGCAAGCCGGGCCGGAGGCCGTCCTCCGCCTCGGCCAAGACCTCAAGCAGAACATCGCCATCGGCAAGCATGGAGACGGCCACCCCACTCTCCTCCACCGCGTGCCGGGCAGTGGGGGCTACTCGTCCGCCGTGAGCAGCGACGAACTCCTCGGCGACAGAGGGGGTTCGGTTGAAGACGGTGAGATCGAAGCCGTGTCGGGCAAGGTTGGCCGCCATCAGCCGTCCCATCCGGCCCAAGCCCAGAAAGCCCACCGCAGCTTCAGACATGCCCGAAACGATAAAGCGCGATGGCGGCGGCGTGGCCGACATTGAGGGAGTCCACGTCGGCCCGGTGAGGGATCTTCACGATCAGGTCGGCGTGTTCGAGGGCGGAATCGGAGAGACCCTGAGCCTCAGAACCGAAGAGAAGGGCGCCGCGAGCCGGGACCTCCACCGCGTTGAGATCGGCGGCCTCCGATCTCGGGGTGAAGGCCAGCACCCTGAAGCCGTGCCTGCGAAGAGAGTCGATTTGCTCCGGCCAGGGGGTGGCCCGAGCGGTGGGGGTGGTGAGCACGGTTCCCATGGAGACTCGCACGCAGCGCCGGTAGAAGGGGTCGGCGCAGGTGGGATCGAGGATTACGCCGTCGCCGCCGAGGGCGGCGGCGCTGCGGTAGATGGCGCCCAGATTCTCGTGATCGTTGATGCCTTCGAGGACCACCAGGGTCCGAGCGGCCGCCGCCACCTCAGCGAGGTTGGGGAAGGCGCGACGGTTCACCGCCGCTACCACCCCTCTATGTAACTGAAACCCCACGGTGGCCTCAAGCACAAGGGGAGGAGCCACCAGCACCGGAACCGCCGGGGGCATCTCCAGTTTGGAAACCTTGTCTTGGGCAATCAACACCGAGCGCACTGGCCAGTCGGTGGTGAGCAGGCGGCGGACCGCTTCCCAACCCTCCACGATGAAGAACCCTCCTTCTTCCTCCTGCCGGATGCGGGCAGCGGGGTCAGTGAGGTGGCGGTAATCCGCCAGCCTTTCATCGCCGGGATCGCTAATAAGTGTCCTCATCGAGGTAACCGTCCACACCGAGAACCTGCGTCGTACCTTCAAGGTACCGGTGCGGGAGGGGGGGCTCCGGGCTTCTCTGCGGAGCCTGTTTGCCCGTGAGCACCGGCAAGTGATAGCGGTGGAAGGGGCCTCCTTTGAACTCCGCCGGGGGGAGATCGTCGGATTCCTTGGTCCCAATGGGGCCGGCAAGACCACGACCTTGAAGATGTTGTCCGGTTTGTTGTATCCCGACTCAGGGATCGGAGAGGTGCTGGGCCACGTTCCTCACCGGCGGGAAGCTGCCTTCCTCAAGCGCATCGCCCTGGTGACCGGCAACCGCAGCTCGCTCGGCTGGGACCTTCCCGCCCTCGACTCTTTCCTGCTTCTCAAGGCGCTCTACGACATTCCCGCCGCCGACTTCGAGCGGCGCCGATCCCAATTCGTCGAATTGCTGGAGCTGGAAGCACTGGTCACCAAACCGGTTCGCAACCTTTCGCTGGGGGAGCGCATGAAGGTGGAACTCGCCGGTGCTCTCCTCCACGCTCCAGAGGTGCTGTTCCTCGATGAGCCCACCTTGGGACTGGATGTGACCATGCAGAAACGGCTGCGGCAGTTCATCCGTGCCTACAACCAGGAAACCGGGGCGACAGTCTTGCTCACCAGCCATTACATGGCAGATGTAGAGGCGCTTTGCGAGCGGGTGATCGTGATCCACCAGGGACGGCTCCAATACGACGGCAACCTGAGCGGGCTCACCAGTCGCTTCGCCAGCCACAAGACCCTCACCATCGTCGGGGAAGGTCTGCCCGCCGAGATGTCGGGCTGGGGTGAGGTGGTGGACCGTCAACCAGACCGGGTCACCCTGCTGGTGGCACCCGATCAAATCGGCCGGGTGGCGGCCGACCTCCTCGCCCGGGCCACGATCGATGACATCACCATCGAAGATCCCCCCATCGAAGACGTGATCGAACGGGTCTTCGCCGAGGCGGCCGGGTCGAGCTGAGCCATGTCGATCGTCCGCTACTACCTGGCCGAGGCCCGCAACGGCTTGCTCCACGAGTTCCAGTACCGAGTCACGGCCTTCATCGGGCTGGTGGGTTTCCTCATCGAACCGGTGGTGTACCTGGCGGTCTGGCGCTCGGTGGCCATCGCCCAGGGGGGAGCGGTGGGCGACTACGGGCTCAACGAACTAACCGGCTATTACATCGCCTGGAGCCTGGTACGGGCCATGAACCTCGCCCTCACCCCCTATTCGTGGGAGTGGCGGATTCGGGGAGGTCGCCTCAACGAGTTCCTGATGCGACCAGTCCATCCCTTCCACCGCGACTTCGCCTTCTTCGCCGGTCAGAAGCCGGTTTGGATCATCATGGCGCTCCCGCTGGCAGCCATCATGTGGCTGACCTTCCGGCCGGAGTTGTCGCTGTCGGTGGTGGGACTGGCGGGATTTTTCGTCGCCATCTGGCTGGCCTTCACCATCCGTCACATGTTCCTCTTCCTGCTGGGAAGCGTGAACTTCTGGACCACCCGCACCTCGGCCTTGTTCGAGCTCAACGTGGCTCTCGAGTTGATGTTGTCGGGTCGCCTTGTGCCGATGTCGCTGATGCCTGACTGGGTGCAGACAGTGTCCACCTTCCTTCCCTTCCGCTGGACTTTCCAATTCCCGATCGAGGCGGTGATCGGCCGGCTTTCCCAGGCGGAGATCCTCACCGGGCTGGTGGTGCAGGGGGCCTGGATCGCCGGCCTGGCCCTGCTCATCAGGCTGGTCTGGGGGCGTGCCATCCGTCGCTACACGGCGGTGGGGGGATGAGGGCGGTGAGGCTCGGCTGGGCCTACTTCCGGATCATCGCCGCCAACGAGATGCAATACCGGGTGAACCTGGTTCTGCAGCTCCTCAACTCGGCCATCACCCTCGCCACCGGGATGGTGGCCATCTCCTTGGTCTTCTCACACACTCCCGAGCTTTCGGGGTGGACTCGCTCGGAGTTGTTGGTGGTGATGGGGCTCCATATCGCCGTCGGGGGAGTGATCGGAGCGCTGGTCCGCCCCGGTATGAGCCAGTTCATGGAGGAGGTAGAGGAGGGGACCTTCGACATGGCTCTGACCAAACCGGCCGACAGCCAGCTCCTGGTCAGCATTCGCTCGTTCCGGATCTGGCAGCTGGTGGACGTGGTGGTGGGGGGACTGGTGGTTGGCTACGGGGCGGGCGGGATCGAAGCGGTGAACAGCGGGCGGCTCCTGGCTTTCATCGCCGCGGCCGCTATGGGGGTGGTGGTGCTCTACTGCCTGTGGCTGGCGCTGGCCACCACCGCCTTCAAGATCACCCGGGCCGACTCCATCTTCGATATGTTTGACGGTATGTATCAGGCGGGGCGCTGGCCGGTCTCGATCTATCCCACCTGGCTCCGAGGCACCCTTACCTTCATCATTCCGCTGGCCTTCGCCATCACGGTTCCCGCCGAAACCCTGGCTGCCCGCCTGGGACCAACCTCGCTTCTGCTCGGCCTGGCGGTGACGGCGGTGGTGGCGGCTGCCTCCCGCTGGCTGTGGATGCGGGCGATCCGCTCCTATAGCGGCGCTTCCGCCTGAACTCACCGCCAACCCAGGGTTGTAGGGTCCACAAATGGACTCCTGAACCCGGGGTTCGCGGCAATGATCTGTTCGCGAGCGGGTTGGCTACCGTGGCCGGTTCATGTCCGAGCCGCTCGTCTCCGCCCGCCAACTGGTCAAGAAGTTCGACAATTTCACCGCGGTGGCAGGCGTCGACTTCGACATCAACCAGGGGGAAGCTTTCGGATTCCTGGGACCAAACGGGGCGGGAAAGACCTCGACCATGAAGATGATCGGGGCTACCTCGCCCGTCACTGCCGGGCACCTGTCGGTGCTCGGGATGGATCCCGAAACCCAGGGTCCCGCCATCCGCGCCCGGCTAGGGGTGGTGCCCCAGGAGGACAACCTCGACACCGAACTCACCGTCGAAGAGAACCTGATGATCTACGGCCGCTACTTCGACTTGCCCCGGGCCGAGATCCGCCGCCGGATCGACGAACTGCTCGCCTTTGCCCAGCTGGCCGATCGGAGGGAGAGCAAGGTCGAGCCGCTTTCCGGGGGCATGAAGCGCCGCCTCACCATCGCCCGCGGCCTCATCAACCACCCCGACCTCCTCATTCTCGACGAGCCCACCACCGGTCTCGACCCCCAGGCCCGCCACCTTCTTTGGGAGCGGCTCTACCGCCTCAAGCGCGACGGGGTGACACTCATCATCACCACCCACTACATGGACGAAGCCGAGCAGCTTTGCGACCGGCTGGTCATCATGGACAAGGGATTGATCGTGGCCGAAGGCTCTCCTCGCCAGCTGATCGAGCTCCACGCAACTCGCGAGGTGCTAGAACTTCGATTCCCTGCCGGAGGGCAGGAGGAGGTGGTGCCTCGCCTTGAGGGGGTGGGGAAGCGGCTCGAGATTCTTCCCGACCGGGTGTTGGTTTACGCCGACGACGCCGAGGCGGCTCTATCCGAGGTCCACCAGCGGAGCATTTATCCGGAGACGGCTCTGGTCCGTCGCGCCACCCTCGAAGATGTGTTCCTGCATCTGACCGGCCGGACTTTGGTCGACTGATGCTCGCCACCTCCGCCCTCCGGGTCGTCGAGGGCCACGTTCGGACCTACCGTCATACCTGGCGGGGCTCCGTCATCTCCACCTTCGCCTCCCCCCTCTTCGTACTGGTGGCGATGGGGATCGGGCTGGGCAGACTGGTGGACGACGGTCCCGGCGGCGTGCCCTATCTGGTCTGGCTCGCTCCGGGGCTGCTGGCCGCGGCGGCGATGCAGACCGCGGCCGGTGACTCTTCTTACCCGGTGATGGCAGGAATCAAGTGGACCAAGAGCTATCACGCTGCCCTCGCTACCCCGGTCTCCGTCCCCGCTCTCGTCCTGGGCCACTTCGGCTGGCTGGTGTGCCGGCTCGCCCTCAGCTTGATCGTCTATGCCGGGGTGATGGTGGCGGTAGGGGCGATCAGCCCAGCCCGCGGCCTGGCCGCGGTTGTCCCGGGGATCCTCACCGGTCTGGCCTTCTCGGCTCCCATCACCGCCTGGGTGGCAACCTTGAAGAAGGAGGCCGGGCTGTCGACCCTCTTCCGGTTCGTGATCGTGCCCCTCTTTCTCTTCTCTGGCACCTTCTTTCCCATCACCCAACTTCCCGGCTTCATGCAGCCGCTGGCCTTTTTCACGCCGCTTTGGCATGGAGTCGAATTGGCGCGAGGAGTAGCGGGGATTGCCGGCCACCCCCACCTCCCCTGGATGGTTCACCTGGCGGCACTCACCGCCTGCACCCTGGTGGGTGTGTGGCTCTCGCTTCGCAACCTCGAGAGGGTGATGCGGAAATGAGCGCCCCCGTCCTCACCACCCGGGTGCTCCCTCCTATTCGCCGTCCCGGCACCCGCGCCCAGCGGATCATCGAACGGAACTTGATGGTTTACCGGCGAATCTGGCTGGTCATCTTCTCCGGCTTCTTCGAACCCGTCTTCTACTTGCTGTCGATCGGTTTGGGGGTGGGGATGCTGGTAGGGGATATCTCGTTGGCTGATGGCCGGCTGGTCAGCTACACGTCGTTCGTAGCTCCCGCCCTTCTCGCCTCCTCGGCCATGAACGGCGCCGTCTTTGAGTCGACCCTCAACCTGTTTTTCAAGCTGAAGTGGGGAAAGGTTTACGACGCCGTCCTCACCACCCCCATGCAGCCGCTCGACATCGCCTTGGGGGAAGCCGCCTGGTCGTTGACCCGAGGGGGAATGTATTCGCTCGCCTTCGTGGTGGTCATGGCAGTGTTCGGCTTGGTCAACTCTTGGTGGGCCCTAGCCGCCGTCCCCGCCTGTTTGCTCATCGGCTTTGCCTTTGCGGGGATGGGAATGGCGGCCACCACCTTCATGAAGGGGTGGCAGGACTTCGACCTCGTGCAACTGGTGGTGCAGCCGCTGTTTCTCTTCTCTGGGACCTTCTTTCCCATCGACGTCTACCCACCCGCCTTGCAGCTGGCCGCCCGATTTTCCCCGCTTTATCACGGGACGGAGTTGGTGCGAGCGGCCACCCTGGGGCACTTCGACTGGTCGGTGCCTGGACACATCCTCTTCTTGTTGGTGATGGGTTTGCTGGGCATGGCCATTACCCGCCGGCGTTTCGCCAAGCTACTGCTCCCCTAGCTTCCCGGCTTTCGGCTCAGCGCTACCGTCTACCGGCTACCGGCTGTCGCACTTAGCTCCCTGCGGACATGTAAACGGGTAATTGGGGATAGCCTCCAAGGATGAGCCGCCAGGCCCCGAGCTAGATGTTGCGCAGGTACGTCGCCGCCCGCCTGGTGGCCGGTCTCTTCGGATTGCTCTTGTTTCTCACCGTGATCTTCTTCCTCACCCGGATCATGGTGCCGGGTGACTTCAGCACCAACTTCGCGGTCGGCTCCGGCGGCGCCTTCGCCGGGCTGGCCGAGCGATTGGGACTGAACCGCCCCCTCTGGCAGCAATACCTGCTCTGGCTGGGGGGAGTGCTCACTCTCGACCTCGGTCGCAGCCCGGGAGGGCCGCCGGTGCTTCAAATCGTGCTGGCGGCGCTCCCCTGGACCCTGACCATGTTTGTGCTCGGCCTGGGGACTGCCTTCTGGGTAGGGAGCAGAGTCGGCAGGTGGGCAGGTTGGCGGCGCCGGTTCACCACCCCGACCAGTTTGGGGGCGGCCACCCTCAGCTCCATCTTCCCTCCCTGGCTGGTGTTCCTGTTCTTCTACATGACTGTCAACCTCTTCGGGTTTCGGTGGTTCAACACCGTCACTGCCCTCGACTATTACCTCTGGGAGGTGGTTCGGGAGCACCGGGTCTTGTGGACCATGCTCGCCACTCTCTTCGGGCCCCTCGCCCTCTCCCTCGGGGTGGAGCGCCTGATCTCCGATCGCCGTCGCCGGCGGATCTGGCGTTACAGCTCCCGGGCTGCCATCCCCTTGTTTGCTCTCTGGGCCTGGGACCAGGCCGGCATCTCCGCACATGCCTTCGATCTGCTCGGCATCCTCATGCTCCCCATCGTGGTCCTCTTCTTGCTGTCGGTGGGAGACGTGATCTTGGTGGTGGCGGCGGCGGTGGAGGGATCACATGAGTCCGACTTCGTTACCACCGCCCGCGCTAAAGGCCTTACCGATCGCCAGGTGCGAGAACGGCATGCGGGGCGAGTGGCCCTGCTTCCTGCCCTCTCCCGCCTCACCGCCACCCTTCCCTTCGCCCTGGGGGGGTTGGTCATCATCGAGGGCAGCTTTGGACGCTTGGGTGGCTACCGCATCGACCTGCCCGGAGTGGCCTCGGTCCTCTTCGGGTCTCTGCGACAGCGGAACTTCCTAGTGACGATGGGGGGCCTGATTGTGGTGGGGATGATCACCCTGGTGGTGCGCATCATCCTCGACCTGGCCGCCGCCTCCCTCGACCCTCGGATCCAACTCGAGCGAGCTACCTATGGCTGAGATGATCCGGGCCTGGCGGCTTCGCACCCGCTGGATGTCGGGCTGGGTCCGAGCCGTTTTCTCATTCTTTGAAGCTCGCCTCGGACTCTTCATCCTCACCCTCTTCGCCATGCTCAGCCTCGCCCACCCGTTCCTCCTGAGGACGGTCTGGCCCCGGGCGATATACGACCCTCGAGCCGGGTTCGACTACCGCATCACCGACCACCCGTCTTCGCCCAGCCTGCTCCACTTCCTAGGCACCGACGTGTTCGGCAAAGACACCTTCAGCATGCTTATCGCCGGAGCCCGGCCAGCCATCATCGCCGGGATGTTGGCGGGCATCGTCACCGCGGTGGTAGCGCTCTCGGTAGCCGGTTTGTCATCGGCCTATCGCACCGCCGACCGGGTATTCGGGGTCTTCGTCGACGCCGCCCTTTACCTGCCGGTCCCCATCGTCATGTTGATCCTGGGGGCCGATCCCCGCGCCGACCGGCTGACTCCGGCAGTCTTCGGGGTGCTGTTCGGGCTGCTCACCGGGCTGTCGAGCGGCGCCCTGGTATTGCGGTCCCAGGCCCTGCCCATCATGACCTCCGGTTATGTCGACGCCTGCCGCATCGCCGGGGCCTCCACCCGGCAGGTGGTGCTGCGTCACCTGGTTCCGGCTTTGATGCCGGTGGCCGGAACCTATGTGGTGTTGGGAGCGGCGGGAGCGGTGATCACCCAAGGCTTCCTCTCTTGGCTGTCCTACACGGCTACTTTCACCGACTGGGGCACCCTGGTCTATTGGGCGATCGTCACCCGTGACTTCAGCGGGCGGTTGATGTGGCCAGTCCTGATCGCGGCGGGAACGGCCATCACCTTGCTCACTTTGGGTTTCCACCTACTTTCCATTGGCTTTCGCAAGGCTGCCGCCCGGCCCTGGTCGTCGCTTCCTCCTACTACCACTGAGGACCGGGTCTCAGAACCCCTTCCACTCAACCTGGCCTGGGCCCGACAATCGGACCTGGGAGCGTAAGCCCCCCTTCTGGCGACGGTTGAGCACGAATATCGTGCTGAACCGTCACCAGAACGGATTAGGCGCCCCATTTGGCGACCATGGCCAGCATGGCCAGGGCGATGAGCAGAGTGTCGATGCGCCCCCAGAAGGCGATGCTGCGGTGCAAAGGCGCAGTGGAGGCCGCCTCCCCGGCTTCGTAGAGAGCTAAGGCCTCTTTGGTCTTGCGGCTGAAGACGAGCCCGCCTAAGGCGCCTCCGATCACCAGCACGGCGATGCCGAGGCCGACGAAAACCGAACCGAAGCTGTATGTCCCTCCCGAAGTCAATACCAGGATCACGCCCGTGACGAGGATCACCACCGATGCCGTGCCATATAGCGGGTTGGTCATCTTGTGCACCGTTTCCATGAAGCGGCGCGCGGTGCCGGCCTCACCTGAGAGCATGCCTCGGCTGATGGTGAGCTGGGCCAGGTTGGCGCCCAACCAGGTACCTCCCCCCATGATGTGCAGCCACAAAGTCACTGTTCGCATCTCGTCTCCTCTGCTCTTCTGCGGTCGGGAAGATAACGTCTCACCTCTCCAGCGCGGCCTTTATCTCTCCCAAAGCGGCGATGGTTTCGGGCTTGATCGGATCGAGTACGGCCTGGACATGGGAGACCCCGGCGGCTTCGACTCGGGCCAAGTCTTCGACCATCTGGGCCATCGAGCCGCTGAGGGGGTTTTCACCTTGGCGCCTCCCTGCCTGGCCGGGGAAGGCGAGGTGAAGAGCCACGGTCTTCTCCACTTCACCCAGTCCCCGTCCCGCTTGACGGCAGGCGGCTTCGATCTGCTCCAGCAGTGGGGGGATCTGGGCGGGGTCGTTGCCAAAGTCTTGGAACCAGGAGTTCCACGCCTGGACGTGGGGCAAAGTCAACGAAAGCATGCGGGGGCGGCTCGACCCCACCATCAGCGGAATCGTCCGCCGGGGACGGGGCAGCAGTTCGCAGTCGTGGAGGGTGTAGAACTCGCCTTCGAAATCGATGGAGCCTTCGGTGAGCAGGGTCCGGACGATGGTGAAGGCTTCGGCGAAGCGGTCGACCCGTCGATCGAACGGCAAACCGAAAGCCAAGAACTCGGTCCGGTTCCATCCCGCCCCCACCCCAAGGACAAGCCGGCCGCCGCTGATCTCGTCGATGGTGGCGGCCTTCTTGGCCAGGATCGCCGGGTTGTGGAACGGGAGGGCGGCGACTAGCGGCCCCAGCTCCACGCGTTCAGTGACCGCGGCCAGGCCCGCCAACATCGACCAGCACTCCCAGGGGCCCCGCCTGCCCGCGGGAAGGTCGTAGAGGAGATGATCGCCCAGCCAGATGGAGTCGAGGCCCACTTCCTCCGCCACTCGGGCCATGTCCTTCATCTCCCCCCAAGTGGCCTCGTATTCGACCTCCGGCAGCTGAACCCCGATCTTCACGCCAGCAGACCTCGCAGGGTGTCGAGGGTGTCTGCCTCCTCGGGGTTCTTGTCGTCGCGATACCGCTTCACCCGGGCAAAGCGGAGGGCAATGCCTCCCGGATACCGGGGACTCGCCTGCACGCCGTCGATCGCCACTTCCACCAGTTGCTCGGGCCGCAGATAGACGGTGAAGTTGTCCCGTCGCTCTTCCAGGCGGAGGAATCGCTCGGTCTGCCAGGCAAGCATCTCGTCGGTCATGCCTTTAAAGGTCTTGCCGACCATCACCCATCCTCCGGTGACGGGGTCACGGGCCCCGAGGTGGATGTTCGACAAGTAGCCCTGCCGCCTCCCGTGTCCCCACTCGGCGGCCAAAACCACCAAGTCATAGGTATGGACCGGCTTGATCTTCCGCCAGGCCTTGCCTCTCCTTCCCGCTTCGTAACGAGACCTGGCAGCCTTGACCATGACTCCTTCCTGGCGGGCCTGCAATGCCTGTCGCAAGAACCGTTCGGCTTCTCTCGGGTCGGAGGTGAAGACCCGGGGAATGCGATGCTCGACAGGGACGATCCGGTCGAGGGTGGTGAGCCGCTCCTGCAAGGGCAGGTCGATGAGGTCCTCTCCCCCGGCATGGAGCACATCGAAAAAGAACGGATAGAGAGGGACTTCGGCGAAGGTCCGCTCTTCGGTGCCGAACCGGCTCATCGTTTCCTGGAAGGGCTGAGGGGTGCCGTCGGCGCGGAGGGCCATGGCTTCGCCGTCGAGCACCAGGGCATCGACCGACAACGCCCGGGTAGCGCCGACCACCTCTGGGAGGCGCTCGGTGACGTCGTTCTGGTTGCGGGTGAAGATTCGGATTTCGTTTCCCAGGCGATGCACCTGGATGCGGGCGCCGTCGAGTTTCCACTCCACCGACACCTCCCCCACCACCGCCTCCTCTACCGAGCCAGCAGGCGAAGCCAGCATCGGTTTGAGCGGTGCCAACACCTGTAGCCCCAGGCTATTGAGCCCCGCCTCACCGGACTGGGCTGCCACCAGCGCCACCTCACCGAGATCGGCCCGAAGCATCAATGCCCGCCGGAGGGCGGAAGCGGGCACTGAGAAGGCCATCGCCACCGCCTCCACCATCACCCCCTCCAATGCCCCCTGACGCAACTCGCCGGTCAGGAGCCGGCGAAGGAACTCCTGCTCTGCAGAGGTGGCCCGGCTGAAGAGCTGATCCAACAACCGTGACCTTTGCTGCTGTGAACCGGGGCCGGTAGCGAGAGGGATGGAGGCCATTACCTCATCCACCTCAACCAGATGCAGGTTTGGTTCCGCATTTGGGGTAGCCGCTACCGAGAAAGCCGCCGCATACCCAACTCCGATCCGACCTTGACGGACCTGCCCGGTGAGGAAGCCGATGGCAATGGGCACTTCCACCGGTGCCAGTTGGGTCAGGAAATCACTCAGTCGGGTGATTTTGGCTTTGCGGGATGAGATGGCAGCCACCCGAGCTGAAGTCGCCACCAGATCGGCGAAAAGGGTCATGCCTCTGGGCGCGGTTCAGGCATTGGGCTTGGTTCAGGCATCGGGGAGGAGACTCTGCCACGCCAGGTCCGCAGGCGCGGGGCCGACGAAGGAGAGGAGGTCGCAGCCGGCGGTGCGAAGGAGGCGGGCGACAACGTGGAGGGGGAGGCCGATCACCCCCGATGGGCTCCCCTGGATCGATTCGATATAGAGGGCAGCCCTCCCGTTGAGGGCGTAGGCCCCAGCTTTATCCATTGGTTCGCCGCTCGCCACGTAATCGGCGATCTCCTCCTCGGTCATGGGCAGAAACCTGACCAGGGCCGAAGCAACTTCCGCCACCGTTTCGGCCGTTCCGTCATCGACGGCCACCGCCACCCCGGTGAGTACCTCGTGGGTCTGATCGGAAAGCCGGCGCAACATGGCCCGGGCTTCTTCGGGGTGGGCAGGTTTGCCCAGGATCTGGCCGTCCACCACCACCGAGGTGTCCGCCGCCACCACCACCGCGCCGGGGATAGACACCGCTTCTGCCTTGCTGCGGGCGATCCTCTCCACGTAGTCGTAGGGTTCCTCATCGGGATAGCGCAACTCGTCGACTTCGGGGGCCACCACCTCGAAGGTGACTCCCAACCCCTCTAGTAGTGCCTGGCGGCGCGGCGAGGACGAGGCCAGGATCAAACGCCGGGTTTCGGCCACGTCACCCACCCCGCAAATCTCCTGCCTCGTGGATGTTGTGGAGGCGTACCTGTCCCCGGGCCACCGTCTTGCCGTCCTCGGTTCGGGTGACGACGACTTGCCAGATTTGCTGGCTCCGACCCTGGTGAATGGGGGTGGCTTCGGCTTGAACTGTCCCCGAGCGGGCCGCTCGCAGGAAGTCGGTGGTGTTCGACAACCCCACCGCACCGAACCACCCCTGCTCGGTGGCCCAGACATGAGCTCCGTAAGAGGCGAGGGTTTCGATCATCGAGCTGTAGACCCCGCCGTGGACGATCCCATAAGGCTGGCGATGGCGATCTTCGATCACGATTTCGCCCACTACCCGCCGCCCATCCGCTTCCATGATCTGAAGCCCGATCGTCTCTTCAAAGCCGTTCATGGCGGTGAGGGTAGGCCCCCATCTCCCCCAGTACGCCCCGACAGCGGTGAGGGGAGTCCGGCGAAACCGGGAGACGCTTTCGTCTTCCGTCCTCCGCCATCCGCCTCAAACCGGGGCCCCTGCGTCGCCTGCGGCGCCACCCCCCCAGAACCCCCTGCGGCTGTTCGGGCCACCTCCCCAGAACCCCCTCCGGCCCTCCGGGCCACCTCCCCCAGCGTCGCTTCGCTCCTGGGGGAGGAAGTCGCGACTCACGTCTCACGTCTCACGTCTCACGTCTCACGTCTCAAAAACGCCGGAGCGGTCAAAGCAGATCCGCCCCGCCCTCATCCCGGCGGTGGGACGACCTAGAACCGTCACGTCCCGGGAAGGCGGCTCGTCGAAGAGAACCAAATCGGCTTCGGCGCCGACCTCGAGAAACCTCCTCCCCGAATACCGGTAGGCGGCGGGGCCTACCGCTTCCACCGTCGCCTCTGCACTAAGCCCAAATTGGTGTAGCCGGTCTGCCTCGACGCTGACGGCACCATGAGGCAGCCCGAGGTCGGTCCCGCAAAGCACGGTGACCCCCAGCTCCTCGGCCCGAGGGAGGAGGCGGCGGAGGTTATCGAGACCCTCCCCCAAGATTCGGGCCCCAGTGGATCCGGGCGTCATCGAGCCGGCCACGGATTCGACATTGACCACCGTCGGCACCCAGGCTCCTCCCCTCCGCCCCAACACCTCGAGGTCGCCGTCGGAAAGAAACAGACCGTGCTCGATCGAGTCCACCCCGGCTCTAACCGCTATCCCCGGCGTCTTCGGGGCCATGGTGTGGATGGCGACTCGCCCTCCAGCTCCGTGCACCACCTGCACCGCCGCCGCCAGGGCTGCCTCCCCGAAATTGATCACCGGTCCCCGCCCCTTCTGAGGCCAGTCGCCGATCAGCTTCACCCATCCCCCCGAAAGGTTGGCCGCGGCCACTGCCTCTACGAGCCCCGCCTCGTCGGTCTCCACTGCAAAGCCCTCGAAATAGCCTTGAGGGCCGCTGATGATCCGCCCCGCCGCCATGAGGGCGGGTCGCTCGGGAGGCGGCTCGTCGAGCAGACGGAGGACGGCTTCGTCCGACCAACCTTTGTCGAAGAGGAGAAAGACTCCGGCCTCAAGCTGAGCGAACGCCCGCCGGCGAATGGCCGAGTACTCACCGGGTCGATGGCGGTCATCGAGCGAGTCGGCACTGAGATGGGCGTGGCAGTCGGCCAGACCGGGCAAACACCAAAGTCCCCGGAGATCGAGCAGGGGGCCGTCGACGTCATTGGGGTGGACGAAGCGGTCCCCGAGCACGCCCAGGATGACCTCGGTTTGGTCCCACCGGCGGAGGTGAAGGAGGAGCTGCACCGCGGCTCGACGGTAGCCAAGCCGCTCCAGTTCCCCCTCCTGTTAGGCGAAGATATGGTCTGATGCGTACTCGTCGAGGTCTGGTCGCCCTCCTATTGGTCGCCTGTGTGCCCAGCGGCGCCCCCACCACTCAACCGACCGTGGTCGCAACCACCGCTCCTACTACCACCGCGCCGGTGGTGGTAGAGGTGGAGCCCGCTTCTTGTTCTGCTCCGCCGGTGACCTTCGGGCTCTTGTGCCAGGTGGTGGAGTTGATTGATGAGCGGCACTACCAGCCTCCTCCCCACACCGCGCTCGCCGCGGGGGCCGCTGCCGGAGTGAGCGTCTTCACCACCGAGGAGGACGAGGAGGTACCCGCCACCGTGACTTGCGCCATTCCCTCGGAGGACTTCGTCAGCCTCTGCGACCTGGTGGAAACCCGCCTGCGAGAAGATCCAGTTCCTATCGCTCCGATGATCGAAACGGCGGTCGAACACATGCTGGCGCAAGCCCTCGACCCCTACACCACCTACGTCCGCCCGGAGCTTTCTGGGTCACTCAATGAGAACGGGGTCATCGCCGGAGCCGGGATCGTGGTCGCAGCCCGCAACTCAGTCGGATCGCCCTGTGTCCTCATCAGTGGGACCTGCCCGCTGGTGATCGACCTCGTCATCGAAGGCGGAGCAGGTGAGGAGGCCGGCCTTGAGGCCGGGGATCGCATCCTCACCGTGTCCGGCATCCCGGTCGACGGCCGGGGGGTGTCTGAAGTAGCCGGCGACCTGGCCGGGGGCAGTGGCGAGACCACCGAGGTGGAAGTGTCTCGGGACGGCGTCGAAGTGTCGCTGCTGCTCACCCACACCGACGAAGAGGTGGTGCCGGTGATTACCCAGGTGGTGGGCGACACCGGATACCTGCGCCTTCCCGAGTTCGGATTCGACACCCATCTCTTCGTCCACTTCACCTTGCAAGGCCTCATCGAGGGCGGGATCGATCGGCTTATCCTCGATCTGCGCGACAACCCCGGCGGCTTTCTCTTCTCAGTGTCAATCATCGGCTCCGAGTTTTTCTCCGATGGGCTTCTCTACCGCACCTTCTCCCCGCTGGAGGAACGGGAGTACCCGGCGGTGGAGGGGGGGATCGCCACCAGGATTCCGGTAACGGTGCTGGTCAACGAACTTTCGGCGTCGTCGGCCGAAATCCTGGCCTCGGTCCTTCAGGAACGTAATCGGGCGACCATCGTGGGTACCCCAACTTTTGGGAAAAACCTGGTCCAAGAGACGGCAGAGTTGCGAAACGGTGGGCTCCTCCGTCTCACCACCGCCACCTGGACCACCCCGGCCGGAGCTTCGGTCGCCCCTGACGGGCTCCAACCCGACATCACCCTGGAATGGCCCCAAGATCTAGACATTCCGGGCTTGGTGGAATTGGTAAACCGCGCCACCAATTAGGTCGGGTTGGGTCTCTCGCAAGTTCTCCGGGCGGCTTGAATGTGGGTGTGCGTCTCCGCTTGCTGGCCCTCCTGTCAGTCCTGGTCATCGCCGGATGTGTGGACGGGCCCGAAACCGTTCCCAATACCACCACCGCCACCAGCGCGGTGTCCACCACCACTACCTCTCCCTCCACGACTCAGGGTGAAGGTCAATCCACGGCGACCACGGAAACGGTGGTGGAAGTCGCCCGGCTCCGATGTGACCAAGCCGACGACGACGCTTTGGTCTGTGAGGCTTACGACTTGATCAACCGCTTCTACGTCGATCAAGTGGCAGCCGCCGAGCTAGCCGACGCTGCCGCCGAGGCGGTGGTCAACCTCGACCACGAACCCATCGCCGGCCAGCTCACCTGCCAGGTCCCCGCGGCCGCCTTCGAGGTGGTGTGTGAGGCCATGGCCGAGGAGGGCGCCAGCCAGGAAGTGGCGGTGGAAGCCACCCTCAATGGGATGATGAGCGCCCTTGATCCCAACAGCGCCTATCTATCGCCGGAAGCTCTGGCGATCCTGGAGGAGGACCAGTCGGGCGAAGTAGAAGGAATTGGAGCCCTGGTGGCGTCCGAGGATCTCACCGCTGAGGACCCCACCGCCACACCGTGCCCGGTGATCTCGTCCACCTGCCAGCTGGTGGTGATCTCCACCTTCGCCGAGGGACCGGCCGACCGGGCCGGGGTCGAGCCGGGCGACATCTTCATCGCCGTCGACGGTGAGCTGATCGAAGGGTGGACGGTTGATGAAGTGACGGCGGCGGTACGGGGTCCGGCGGGGACCCGGGTCACCTTGACCATGGATCGCGATGGTCAGCTGATCGACATTCCCATCATGCGGGCCTCCATCAGCGTCCCCGTGGTGGAAACCGCCACGGTCGGCTCCACCGGCTATCTCCGCCTCAATCTCTTCACCGACCGCTCCGACCTCCAATTCCACACCGCACTGGAAGGACTGCTCGACGATGGGATCGACCAGCTGGTCCTCGACCTGCGCGATAACCCCGGCGGCGCCCTCGACGCCACCGTGGCCATCGCCAGCGAGTTCCTCACCAGCGGAGTGGTGGTGAGGACCGAAGCTCCCTCTGACGAGGACATCTACGAGGTCCGGCGGGGCGGGATTGCCACCGATCCCGAACTCGACGTCGCCGTCCTCGTCAACCGGGGAAGCGCCTCTGCCTCCGAGGTCCTTTCGGGGGCGCTCAAGGAGGCAGGACGGGCGGTGGTAATCGGTGAGAACACCTTCGGTAAGAACACCGTCCAGCAGCGTTTCGGGCTCTCCAACGGTGGTGCCCTCAAGCTGACCGTGGCCCGGTGGGTGACGGCGGCGGGAACCGACTTCGGTGGCGACGGCATCACCCCTGATGTCGCCGCCGAGCTACCCCCCGAGCTCACCCCCGACGAACTGGTGAGTGAGGTAGCTCAGCTGGCTGGATGGAGCAACGCCGCTTAGGCATCGGCGGGAGGGGCGTTCACCCCTAGGCCCACGGGACACGACACCCCCGTGGAGTGGTCGGGGCAATAACCGTAGGGGTTCTTGGCCAGATACTGCTGGTGGTAGTCCTCGGCGTAGTAGAAGGCTCCTGCCGGAGCGATCTCGGTGGTGATGGCGCCGTAGCCGTGACGACTCAGCTCCCGCTGGTAAACGTCACGGCTGGCCAGGGCCTCTTGCAGTTGGGCTTCGGAGGTGGCAAAGATGGCGGAGCGGTACTGGCTGCCGACATCGTTGCCCTGACGCATCCCCTGGGTCGGGTCGTGGCTCTCCCAGAAGTGGCGGAGCAGCTCCTGATACGTCACCCGACTGGGATCGTAGACCACCAACACCGCCTCAGCGTGGCCGCTGCGGCCGGTGCAAACTTCCTCGTAGGTGGGGTTGGGGGTGTAACCGCCGGCGTAACCCGCCGCCGTCGAGTACACACCAGGCACCTGCCAGAACATCTTCTCCTCCCCCCAGAAACAACCGAGGGCGAAGATCGCCGTCTCCAGACCCTCTGGAAATGGGGGGACGATGCGGTGACCGTTGACATGATGGAACTCCGGGACGGCAAGCGGGTTATCCCTTCCGGGAAGGGCCTGCTCGGGCCCGATCGTCTCGGTTTTGTGGCCGAACCGCCACATTTTGGGGCTCCTTTTCGTTGGGCGTATCCCATTCAACAACGAGTGGGGAGGGTTGGTTCCAACTCGGAGGCATAGATCGGGGGCAATCTGGGTACGATCGCAGCCTCGTGGTCAAGTTCCGCAAACCCGTGCAACGGTCAGGAGACCTCGTCGATCGCCGGGGGGCACCCGGACGGCGGGGGGGAATCGCCATCGGGGCCGGTGGTGGGGGCCTGGCCATCATCATCGCCATCCTGTTCGCGGTGCTGGGTGGGGGTGGCGGCGGCTTGGAGGACATCATCGGTCAGCTGCAGCCTCCGCCCCAATCCGCCGAGGAGGCGCCCCTCGATCCTTCGGTCGACCCTCAGGCGGACCTGGTGGATTTCCTGTCGGTGGTGCTGGATGACAATCAAGCGATGTGGGAGGAGATCTTCATCCAGTCCGATCGGCAGTATCGCCGGGCTCAACTGGTGCTGTTCGAGGAGGCCACCGCTTCTGGCTGCGGAGGCGCTCACGCTGGTGTGGGACCCCACTACTGCCCCCTCGACGACACCATCTACATGGACCTGGGCTTCTTCGAGGTCCTCGCCTCCCGCTTCGGAGCCGCCGGCGACCTCGCCCCCGCCTACGTGCTTTCCCATGAGATTGCCCACCACGTGCAGAACGTGCTCGGGGTGAGCGAACAGGTTCGTGACATGCAGCAAGCCAACCCCGCCCAGGCCAACGACCTCTCGGTGCGGCTCGAGTTGCAGGCCGACTGCTACGCGGGGGTGTGGGCCTCGACGGTGTTCGTGGGAGAGCTCCAGACCGGGGAGGATTTGGCCCTGGATCCGGGGGAGATCGCCGAGGCCCTGGAAGCAGCGGCGGCGGTAGGAGACGACCGAATCCAGGAAACCAGCCAAGGTCGCAGCGACCCCGAAACTTTCACCCATGGCACCTCCGAACAGAGGCAACGCTGGTTCCAGACCGGCTATGAAACCGGCAACCCGGCCGCCTGCGACACCTTTTCCGGCGACGTATAAGCCGGTTTCCGTTTTCCTCCCTCCGCCGGTCCCGTTAGCCTCCTGTTGAGTCATGGGCGCACGTCGGGCGGCCGCCGCTTTCACCACTGGTTTCCTGCTACTTGCTTTGGTGCCGGTGGCCGGAGCCAGTTCGGTGAGCGAAGCCGAGCGCGCCAAACACACCGCCGACCGGTTAGTGACCGCCGCCGTTGCCAACCGGGATGCCTTGGAATCCGAACTGCTGGCGGCGCTGGAGCGTTACCACCTGCTCGCCGAGCAGCTGGCCGATGTCTCCGCCGGTCTTGACGGCTTGCGAGAACGAATCGCTCGCACCCATCTCGAACTCGAAGAGGTCGGTGAGGAGACGGCGGAGCGAGCCGTGGCTGCCTACATGCAAGCCGTGTCCATGCCCAGCGCCTTGATGCTCGCCACCCCCAGTCTGGAAGGGGCGCTAGTGGTCGAGCGTTCCTTTGCCCTCCTCTCCGGGGAGGATCGCCAGCAGATCAACAGCCTGGCTGTCAGCGAGCGGGCCCTGCGGTCCTTGCAGGATCAATATGTGCTGGAGTTGACCCGGGTGCAGAGCTTGCAGCAGGAGGTGGAGCGGGAGGCCGATCATCTCGAAGCTTTGTACGCCGCCGCCGATCTGGCCGTAGCCGAGGCCATCGCCGCCGCCCGGGCAGCCGACGCCGCCTATCAGGAGGCCCTGGACGAAGTAGCCCGGGCTCAAGCTATCGCCGCCGAACGGGCTAAACGCGAGCAGCGGTCCACCACCACCGTCACCAGCCCACCTACCGGAACCTCCCCCTCCGATCCACCCGGAACCCGGACCTTCCGCCCGGCGGTGGAAAGGTGGCGGTCTTTGGTCGCGGCCTACTTTCCCGACTACCTGGTCGATCAGGCCCTGTCGGTCATCGACTGTGAAAGCCGTGGCAATCCCGAGGCACGCAACCCTTATTCGGGCGCCTCCGGACTCTTTCAGTTCCTGCCCGGAACCTGGGCGGTGGTAGCCCCTAAAGCCGGATTCCCCGACTCCAGCCCCTTCGACCCGGAGGCCAACATCGGCTCAGCCTGGTGGCTGGTCAACTACTACCTCAATCAGGGCAAACACCCCTGGACGGCCTGGAACTGCCAGCCCTAGCCGCCGACCGGCCCGGGGGAGCGAATCTGCTCCCGGGAGTGAACCTGAGTCCGGAAGGAGCCACTTTCTCGGTGCGAGCTCCTCATGCCGAAGCGGTGGAGGTGTGCCTATTCAGGGTCGACGGGGAGGAGCGGTTGGATTTGCACCGGCAATCACCCGAGTGGTTCGAAGGGAACCTCGCCTCAGCCCGGCCGGGGGACCTCTATGGCTTCAGGCTCCACGGTCGCTGGGAACCGGCGGCGGGGATCTTTACCAATCCTGCCAAGCTGTTGCTCGACCCCTACGGTCGTCAGTTTGTAGGCGATCTACGGCCCCACCCGGCGCTCGTCACCCACCGGCCTCGCCACGAAGACGCTCCCGACCCCCGCGACAGTGCCCCCTTCGTGCCCCGCTCGGTGATAGCCGACAGCAACTTCGATTGGGGTGACGACCGGCCACCGCAAGTGCCCTGGGAGGAGACCCTCATCTACGAAACCCACGTTCGGGGCCTGACCCGACTGCATCCGGCGGTGCCGGCCGAACTCCGGGGGTCCTACCTTGGCGTCATCACCGAACCGGTGGTCGAGCACCTGCAGGCGCTGGGCGTCACCGCCCTGGAGTTGCTGCCGGTTCAATATTCGGTCACCGAACCTTGGCTGAGCCGGCGGAACCTGACCAATTACTGGGGCTACGCCACGGCCGGGTTTTTCGCCCCGCAATGGCGCCTGGCGGCCGGGGATGACCCGATCGGGGAGTTCAAGGCGATGGTGCGAGGCCTGCACCGGGCCGGGATCGAAGTCATCCTCGATGTGGTTTACAACCACACTGCTGAGGGCAGCCTGAAGGGACCAACCTTCGCCTTCCGGGGGTTCGACAACCCCGGGTTCTACCGCCTCGACCCCGCTGATCGGCGCCGGTACCTGGATTGGACGGGGACGGGGAATTCGGTCGACCACACCCTGGCTTGGCCCCTCGAACTCACCCTCGCCTCACTCCGCTATTGGGCTCTGGAGATGCACGTTGACGGGTTTCGCTTCGATCTGGCGACTTCCCTCGGTCGGGTGGGGGAAGGCTTTACCGCCGGGGCGCCACTGCTCCAGGCCATCGCCGCCGACCCGATCCTCTCGGACCTGAAGCTGATCGCCGAACCCTGGGACCTGGGGCCCGGCGGCTACCAGTTGGGGGGATTCCCGCCCGGCTGGTCGGAGTGGAACGATCGATTCCGTGACGAGGTGCGCGACTTCTGGCGGACGACCGACCAGGCCCGGGCCAGCCTGGCTCGACGTCTCACCGGCAGCGAGGATCTCTTCGCGGGACGGCGAGCCACCACCTCCATCAACTTCGTCACCGCCCACGATGGGTTCACGCTGACCGACCTGGTCTCCCACAACCACAAACACAACCATGCCAACCGGGAGCACAACCGGGACGGGGAAAGCCACAACCGGTCGTGGAACTCGGGGGTGGAAGGCGCCACCGACGACGCTGCCATCCTCGCCCTGCGCCGGACTCGGGCAGAGAGCCTCCTTGCCACCCTCTTCTTAGCCCGGGGGGTGCCGATGCTGACCGGGGGCGATGAGCTGGGCCGGACCCAGGGTGGCAATAACAACGCCTACTGCCAGGACAACGAGGTTTCCTGGTACCAGTGGGAAAAGATGGACTGGGAGCGGGTGGGATTGGTCCAGACCCTGTCAGCGCTGCGACGGCGTCATCGGGTGTTGCAGACTCACCACTGGCCCGACGGTGAGATACTGGCCGGGGGCCTGGCAGACGTGATGTGGTTCCGTCCCGAGGGGTCGGCGATGGCCCCCGAAGACTGGCAAGATCCCCACGACCACGGCCTCAGCGCCTTCTTCAACGGGGAGGTGCTAACCCCCAACGACGCCAGCTTCCTCCTCTACCTCAACGGCGGCCACCGTCCCCGGTCGTTTCACCTTCCCGAGGTGCTTTCGCCCCGTCAATGGGACCTCGTCATCGACACCGGCCACACCCTTTCCGCATTCACCCCGGTGATGGTGGTGGCCCCCTTCGCCCTGGTGGCGGCCCGGTCGTCCCCCATCCTGCATTCTTAGGACCCAGAGGGGCCGGAAAACGGCCCGTTTGGGTCCTAAGAAAGCGGATAGGTGGGTTCAGAGGATCTGGTGGCCTTTGGCCACGGCGGTGATCCCTCCCGAGGAGACAGTGAACAGTTCCTCGTCCTGTTCTTGAGAGCCTCCGATCTGATAGCCGGGCGGAACGTCGACGTTCTTGTCGATGATGGCCCCGCGGACGGTGGCACCGGCGCCGACACGGACGTCGTTGAGGAGGATGGAGTTCTCCACCGTCGCTCCCGTCTCCACCCGCACCCCCGGGGAGAGCACCGAGTTGTACACGTAGGCCCCGGAGAGGATCACCCCGTTGGAGAGAATGGAATCGCTCACCTGGCCGGCACCGTGGTTGGCCACCGCCACCACCTTGGCGGGCGGTTGGGTGTGTCCGGCCGTGTAGATCGGCCAGTCGTCGTTGTAGAGGTTGAAGATGGGTTCGGTGGCAGTGAGGTCCATGTGCGCCTCGTGATAGGAGTCGAGGGTGCCAACGTCCCGCCAGTAGCCCCGCTCTCGATCGCTTACCCCCGGCACCTCGTTGTTGATGAAGTCGTAGACACTGGCCTCCCCCGCCTCCACCATGCGAGGGATGAGGTTGCCACCCAGGTCATGGCGGGAGGTCTCGTCTTCGGCGTCGAGGGCTAGTTGGTCGAGCAGCACCTTGGTGGTGAAGACATAGTTGCCCATCGAGACCAAAACGCTGGCGGGGTCTTCGGGGATGGGGCGGGCGTCGGGGGGCTTTTCCCGGAAAGCTTCGATCCGGGTGCTTCTACCCTTTTCGATTACCCCGAACTGATAGGCCTGGTCGAGGGGAACCCGGATGCCGGCCACCGTCACCCCCGCCCCCGATTCGATGTGATGCTCGAGCATTTGCATCGGATCCATGCGGTAGATGTGATCGGCGCCAAACACGAAAAGGTATTCGGGATCGGCGTCTTCGACCAGGTTGAGGTTCTGGTAGATGGCGTCGGCGGAGCCGAGGAACCACCGCTGCCCGAGCCGCATCTGGGCTGGGACCGAGGTGACATAGTTGCCGAGGAGGGTCGACATCCGCCAAGTGCGGGAGATGTGCACATTCAGAGAGTGGCTCTTGTATTGGGTCAGGACCACGATCCGCCGTTGTCCGCCGTTGACCAGGTTGGAGAGGGCGAAATCGATCAGCCGGTAGTGACCCCCGAAAGGTACCGCTGGTTTGGCTCGGTCCCGGGTGAGCGGCATCAGACGTTTGCCTTCTCCCCCGGCTAGAACCATCGACAGCACATTGGTTCGGCCCCGGGTGGTCATCTCGGCTCCCTTCTTGTGGTCATGGGGGACCCGCTTCGGCCAGGAATGTTGCCGAAAGTGGAGGCAACGTCAAGAGCAGAGATTGCTGGTAGCCCTGATTGGGACGATCGGTGGTTGACCAGGTGTGTTCGGTCCAGGTGCCGAGCCCTCCGTAACGGGCGTCGTCACTGGCGGCGAGGACTTCCCAGCGGCCGGCGGTGGGGACCCCAACGACGTAGTCGTCCCACGGCACCGGGGTGAAGTTCACCAGCACCAGCACCGGTCGGGCTCCTTCGGCTCGGCGAAGAAAGGCCAGCACGCCGTGGGAGTAGTCGTCGGCTTCGATCCAGGCGAAGCCTTGGGGGAGATGGTCTTCGCGATGCAAGGCCGGTTCGGACATCATCAGCCGGTTGAGTTCGGTAACCCACTGCTGGACGCCACGGTGTTCGGGTGCCTGAAGCGATCCCCAGGAAAGTTCACTTTCGTGGTTCCACTCCTCCCATTGGGCGATCTCTCCTCCCATAAAGAGCAGCTTCTTCCCGGGGGTGGCCCACAGATAGCCGAACAGGGCCCGCAGCCCGGCAAAACGTCGCCAGCCCTCCCCGTATTGTTTTCCGAGCAGCGACCTCTTGCCGTGCACCACCTCGTCATGAGACAGGGAGAGCATGAACCGCTCCGAGTTGGCGTAGAGGCCCCGAAAGGTAAGCAGACGGTGGGTATCGGGATGGGAACGGAACAGCGGATCGAGGCGGACATAACGCAGGGTGTCGTTCATCCAGCCCATATCCCACTTGTAGTTGAAGCCGAGCCCGCCCTCCTCGAGGGGACCGGTGACCCGGGGCCAGGCGGTGGATTCCTCGGCGATGACCACCGCCCCCGGGAAACGCTGATGGACCGAACCGTTGAGACGGCGCAAGAACTCGACCGCCATCAGGTTTTCTCTCCCCCCGTGACGGTTGGGGATCCACTCCCCCTCCTGGCGGGAGTAGTCGAGGTAAAGCATGGAGGCGACGGCATCGACCCGGAGACCGTCGGCGTGATACTTCTCCAACCAGAAGTGGCCTGAGGAAAGGAGAAAGCTCCGGACTTCGCCTCGTTCGTAGTTGAAGATGAACGAGTTCCAGTCGGGGTGATAGCCCCTCCGAGCGTCGGCATGCTCGAACAGATGGGTCCCGTCGAAGTAGCCGAGACCGTGTTCGTCGGAGGGAAAGTGGGAAGGCACCCAGTCGAGGATTACGCCGATCCCCCGCTGGTGGAGGTGGTCGATCATGAACATCAGGTCTTGGGGGGTGCCGTAGCGGGCGGTGGGGGCGAAGAAGCCCGTGCACTGATAGCCCCACGACCCGTAGAAGGGATGTTCCATCACCGGCATCAGTTCGACGTGGGTGAAGCCGTGGGCGAGGCAATAGTCGGCTAGCGGTTCGGCCAGGGATCGGTAAGACACCTCACCTTGACGGCGCCACGAACCGAGATGAACCTCGTAAACCGAGATGGGCGCGTCGGGCGCCTGGCGAGCTCCGCGCCCCGACATCCATTGCTCGTCTCCCCACTGGTAGTCGAGGCTCCACACTTTGGAACCGGTCGCCGGAGGGGTCTCCGAATAGTTACCGAAGGGGTCGGCTTTGTTGACGGCGTAGTAGTTGTGGCGGGAGACGATCCGGTACTTGTAGACCGCTCCGTGTTCGATCCCCTCAATCTCACCGTGCCACATTCCCCCCTCTTCCCCCTGCAAGGGATGTGCCTTCTCGTCCCAGCCGTTCCACTCGCCGACTACCGAGACCCAGGCGGCGTTGGGCGCCCAGAGGCGGAAGGCCGTCGACTCATGGTGACGATGGGCGCCGAGCAGTTCGTAGAGGCGATCGTGATGTCCTTCCGCGAATAGCCAGCGGTCATCGTCGGTCAGAGAACGCGCCATCGCCCCTGACGATAGAAGGAGACCGTGGCCCTCCGCCCCGGGGAGGCCTAAGAAGCGCCGCCGGGGAAGCCGGGTACCTCGGCCGGGCTCACCTGGGGAAGCACCGGGGTGGGAGCCGGTCGCCGCCAGGTGAGGTGCGCCCAGGTAGCGGCGCCGAAACAAGCAGCCGCTCCGAGGAGAATGGCGGCCCGGGCGCCGAACTGGTCGGCCACCCAGCCAACCAGCGGACCGCCAATGGGGGTGCTGCCCAAGAAGACCATGGCCTGGAGGGCTAGCACCCGGCCCCGGTAGGCGGGAGCGGCGAGGAGTTGGACGAGGGCGGTGGAGGAGGTCATGAACCCGATCGAGCCCAATCCCACCACCACCGCCCCCAGATAGGCGACGGCCATGGTGGGGGAGGCCGCCAGGATCACCATCCCCAGCCCGAAGAGGGCCGCCGACCCCACCAGGTGGGATTTGGGAACGGTTTCCCGACGGGCCGTGGCGAGCGCCCCCACCACCGCCGCCACGCTCATGGTGGAGAAGAGCCAGGTATAAGCCTGCTCACCGGCCTCGAGAGGCCCGGTCACCAAGAGGGGGGCGGTGACCGAGAAGTTGAAGGCGATGGTCCCGATGATGGCCATCATCGCCAGGGGGACGAAGAGGTCGCGATGAGAGCGGACATATCGCAAACCCTCCCGGGTCTGACCTCGGCCGCGGGGGTGGGGGGTGGCAGGAAAGAGCTCCGCCGTACGCATGGCCGCCAGGCTGGCGAGGACGGCGATGTAGCTGAGGCCGTCGAGATAGAAGCACCAGGCGTAACCAACGGTGAGGACCAGGAATCCAGCCAGGGCGGGGCCGAAGACCCGCGACCCCGTCATCAGGGTGCTGTTGAGGCTGACGGCGTTGGAGACGTGGCTCGGGGGGACCATCTCCACCACAAAGGCGCGCCGTGACGGGTTGTCGAAGGCGGTGAGGACCCCCTGGAGGGCGGCCAGCGGCAGGATCACTCCCACCGAGGCGTTCCCAGTCAAGACCACCGTGCCCAGAATCAGCGACTGGAGCATGGCTCCAGCTTGGGTGAAAAAGAGAACCCTCCGTTTGTCATAGCGATCGGCGATGGTGCCGGCAAAGGCGCCGAGGAGGAGCACAGGACCGAACTGGCAGGCGGCGAGGAGGCCGAGGACGATTCCCGAGCGGGTCAGCTCCAGCACCAGCAGGGTCTGGGCGACCATCGTCATCCAGGTCCCGGTCTGGGAAATGAACTGGCCGATGAAGAACAGGCGGAAATTGCGGACGGCGAGCGACCGGAAGGTGTCGGTGAAGCCGGTGGCGAGGGTGGTCACGGCGTTTCGTCGCCAGCCAAGCGCTCCAGCAGCGGAAGGGCGGCGGCCAAGGTGGCTTCCTCCTCCGGGGTGAACTCGGTCAGCTTCTGGTTGAGATACATGGTGCGTCGGGAGCGGACCTGATCGAGGAGCTGGCGGCCGGCGGGGCTGACCGAGACCAGGCTCACCCGTCGGTCTTGGGCGATCGCCGCCCGGTTGACCAGACCGTCTTGTTCGAGTTTGGTAACGATCTTGGTGATGAAGGGTGGGGAGAGATTCTCTTTGGCGGCCAGCTCACCCAGCGGGAGCGGTCCTTCTCGACCAATCGTGGCCAGGCAGGAGAGTTGGGTGAGGGTAAGACCGCCCATGGCCTGCTGGCGAAGGATTCGCTGCAAGCGGGCGACGGCCAGACGCAGCCGCTCCGAGAGCTCCCTGCTAGTGATTGTCGAGATCATTTCCTCAGTGAAATATTAGCTGAGGAAAGTTTCTAATCTTCAATCTCAATGCAGGTTTGGGGACAGGGGAACGGCTATTGCATTAGGTTTGCGGTGGGGCCGATCCTTTTGGCGGTGGCGGCCATTGTCCCCGGGTTGGTGGTCCGCTTCAGCGGGGTTGAGGTAGGCCCTCCGGTTGCTGCCTTGGTCTACGGGTTGGCGGTGGTGGGGGCCGCTTTTCTCGCCTCTTGGGCTGCGGAGATCATCCAACTCGACGTCAGTGGCGGGCTGGCGGTGGCCTTGCTGGCCCTCATCGCGGTTCTGCCCGAGTTGGCGGTGGACTTTGTCTTCACCTGGAAGTCGGGAACCGATCCGAGCCAAGCCGGCAACGTCCTCGCCAACATGACCGGGGGCAACCAGTTGCTCTTGGGGGTGGGCTGGCCGCTGGCCTTCCTGCTGGCGCGGTTGGCCACCCGCCGCTCGGGCTCCAACGAACGGGGGCCCGGGCGGGTGGAACTCGCGCCGCTGCAGTCGATCGAGGTATCGATGCTGGCGGTGGCCGCCCTCGCCGGTCTCACCATGGCCTGGCGCGACCGCCTCACCCTGGCCGATACCGCCGTCCTCATCGGGCTCTACGCCTTCTACCTGTGGCGCCTGCTGGGATCCCCCGCCACCGAACCGGAGTTGGTCGGACCGGCGGCGCTGGTCGCCACCCTTCCGGTTCGTCACCGGCGCCTCCTCAACGGAGCGTTCTTCGCCGCCGCCGCCTTCACCATCCTGGTCATCGCTGATCCGTTTGCCGAGAGCCTGGTGGCGGTGGGACGGATGTATGGGGTACCCGAGTTCTTCCTCGTCAAATGGCTGGCGCCGCTGGCGTCGGAGGCACCCGAACTGCTGGTGGCGGGCCTTTTTGCTCTCAAGCTGCAACCGGCGATCTCGATCGGGGTGCTCCTCTCCGCCCTGGTCAACCAGTGGACCCTGCTGGTGGGGACTTTGCCCGCAGTCCACGCCATCGCTTCCGGGAGCACCGCCGGTCTCCCCTTGACTCCCGGTCAACGGCAGGAGCTGCTCATCACTGCCGGGCTAGCCATGGTGGGAGTGGGATTGGCCGCTCGCGGCTACCTGACCAAAGAAGCCTTCGTTCTGATCGTGGGGTTCTACCTCGCCCAGCTCGGCCACTCGATCTACGCTGCTCTGGTGACCGCCGGCGACTTTTCCACCGGCCGCACCACGCTGGGGATTGGCCTGGTCACTACCGGCGCCCTGCTCTGGATCGTCAACCGGCGAGACCTGGCCCGATCCCTAGATAACGGACTGAGAAGACCACAAAGGCAGCTGGCCGCATGAGATTCCGAACCCGACAGATCCACGCCGGGGTCAAACCCGACCCCACCACCGGAGCCATCCTCACTCCCATCCATCAAGCCACCACCTTCGTACAGGATTCGGTGGAGGAGTACATGGCCCGGGGCTACTCCTACAGCCGGGCGGGGAATCCCACCGTGGCCGCCTTCGAAGAGAAGATGGCCGACCTGGAAGGAGGCACCGGCGCAGCCGCCTTCGCCACCGGCATGGCCGCCACCGTCGCGGTGATGATGGCCTTCCTCAACCAAGGCGACCATGCTTTGGTGTCGGACGTGGTCTACGGCGGCACCCACCGCTTTGCCACCCGAGTGCTGTCTCGTTTTGGGGTGAGCTTCAGCTTCGTCGATTCCTCCCGACCGGAAGTGGTGGAGGCAGCCATCAGCGATCGCACCCGCCTGGTCTTCACCGAAACCCCTGCCAACCCAACCCTCAAACTCACCGATCTGGCGGCGGTTTCGGCCCTCACCCAAGAGCGGGGTCTGCTCCACGCCGTCGACAACACCTTCCTCACTCCCTACTACCAGCGACCCTTAGAACTGGGAGCCGATCTCGTCGTCCACTCCACCACCAAGTATCTCGACGGGCACAACGCCACCCTGGGAGGGGCGGTGGTGGCAGCCAACTCCGGGCTGGTGGAAGAGGTCAAGTTCATGCAGAAGTCGGCCGGGTCGATCATGTCACCCTTTGTCGCCTGGCTGACCCTGCAAGGAGTCAAGACCCTCTCCGAACGAATGGACCGGCAATCAGACAATGCCCTGGCCGTGGCGCGTTTCCTCGAACAACACCCCCGGGTGACGGCGGTGGGCTACCCGGGTCTCGAGACCTTCCCCCAGCACGATCTGGCCAAACGGCAAGCCAGTGGATTCGGGGCCATGGCCTGGTTCGAGGTGGAAGGGGGGATCGAGGCCGGCAAGAAGCTGATGCGCTCGGTGAAGCTGTGGACCCTGGCCGAGAACCTGGGTGCGGTGGAGTCACTCATCACCCATCCGGTGACCATGACCCATGGTGACATGTCTCCCGAAGAGCGGGCAGCCGCCGGCATCGGCGACGGCCTGGTCCGGCTGTCGGTGGGTCTCGAAGACCCCGCCGACCTCATCGAGGATCTGGATCAGGCTCTCTCCGCCCTCTAATCGCGGACCCCGGGTTCCAGGTGTCCAAAACGATCACCTCCAGCCCCGAGAATGAAGTAATCAGGCCGGTTCGGCGATGGGGCGGCCGACGGTGAGCACTTTCACCATCTCCACCGGCAATTCGCCCAGCTGCCAGTCGGGCTCGACCCCGAGGGCGTCGGTGAGCTTGGCGAAGAAGGCGCGGGCGGCGGCCGCCGCGGCGATGTCGAAGATATCCGCATCCGTATAGCCCTGGCTTCGCAGGGCCTCCACATCTGCGGCCGTGACCGCCGAAGCGTCGCTGGCCACCAGCGCGGCAAAGCGCATCACCTCCGCCTCCCCCTCCGGCAGCCGGGCGGGATCTTGCACTAACTCCGCCACCTCTTGCGGTTGGTAGAAGTTGGTTAGAGCTTTGCCGTGGGCCAGCGCGCAATAGCTCGACTTGAGAGCGGTGGCCGCCGCCACCGTTGCCAGTTCGTAGAGACGGCGATCCATGTGATCACGAACCGATGCGAGCAACTCCCGCCAACCATGCCAGACCTGAGGGCGGTGTCCAAAGAGTGGCGCATAGTTGGGGAGGTATCCCCAGGACCCCCGCTCGCGGGCGTAGATCTCGGCCAAATCACCGGTGGCGGCTTCTTCAGGAGTGGAGGAGAGAAACATGGAACTCGAAACTAGCCGCCCCGGCCCCGGCTGCGGAGGGCCAGTCCCGCCGCCGCCGCAAGCAGCAGGCCCCCGACTACGGCCCAGGTGGGATCACCTGTCATGAAGCTCCCGGGTATCAGACCGACACCCTGACCCAAGAAGACCAGACCCAGCACGGCTAAAGCTAGGGTCGCAGCAGATTTCGCCACCTGACGATCGATTTTATAGGATCGCTCGACCTTGCTGAGGAGACGATGACGGAGTTCAAGCCCGGGTTGGAAGGCGTGGTGGCCGCGGAGACCTCGCTCTCGTCAGTCGACGGGCAGCGGGGCGAGTTGATCATCGCCGGGTTTCCCCTCGAGGAACTTGCCGCCAACGCCAGCTTTGAAGAGGTCTGCTACCTGCTGTGGTATGGCCAGCTCCCCGGTCCCGAGGAGCTGAACGAGTTCCGGACCTCGATGGCCAGCTACCGGGCGCTCCCCGCCGCCACCTACGCCCTGCTGGCCGAGGCCGCCAAGGACCAGGTGACCCCGATGGATGCCCTGCGGATGGCTTCTGCCACCTTTGACCTCGACCTGGCCCACGGAGACGACTTGGCCAAGGCCAAGGCCATCACTGCCCGCGTCCCACCCACGGTGGCCACCTACTGGCGCCTTTACAACCATCAGGAGCCAATCGAGCCGCGCTTCGACCTGGGAAGAAGCGCCAACTACCTCTACATGATCAATGGCGAGGAACCAGGCCCGGAAACGGTGCGAGGCCTGGAGACTTACCTCAACACGGTCAGCGACCATGGTCTCAACGCCTCGACCTTTGCCGCCCGGGTGATCATCTCGACCAACTCGGACATGGTGTCGGCCATCACTGGCGCCATCGGGGCCCTCAAGGGTCCCCTTCACGGGGGCGCCCCGGGACCGGCTCTGAACATGGTGTTTGAGATCGGGGCGGCGGAACGTGCCGAAGCCCACATCCGGGCCTTGCTCGATCGAGGCGAACGGCTGATGGGATTCGGCCACCGGGTCTATAAGGTGCGTGACCCCCGGGCCGATGTGCTGGCTCACGCCGCCGAACGCATGTATCAGGCGGAGGGAGACATGGCCCTCTACGAGTTGTCGAAGGAGGTCGAAGCCACCGCGCTTCGCCTGCTCGATGAGTACAAACCGGACCGGAACCTGCGCACCAACGTGGAGTTCTTTACCGCCCTCCTGTTACACGGGATCGGGCTGGAGACACCGTTATTCACCCCCACCTTCGCCGCCGGGCGGGTAGCGGGATGGATCGGTCACTGTTTCGAGCAGCAACGGACCGGACGTTTGATCCGTCCCGAATCGGTGTACGTCGGCCCCCGCGATCAGCGGTGGGTGCCACTAGCGGAGCGCTGAGCCCGCCTTCCCTGTGAGGTTGCCGTCGTCTTCCCACCCCCCCTTTTGGCGCGCCAGGATCGGGCTATAGCCCGATC
>DATEDX010000085.1:0-12410 GCA_035281425.1 Acidimicrobiia bacterium
CCCGAAAAGCCCTTTTCGATCGACGCCAATCTCCTCCATGTCTCTTATGAGGGGGGAGTGTTGGAAGATCCCTGGGCGGCTCCCCCGGCGGGGATGTTTCGGATGACCACCGACCCTGAGCATGCTCCCGACCAGCCGGAAACCGTCACAGTCTCTTTCGCCGAGGGCAACCCGGTCGCCATCAACGGGCAGCCACTCGAACCGGTTGCCCTACTCGAAGAAGCCAACCGCCTCGCCGGCCGCCACGGCGTCGGCCGGGTGGACATCGTCGAGAACCGGTTCGTGGGCATCAAGAGCCGGGGGGTTTACGAGACTCCCGGAGGAACCCTGCTGCATCACGCCCATCGGGCGGTGGAGTCGATCACCCTCGACCGCGAGGTAGCCCATCTCCGCGACGAACTGGTGCCGCGCTATGCCGAAATGGTCTACAACGGATTCTGGTTCGCTCCCGAGCGTCGGGCCCTTCAGGCCTTCATGGATGACGTCCAGCGCCGGGTCAACGGTGAGGCCCGTCTCCAACTCTTCAAGGGCTCGGCCATGATCGAGGGACGGCGCTCGGAACAGCACGACCTTTATGACCATGCCACCGCCACTTTCGAAGAAGACGATGTCTACGACCAAGCCGACGCCGCCGGGTTCATCCGCCTCAACGCCCTCCGGCTACGGAGGTTGGGCGAAGACCGGTTGGGGGAGGGCGAGTGACGCTCTGGGGAGGACGGTTCGAGGCCGCCCCCTCCGAGCGACTGTGGAGCTACACCGTCGATTCCGCCGACCGCCGCCTGCTCGCCGTCGACGTGCGCGGTTCGCTGGCTCACGGGGAGATGCTGGCCAAGGTGGGGATCTTGACCGGGGAGGAGTGGGAGGAGATGGAAGCCGGGCTGCGCACCATCCTGGCCGACGCCGCCGATGACACCTTCGAGTTCCTCCCCACCGACGAAGACGTCCATTCGGCCGTCGAGCGTCGCCTGGTCGAACTGGTCGGCGAGGTGGGGGAGAAGCTGCACACCGGCCGCTCCCGCAATGACCAGATTGCCCTCGACCTTCGCCTCTATCTCCGCCAGGCGGTGGAGGAGCGGGTGGCCGACATCGCTGCCTTCATCGACGTGCTGTGCGACCAGGCAGAGGCCAACGCCGGCAGCGTGGTGGCTTCCTACACCCACCTCCAGCAGGCACAAGCCATCAGCCTTGGCCACCACCTCCTCGCCTACGCCTGGATGTTGCGTCGCGATCAGGAACGCCTCACGGATCTAGGGCGACGGCTGCGGGAGTCCCCTCTGGGGGCGGGGGCCAGCGCCGGCTCCACCCTTCCCCTCGACCCCGCCTACACGGCGTCGCTCCTGGGGTTTGGCTCGACCCTGCCCAACTCGCTTGACGCTGTCTCCTCCCGCGACCTGGTAGCCGAGTTCGTCTTTGCTTGTGCCCAGGCCATGGTGAACCTGTCAAGGCTGGCGGAAGATTTCATCCTCTGGTCGACCACCGAGTTCGGTTGGGTCACGCTGGCCGACGCTTACACCACCGGCTCTTCGGCTCTCCCCCACAAAAAGAACCCCGACATCGCCGAGCTGGCCCGGGGCCGGGCGGCAACGACGCTGGGAACCCTCACCGCCATCCTCGCCCTGCAGAAGGGCCTACCCCTCGCCTACAACCGCGATCTGCAAGAGGACAAGCCGGCGCTCTTCGCCGCCGACGACGCCCTCGGGACCACCCTCGGGGCGCTGCGGGGGATGGTGGCCACCGCCCGTTTTCATGCCCCTCCACCATCGTCGTGGACCGCCGCCCTCGATCTGGCCGAGACGCTGGTGAGGCGGGGAGTGCCCTTCCGCCAGGCCCACGAGGCGGTGGGCCGGTTGGTGGTCAGGCTTCTCGGCGAGGGGCGCACCCTGGCCGGCGCCACCGAATCCGACCTAGCCGCCGCCGATCCCCGCTTCCAACCCCAAGACCTGGATTGCTGCCGCCCCGATCCCGAGCGCCGTTCTCTACCTGGCTCCGGGTCCCCCCGAGACGTCCTCCGCCAGATCGCCCTCCTCCGCACCCCGGGTCCCGGAGCCCAGTAGGGGAGCTCCGCTCACGTCTCACGTCTCACGTCTCGCGTCTCGCGTCTCCCGTCTTCCGTCTTCCGTCTTCCGTCTAACGGTGCCGGCGACGGAAAGACCGCACCCCTTCCCGGTTGGTACAGCGATCGGAGCAGTGTTTGCGGGAATGGTTACGGCTCTGATCGATGAAGACGTCCCGGCAGTCGTCGGCCGAGCAAACCCCGAAGCGGTCGATGCCATGTTTGACCACCAACTCGGCTAAGGCCATGCCCGTCACTGCTCCGAACCATCCCGCCACCTCGTCCCGACGGGGAGCGACATGGAGATGGGGGCCCGGGCCATGCACCCCCACGTAGGGGATGGCTTGGGCTTTGTTGAGGATGGTGTTCACCGCTTTGGCCGCTTCCTCCGGCGAGGACGACTCGAAGACCCTGCGCACCTGCTGGCGGAGAGTTCGGAGGGAGACGAGGTCGGACTCCTGGGGAGACGGAGCCTCCTCCATCTCCGGGTGGGCGAGCCATTCCTCGACCAAGGAGAGGTCGAGAGTCTCAATGTCATCAACCACGTCGTAGCTGTTGACCAGGTCGACCGCCAGTTGCAGCGGCCGATCCGTGTAATGAGAGAAGTCCATTTGAAACCTTACGAAGAGCAGGGTATCCTGTAAGCAGTAAACGTTCAAACATACCTTACCACTTCAAGACCCAGAGATCTACCCCTGCGAAAGGGGGTGAAAGCATGAGATCCCTTTTCTTCCTGTTTATGGAGGCCCTGGCCGCCCGGGCCGAGGCCGATGAGAGAGCCGCCGCCATGCGCCGTAAGGCGTGACCGGCCGGCGGCCGGAAGTGACGTCCACGACGTCATTCCGCCGGGGCCTCAGGGACACCGCGCCGCTGGTACCCCCCATCGGGGTCTTCGGTTTTGTCTTTGGGGCCCTGGCTGTTCAGGTAGGCCTCGCTGCCTGGCAAGCATTGCTCGCCTCGGTGATCATCCTCAGCGGCGCCGCCCAACTGACCTTGGTCACCTTGCTCGCCGCCGGCCCGGGAGCGGTGCTCATCGCCAGCACCGGCCTGGCCTTGCGTCATCTCCCCATGTCCGCCACTCTTTCTCACCTGGTCGATCCTGCTCCCTGGTGGCGGCGTCTCCATCTCGCCTGGGTGCTGGTAGACGAAACCTTCGCCCTCACCCTCAACGCCAGCCGCCGGGGCGAACCGGACTTGGTCGCCTTCAAAAGCGCCGCCGACCTCCTCCTCTATTCCACCTGGATCGTCACCACCGTCGGTGGCGCCCTCTTCGGCAGCCGGGTCAACATCACCACTCTCGGTCTGGAAGTCACCTTTCCCCTGGTCTTCTTGGGGATGGCGCTGCCCCTCTTGACCAATCGCCGCCAGTGGGTCACCGCCGCCCTGGCGGTGACGGCCAGCCTCGCTGCTGTCACCTGGCTCCCGGTGGCCTGGCAGGTCTCGGTGGCAGCTCTAACCGCCGCCGCCCTCGGGAGCCGGGTGAAGTGAGCAGCACCCTTCTCATCCTCGCCGTCGCCCTCATCACCTTCACCTCGCGGGCGGTCTTCATGCTTCGTCCGGTAGCGGCCGAACGGGTCAAAGAGAGCGGCTTCCTCAATGCTTTTCCGGTGGCTCTCTTCGTCGCCATCGCCACGATCGGTCTGGCCGCCCCCGAGGGCACCATCGCCGTCGGTCCTAGCCTGGCCGCGGGGTTGGGAGGGCTGGTCTGGCTGGTGCGCAAGTCGATCCTGGCCGTGGTCATCGCCGGCGTGGCCGCCTACTGGCTGGTGCGCCTCATCACCTGAGCCTCTAGCCGGCCGTCTCTCTCTACCCTGGGTCACCCCGTGCCGCTGATCGCCCTGTGGGCATTCCTCGCCACTGCCGCCACCATCGCCGCCTTCTTCGGTCGGTGGTCGCCCCTCCTCGATCTGGTCGCCAACTTCCGGCCTCATCTGGCGGTGCTCACCCTCTTTCCCGCCTTGGTCGCCGGGGGCAGGCGATGGACCAAAACCGCCCTTCTCGCCGGAGCAGGAACCGTTGTCAACGTGGTGGTGCTGGCCCCGCTGTTCATACCTCCCCGGCTCGCCGCTCCCCTTCCTCAAACCGTGACCGAGCCCTTCTCCGTGTTGACCTTCAACCTTCTCTCTACCAACGCCAACTACGAGGAGGTGATCGAGTTCATCCGGGAGGAAGCACCAGACCTGATCCTTCTCCACGAGGTGAGCCAGCCATGGGAGGACGCCCTGGCCCAAGCCGACCTCGACTATGAGATCACCCGGGGACGGACCGACAGCTTGATCTTCGGGAGTCTGGTTCTCGCCCCTCCCGAAGCCGAGGTGAGGTCGTACGGATTCGCCCGTGACAGTCCCCGCGCCATCGAGGTGATCCTTCCCTCCGGGGTCGCCGTCCTCGGCATCCATCCGGTGGCCCCCTTCCCCGAGGCCGACACCGAAGCCCGCCGGTTTCAATTCGAGTTTGCCGCCCTCTGGGCGCTGGGTCGGGAAGGTCCCCGGGTGATAGCGGGAGACTTCAATGCCACCCCCTGGTCCTATCCCTTCCGCCGGCTTTCAGCCACCACCGGACTCCGCAACAGCCAACGCGGCTACGGACTGGAGCTGACCTTCCCCGCCGCCTCCCATCCGGTCTTCCAGATCTCCATCGATCACCTGCTCCATTCCCCCGACCTGGCGGTGATCGATCGCCGCCTGGGGCCTCCCCTCGGGTCCGATCATCTCCCGGTGCTGGTCGAACTGGCGATGATCGAGGGAAGCTAGGGTCAGCACCATGCCTGACCGTTTCCACCAGCACCGCCAGGACCTGGCAACCCTCATCGGTCCCGAAGCGGCCGCTTATGTTCCCGCTGCCGGGGAGACCACCCGCAACGACGATGTCACCCACGAGTTCCGCCAGGACTCCTCCTTCTTTTTTCTCACCGGCTTCGACGAGCCCGATGCCGTCGCCCTCGTGGTCCCCGGACACCCTCAAGGGGACTACCACCTCTTTGTGCGACCCCGGGACCGCGAGATGGAGATCTGGAATGGGATCCGAGCCGGGGTGGAAGGGGCCCGCGAGCGATACCAAGCCGACCGGGCCTATGACCTCTCCGAACTCGACAATCAGCTGGCGCCGCTCCTGGCCGGGCGCTCGACGGTCTACTACCGCAGCGGCCAGACGGCCCACGACTCCCGGCTCACCGGCTTGGTGGCCAAGGCACGCAATTATCGGTCCCGCACCGGCAAGCTGCTTCCCACCACCATTGCCGACCTCTCCGGACCGCTTTCCGATCTCCGCCTGCGCAAGCGGCCCGAAGAAGTCGAGAGCCTCCGGGCCGCTTGTGAACTCTCCTTGGAAGGTCACCGGGAGGCGATGCGTTACGCTCGGCCCGGGTTGTCCGAGCGCCAGGTGCAGGCCGCCATGGAGTTCATCTGGCGGGAGGGCGGATCTCCCCGCAACGGCTATCCATCCATCGTCGCCTCGGGTCCCAATGCCTGCATCCTTCACTACGTCCAAAACGATCGGCTGATAGAGGAGGGCGACCTGGTCTTGATCGACGCCGCCTGCGAGATGGACTATTTCTCCGCCGACATCACCCGCACCTTTCCCGCCGGTGGTTCATTCAGTGGACCGCAGGCGGCGGTCTATGAGGTGGTGCTGGCAGCGCAGATGGCCGCCATCCATCAGGCCCGCCCCGGCGCCACCATGCGCGACCTCCACGAGACGGCCAAGCGGGTACTCACCGAAGGTCTGATCGATTTGAAGCTGCTGCCTCGGGGGCTGGAGGATTCGCTGGCCATGCATCACTACCGCGAGTTCTATATGCACGGCACCGGTCACTGGTTGGGGATGGACGTGCACGACGCCGGCAGCTACCGGGTGGAGGGAAAGCCCCGCGAGTTCGAACCGGGAATGATCTTCACGGTCGAGCCAGGGCTCTACATCGATCAGCGCGAAGAGATCGAACTCCCACTCTTGGAGTACGACTTCGAACAATGGAGCGAGCGGATCCTGCTCGAGGGCGCCGCCGCCAAGAAAGAGCTCGACGACCTCAAAGCTGGAGCCGAGAAGGTGACCCATCCCCTCCCGGAACCGTTCCGGGGAATCGGGGTCCGGATCGAAGACGACATCCTCATCAATACCGACGGCCACGAGAATCTGACCGCCCGCCTTCCCCGCGAGATCGACGAGGTCGAAGCCCTCTGCGCCGAAACGTCCTGGCTCTTCCGCTCCTGATCACCCCCAACCCCGGGTTGCAGGTGCTCTCTGCGATCACCCCGAACCCGGGGTTGCAGGTGCTCTCTCTGATCACCTCGAACCTCGGGTGGGGAGTGAGGAGGGACCCCGGATCCGGGGGATGACCCACCCGCGTATCCTCGCCGTGCCATGACCACCCTCCGCATCGCCAACTGCTCCGGCTTTTTCGGGGACCGGTTGGCGGCGGCCCGGGAGATGGTGGAGGGGGGCCCCATTGACGTCCTCACCGGCGACTACCTAGCCGAACTGACCATGGCCATCCTCTGGCGGACCCGTTCCCGCCAACCCGACGGCGGCTACGCCTCGACCTTCCTCACCCAGATGGAGGAGGTCCTCGGCACCTGCCTGGAGCGGGGGATCAAGGTGGTCAGCAACGCCGGGGGACTCAACCCAGCCGGGTTGGCCGAGCGCCTGGAGAAGCTGGCCGGCGACCTGGGTTACACCCCCAAGATCGCCTACCTCGAAGGGGATGACCTCCTCAGCCGGCTCCCTGAACTCGAAGCGCAGGGCCACGAGTTCCGTCACCTCGACCGTGACCTCCCGCTGCGCGGCTCGGGGGTAACTCCGCTCACCGCCAACGCCTATCTGGGCGGGTGGGGGATCAAAACCGCCCTGGAACAGGGAGCCGACGTGGTCATCTGCGGCCGGGTGACCGATGCCGCCCTGGTCATCGGGCCGGCCGCCTGGCATCACCGCTGGCGCCGAGACGACTGGGATTCTCTCGCCGGAGCCCTGGTGGCGGGACACATCATCGAATGTGGAGCCCAGGCCACCGGCGGCAACTACGCCTTCTTCGCCGAGGTCCCGGGCCTCGCCCACATCGGGTTCCCCCTGGTTGAAATGGAAGCAGACGGGAGCTTCGTCGTCACCAAACACCCCCACACGGGAGGCCTGGTCTCGGTAGGGACTGTCACCGCTCAACTGCTTTATGAGATCAGTGGCAACGAATACCTCAACCCCGACGTCACCGCCCTGTTCGACACTATCCGTCTCGAAGAGGTCGGGCCCGACCGGGTGGCGGTTTCCCAAGTCCAAGGTGTCCCCCCGCCCGCCGACCTCAAAGTGGCCCTCAACTACCTAGGGGGATATCGCAACGCGATGACCTTTGGCTTGGCCGGGCTGAACATCGAGGAGAAAGCCCGCCTCCTGGAAGAAGCGTTGTGGACTGAGTTGGGCGGAAAGGACCAGTTCGCCACCGCCCATGCCCAGCTGATCGCCTCCGCCCGGGAGGACCCGGAGACCAACGACGACGCTCTCTCTTATCTGCGGGTGACGGTGATGGATCCCGACCAGGAGAAGGTGGGTCGCCGCTTCTCCCGCACCGCCGTGGAATTCGCCCTGTCTCACTATCCGGGCTTTTTCCTCACCTCCCCCCCGGGGGAGGCCACTCCCTACGCCGTCTATTGGCCCACCACCATTCCCGCCTCCTTGGTGCCGATGCGGGTGGTGATGGGAGACGACTCGTGGGACGTCCCCTCGGCGGTGCCGGAGACGCCAGCCGCGGAAGGCGCATTTGTTTCCCCCCTCTCGAACCAGTCGGCACCCCCTGCCGATAACCCGCCACTCGCTACTCACCACTCAAAACGGGTGCCCTTGGGCGCCCTGGCCGGTGCTCGCTCCGGGGACAAAGGCGGCAACGCCAACGTGGGGTTCTGGGTCCGCAGCCAGGATGCCTACGACTGGCTGGCGGCCTTCCTCACCGTGGATGAGCTGCTGCGCCTGCTTCCGGAGGCGGCCGGCCTTAGGATCGAGCGCCACGACTTCCCCAACCTGTGGGCGCTCAACTTCGTGATCAACGGTCTGCTGGGCGAAGGCGTGTCATCCTCGACCCGCACCGATCCACAAGCCAAATCCCTGGGGGAGTTCCTCCGGGCCAAGCTGGTCCCGATTCCCGAGAGTCTGCTGCCAAATCAACACCAGAGGTAGCATTTCTCACCGGATGCCGGGACCTCCCCACTTTCTCTACTCAATCTATGAGCGCCGCCTTCTGCGCCGCCTCGACCCCCGGGCCCTCCCCCACCACATTGGCATCGTCCTCGATGGCCATCGCCGCTACGCCCGCGAGGAAGGTCTGCCCTCTTATCGGGATAGCTACCGGGCGGGTATGGCCCGCTTCGAGGAGTTCCTCGGCTGGAGCAACGAGCTGGGAATCCCGGTCATCACCGGATGGGTGCTTTCGCGGGAGAACCTGAGCCGCCCCGACGAGGAACTGGAGCCGTATTTCCAGGTGCTGATGGAGCTGTTCGGCCGCCTCCCCACCCTGGCCGCACGGCAGAATTTCAAGCTCCGCTTCATCGGCAGCCTCGATCTCCTCCCGGCCGAGCTGGTGGAGAAGGCCAAGGCGGCCGAAGCCGCCTGCGCCGAGGGTCAGCGCCACCTCAATATCGCCATGGGCTATGGGGGGCGTCAGGAGATCGTCGACGCGGCCCGCGACCTGGTGACCCGTCTCGCCGCCGAAGGGGTCCCGGCGGAAGAGATGGCGGGAAAAATCGACGCCGATGCTCTGGCCCGGCACATGTATTCGGCCGACCTTCCCGATCCCGACCTGCTCATCCGCACCAGCGGTGAGTCCCGTCTTTCAGGGTTCTTGCTCTGGCAGTCCGCCTACGCCGAGTTCGTGTTCGTCGATGTCTACTGGCCCGCTTTCCGCCGGGTGGATTTCCTCCGGGCGCTGCGGGACTACACGGGCCGCCAACGCCGGTTCGGTAGATAGCTGTCAGCTGAGAGCTATCAGCTTTCAGCTTTCAGCTGTCGGCTTCCGTCTCCCGGCTTCCGTCTCCCGGCTTCCGTCTCACTTGGTAACCATCCCCTCCTCCAGATGGGTCACGTCGGCAAAGGCACGCAGAGAGAAGGCGCTGCCGTGGGCGATGGAGAGGGTGGTGAGGCGAGCGACGCCGGTGTGGGGAGAGTCGAAGCGGTCCCACTCCCAGGGGGTGGGCTCCAGACCCAAAAGGGCGCCGAGGATGACGGCGTTGGTTCCCCCGTGGGCTACTACCGCGATCCGGTAATCGGAGGGTGCCTCCCAGAGATGGGGGTAACCATCCTCCAAACGCTCGATTCCCAGCTGGCGGAAGGCTTCCTCCAAACCCCCCACCACCCGCTGATGGAAGTCACGAAAGGACTCACCTCCGGGCATCCCCTCCCACATCTCCTCCAGAGGGCGAAGATTCCCCCGGATCCAGGCATCTTCGATGAGGTCGATCGGGCTGCCCTCCCATTCGGGCGGGTTGGCGATCTCGGCGGTCCACTCCTCTACCCGGGGATCGAGGTGCAAAGCTTCTGCCAAGGGGGCGGCGGTTTCCCCTGCCCTCCGCAGCGGCGAGACCCAAAGTTGGTCGACCGGTCCCCATCGTTTGGCGACGGCGGCGAGTCGCGAGGCCTGGCGCAACCCGAGGTCGGTGAGATGGGGATCGTTGCTCCCCAGGCCCCCCGGAAACCAATCCGGTTGCCCGTGACGGATCAGGATCAGGTCCACGGCCGGCACGCTAGCCCCACCTCGCGAACCCGGGGTTGCAGGTGATCGTAGAGGTCACCGAACCCGGGGTTGGGGATGATCGCCTCCGTCACCGCCAACCCGGGGTTGCAGGTGATCGTAGAGGTCACCCCGAACCCGGGGTTGCGAGGCAGTAGTGGCCGCGCATTGCTGAGCGGCCACTACTGTCGGAGAGACCACGCGAGGAGGAGGACCCGCGAGTCAGCTTCTTCCATCGGCATCACCATCATGTACTTGAGCCCCCACATGACCAAAGACGCCCTCATCAGCCACTTGCGGGATCATGCCCTGCGCACCGACGGACCCTTCCGTCTACGCTCCGGTGCCTGGTCGGACTGGTATTTGGATGCCCGGCAGACCACTTTCACAGGGGAGGGCGCCCGGCTGGTGGGAGAGGCGATGTGTGAGGTGCTGGACCCGTCGGTGACGGCAGTGGGGGGGATGACCATGGGCGCCGATCCGATCGCGGTCGCCACCGCCATCGCCGCCGCTGCCCAGGGGAAGCCCTTGACCGCCTTCTCGGTTCGCAAGGAGGCCAAGGATCACGGCACCGGGGGCCGGTTGGTAGGACCGGTGGGTCCGAGCGACCGGGCAGCGGTGGTGGAAGACACGGCCACCACTGGAGGAGCCCTCTTCGAGGCCTTGGAGGTGGTGCAAGCAGCCGGGATCGAGGTGGTTCAGGTGGTGATCTTGGTCGACCGAAGCGAAGGGCGGGTGGGAGAAGAAGCGATCCGGCGTGGCCTCGACTTCCGAGCCCTGATCAAACCCGACGAACTGGGGGTGAAATGAAGAGCTTTTCGGTGAACCGGTCCGGTCTGCGGATGTGGCTGGTGGCGATGGCGGGAATCCCTCTCGTGGTCTTGGGCCTCGATGTCCTCTACCGGCGGCGCATCACCAACTTCCTCTCTGGTTTGATCTTCGGTACCACCGACCCCCAGGTGTTCGAACCACGGGACGTGATCTGGGCGATTGCCCTCCTCATCATCGGGCTCACCCTCTCCGGGTTCGGCCTCAAAGAACTCCTGGCCCCCCGTGCCGTGGTCGGGGCCGACGCCGCCGGTCTCAGTCTGCGACTGGCCGGTCCTTTCCGTCCCCCTGTCGTTATCCCCTGGGGCAGCATCGACGACATCGGCGCCGAGGTCCTGGAAGACGATGGGGATCTCGTTCCCGTCATGTGGGTGCGCCTGCTCGACCGGGCATCGGTCCCCGCCGATCCCTGGGGAGCGAGGTGGATCGACCCGCAAACCCTGGCGGTGCTGGCCGCCGATTGGGAGATGCCCGCCAATCAGGTCGCCGAGAAGGTCTCCGATGTCGCGGTGGAGGTGTCCCGGGCCGCCGCCGTGTCTCCCGCCACCCCCCCTCCCTCCCCTTATTACGAGGAGTCGACATGGCCCCGCGACGTCCGCCCCTGATCCCTCCCGGGGTGGGAGCCCACGTTCCCAATGCTCATCCCCTCCTGGAGGCGGAACAACGGGGTGCCGACTTGGTGCAGATCTTCCTCTCCAATCCCCAGTCGTGGAAGAAGCCGCTTCCCCGCATCGACGCCGCCGAGCTGACCCAGTCGGCCCTCCCCGTCATAGTCCATGCTCCCTATCTGATCAACGTGGTGGCAGAACCCTCCCGCATCCGGATCCCCTCCCGGCGCATCCTCCAGGAGTCCTGTGACGCCGCCGCCGAGATCGGAGCGGCGGCGGTGGTGGTGCATGGCGGCCACCTGGTCGGCGATGCCGAGCTCGACGAGGCCTATCCCCGCTGGCGGAAGGCGCTGGTTGAGCTCGACTCCCAGCTTCCCGTCCTGATCGAGAACACCGCCAGTGGCGATAAGGCCGTGGCCCGCCGGGTGGAGTCAATCGAGCGGCTCTGGGCGGAGATCGGGGATCTTGGTCCGGGCTTCGTTCTCGACACCTGTCATGCCTGGGCGGGCGGGGAGCCTTCCGAGGACCTGGTCGAACGGCTGGTCGAAATCACCGGCGGCATCGACCTGGTCCATTGCAACGACTCTCGAGATAGCTTCGACTCACGGCGCGACCGCCACGCCAACCTCGGTCGGGGCGAAATCCCCGAGGCCGTCCTTGCCTCGATGCTGGTAAACGCCCGGACGGTGATCGTTGAGACACCCGGCGCAGCTGAAGACCATATTGCTGATATCGAGTGGGTTCGCCGGCACATGGCGCACCATCAGGTGGCATAGACCAACGATGCGTCTCCGGCTGGTTTGGTTGTTACTTCTCGTCGCTGGCTGCGGCCTCAACCGTTTCGGGCCCTGGCTCGACGAGAGCGGGCAACGGCTGGAGGGGAGCCAGGTAATCCAATATCAGGGATTCCAGACCTGCGGCCATGAGGAAGTCATCTTCCTGTTCTTCTTTGGGGATCTGTATGCCCGCGACGACGACGGGGATCTAGGTCAACTGACCAACGACGAAGGCGAGGTGTTGACGTTTGCCGTCCTCGACGAACCCCCGGCCGCGGCGGAACCCACCGGCATCACCCATCAAGACCGTGAGATCTACTTCGATCCCGCCACCCGCGAGGACTACCTCTACATCCGCCAGCCCAACCGGACCGAACGCTGGCCCCGGGCCGAAATCAACTGCGACCGACCCGGCACCCCCCGCACCACCACCTAACACCAGA
>DATEDX010000086.1:0-10017 GCA_035281425.1 Acidimicrobiia bacterium
TTAGAGGGGCGCTGCCCCGGCCATCGTGGGCTCTCCATCGCGGCCTAGCCCGGAGCCGACATCGCCGACCCAATCTCAATGCAGGTTTGGTGACTAGAGCACGGCTATTGCATTAGGTTTCGGTGGATTTCAGAACAGGCCGACGACGTTGCCGTGGTCATCGATGTCGACTTTGAGGTAGGAGGGGGTGGACCCTAGACCGGGCATGGTCCTCATCTCTCCCAGTAGCGGATAAATGAAGCCGGCCCCCACCGAGGCGCGCACCTCCCGCACCGGGACGGTGAACCCGGAGGGAGCGCCCTTCAAGTTGGGGTCGTGGCTGATCGACAGGTGGGTCTTAGCCATACAAATCGGCAGATAACCGAAGCCGGCTTTCTCGAACCCGTCAATCTGCCGCTCCGCCAGCGGCGAATACTCCACCGCGGCGGCCCCATACACGTCCCGGGCGATGATCTCTATCTTCTGACGGATCCCCATATTGAGCGGATACAGATAACTGAACTCCGAAGGCTCCTCACAAGCCGCCACCACCGCCTCCGCCAAAGCCTCCGCACCTTTGCCCCCCTCCCCCCAATGGCGGGTCTCCACCGCCGCCGCCGCTCCCGCCGCCAACGCCGCTTCCCTGATGGCGTTGATCTCCGCCCAGGTGTCCGTGGGGAAATAGTTGATCGCCACCACCACCGGCAAACCAAACCGCTTCACCGTCTTGATGTGCGCCAAAAGGTTGGGGAGGCCTGCCTGCAGCAGCGAAAGGTTCTCTTCGGTGTAAGCCTTGTCGAGGGGCCGGCCCAACACCACCTTGGGGCCGCCACCATGGGTCTTCAAAGCCCGCACCGTGGCCACCAGCACGACACAGTCCGGCTTCAATCCCGACGTGCGGCACTTGATATCCATGAACTTCTCCATCCCCATGTCCGCCCCGAACCCCGATTCGGTCACCACATAGTCGCCCAGGTGGAGTGCCATCCGGTCGGCCAGGATCGAGGAGTTACCGTGAGCGATGTTGGCGAAAGGCCCGGCATGGACAAACGCCGCCTGCCCCTCCAGGGTCTGCATCAGGTTGGGATGAAGCGTGTCTTTCATCAAAACCGTCACCGCCCCTGCCACCCCCAAATCCTCCAACGTCAACGGTCTGCCGTCTTTGGAGTTGCCGAAGACCACCCGCCCCACCCGCTCCCGCAGGTTGCGGAGGGCACTCGAATAATCCTCGCCGTCGACCAGGGCCAGGATGGCCATCAGCTCCGAGGCCACACTGATGTCGAATCCGGTCTCCCGGGGCCGACCCTCGTCGCGTCCCCCCAAACCAACTATGACGTTGCGGAGCGCCCGGTCGTTGATGTCGAGGACCCGGTTCCACTGCAGGTTGAAGACGTCGATCCCCAACCGCTCCAGACCTAACTTGGCCAGGGCTTCGTCTGATAGTCGGGTCTCGTGGAACCAGCGAGCGTCGATGGCCGCCGCCACCAGATTGTGGGCGACGGTGATGGCGTGCACATCACCCGTGAGGTGGAGGTTGAACTCGTCCATCGGCACCACCTGTGAATAACCGCCGCCGGCGGCCCCGCCCTTGATCCCGAAGGTGGGTCCCATCGACGGTTGGCGGATACAGGCGATGGCGTTGTGCCCCAAAGTCCCCAGGCCCTGCACCAATCCAACGGTGGTGGTGGTCTTCCCCTCCCCTAACGGCGTGGGAGTGATGGCGGTGACATCGACATATTTGCCCCTCGGGCGGGACGAGATCCGGCGCAGGGTGTCGAGATGCACCTTGGCTTTGGTCTTGCCGTAGGGGATGAGGTCGTCTTCCTCGAGACCGATCTTCACGGCCAATTCGGTGATGGGTAGCAGCTTGGCGGCACGGGCGATCTCGATGTCGCTGGGTACGCTCACGAACTCTCCTTGTCGGTGGGTTGATGACGGGTGGCGAATCTCTCGGCTGCCGACATGACCAGCGCCCCGATCTCGGCCCCTTGGCCGGGCGGTGGAAACCGGTAGGCCGGGCCATGAACGTGGATGGCCCCTAAGGCGCGCCTCCCGGCGGTGAAGACGGGGGCGGCCACCGAATTGATCCCTTCGGCATACTCCTCGTAGATCCAGAAGTGGCCCGACTCACGGATCTCTTCGAGCCGCTTGCGTATCAAGTCGGCGTCGGTGACGGTGTGAGGGGTAAAGGCCTCCAGGGGCCGGCGCAAATAGCGATCTACCTCTTCCTCGGGCCACTGGGCCATGATGCACAGGCCGGAGGGCCCCACATGCATGGGAACGGTGAGGCCGGTGTAGTCCCGCACCTGCACCGGGTTGGGGCTTTCCACCTGGACCACGTATTGGAGGGTGTAGCCGGTTGGCACCCCGAAACCGGCCGCTTCCCCCAGTTGCGAAGCCAGCCACTGCAGGTGGGGCTTGACCGCTGTGGTCAGGGCGGCGGAGGCGTCGACCGCGCCGGCCAATTCCGCCACCGCATTTCCGATCGTGAAGACCCGGCCTTCGTCGACTCTGGTCACCGCCCCTTCAGCTTCCAAAGCGGCCAGCAAGCGGGCCACCGTCGACTTGGGCAGACCCACCCGGGCGGCGACATCGGTGATGCCTGCCGGAGCTACCGCCAGCTCCCGCAACAGCTCGAACGCCCGGGCGATCGACTGCACCCCCGCCATCAGTGCGCGGCCCGCATCCGTTGGTACCACTCCCAAGTGGGTGCAACCTGGTTGAAGGTGAAGATGTGGAGACCGGAGAGTTCGATCCCGTCGCCGTAACGGCCCAGGTCCCGTACCAGTCGGGTTGGTCGATAAACACCCGGCCGCAGCAGCCGGAATACGGCGCGACGGTTCTTGGCGAGGAAGCGAGCCGAGGTACCGACTCCGATTCGGGCTGCAATGGTCAGCAGCTTGGTGGGATCGATCACCCCGGGGATGCCCACCTTGATAGGCAGGGTCACTCCCTCTTTGCGGATGCGGCTGGCCCAAAGAGCGATAGTGCGAGCGTTGAAGCACATCTGGGTGGCGATATAGGTGGCATAAGGCTGCTTGTCATGTAGTGCCTGTTGCAGTTTCTGATTGCTGATCAGAGGGTGGCCTTCGGGATACCCGGTGATGCCGAGACTGCTGAATGGGTGCCCGACCTCGGCCATGTCGCGGATCAAGGCCGGGGCGTCGTCGTAGTCGCCGGGATCTTCGGCATCTCCGCCGACGACAAATACGTGATCGATTCCACCTTCACTGAGCCGCTTGATGATCCCGGTCAGCTCGGCCCGGTCTTTGATCATCCGAGCCGAGAGGTGGGGAATGGCCTGGTAGCCGCGTTCTTTCAGGTGTATGGCCAGTTCGACGGTGACGTCCATTCCTTTCCCCGGGGAGGCGGTGATGGAGACGGCGGTGCCGGGCGGCAATGACGCCGCCTTGTCCAAGGTCGACTTCATGGGGATGACCTCGAAGCTGGCCCCGGCAAGTAGATCGCTTACGGTGGCCGGCATCTCAGACGTCGGAGTCGGGGAATGACGCCTTACGACGCTCGATCCACTCGACCAATTCAGCTTCTTTGGCAGGGTCGAGTTCGGGCGGTTGGTACTGGTTCAACATCCCGGTCCAAATGGTATGAGCGCGGGCGGCGGCCTCGGATGAGCCGGCCTCCTGCCACTGTTCAAAGCTGTTGTTGTCGGCGGTCCTGCTCCGCCAGAAGGCGGATTCAAAGTTCTCCAAGGTGTGGGGGTTGCCGAGAAAGTGCTGGCCGGGAGGGTTGTCGAGCAGCGCCGAAAAGGCCAGACCGTTGTCGGAAAGGTCGACTCCTCCGAGCATGGTTTCGGCCATTGCCGCTTGATCAGCGTCGAGGATGAACTTCTCGTAGCCCATCACCAGGCCGCCTTCCAGCCATCCGGCGGTGTGGAGAACGAAGTTGACCCCGGCGAGGATGGTGGGGAGGAAGGTGGCGGCCGACTCGTAGGCCGCCTGATAGTCGGGGATCTTGGAGGCGGTGAGGTTGCCGCCGCTGCGGAACGGGACCCCGAGGCGACGAGCTAGAGCTGCCATCACGAAGAGCATCATCGCCGGTTCCGGTGTGCCAAAGGTGGGAGCACCCGACTGCATCGATATGGAGGAAGCGAAGGAGCCGAACACCACCGGGGCGCCGGGGTGCACCATCTGGCAGAAGGCCATGCCCGCCAGCGCCTCGGCCAGGGTCTGGGTGGCGGTACCCGCCACCGTCACCGGGGCCATTGCCCCGGCGAGGATGAACGGGGTGATGAGGCAGGCTTGGTTGTTCTCGGCGTAGACCTTGGCCGAACCGAGCATGTTGTAGTCCCACGACATGGGGCTGTTGGCATTACACAGCGAAAGCAGCACGGTGTTGTTGGCAACAAACTCCTCCCCGAAGAAGATCTTCACCATGTCGACGGTGTCCTGGGCCCGCTCGGGGGCAGTGACCGAACCCATGAAGGGCTTGTCGTGGTATTTGAGGTGAGAGAAGACCATGTCGAAATGCCGCTTGTTGACGGGGAGATCGACTGGTTCGCAGAGGGTGCCTCCCCCGTGGTGAAGGGAGGTGGTGAGGTGGGTGAGCTTGGCGAAGTTGCGGAAGTCTTCGATGGTGGCGTAGCGGCGCCCTTGTTCGAGATCCCGCACGAACGGTGACCCATAAGCAGGAGCAAAAACCAGGTGGGGGTCGCCGATGATCACGTTGTGGGCCGGATTGCGGGCGTATTGGGTGAACGTCTGGGGGGCACTTTTGATCAGGCGCCGCGCCAGGCCCTCGGGGAAGCGAACCCGGGTCTCAGAAACGTCGCAACCGTGCTCGCGGAAGATGTCCAGCGCCTCGGGGTAGTGGAGGACTTCCACCCCCACCTGCTCGAGCAGTTGGTCGGCGTGGTGCTCAATGATCTCGAGTCCCTCAGTGGAGAGCACCTCCACCGGAGCCAGCCGGCGGGTGAGGTAGGGAACCGCCTCGATCGCTCGGGCGGTGCGGGCGGCTTGCCGGGCGGCTCTCCCCCCACCACGGCGTCCTGAACTCTGTTCCATGATGTGGGATAAGCCTACATCATGGAACGAAGGACCCCCCACGGAAACCTAATGCTATAGCGGTGCTCTAGTCCCCAACCCTGCATTCAGATTCCCAACCAAGTACGTCTCGGACACTTGCTTTATCGGTCAACCGGCTCCACGTCGAAGGGGCCATCGAAAATGGTGACGAAGAGACAGGAGCCGTCAACCGCCGGTGCGTGGTACATCACCTCCCCAGCCGGGAAATGACAATAAGAACCCGGGCCGATAACTTGATCGTTGACCTGCAACTTTCCCTCTAGAACGACGATGGTGTGAGCCGAGCTGTGCCGGTGAGGTCGAGCCCGTAGCCCCACTGGATAACGGACCAGGTAGTGCTCAGCACCAGATGCGGGATCCCGATACAGCAACCGCAGCCCGATCGCCTGGTCATAGATCACCGGCTGCGAAGGTGAGAGTTCCAGGGCGGTTAGGGAGGCGTAAACCACGGCCGCGCCGAAGGTCATGGGCGCCAGGATGCCACGCTCCGGCATCGAAGGGGTTGACTGGCAATAATCCGAGGGATGTCGCGGGCGAGATGCCGGCGGGCAGCCGTGGTGGTAGCAGCGGGCCTCTGGGCCAGCGCCTGTAGCTCGAGCCCCCAACCTTTGGCCGAGGACCACCCAGCGGCGGTAATCGCCTCAGAAGTGGACAACGCCGAGGACTTCGGGGAAGAAGCCGGACGCCGGGGTTTACCGTGGATCTGCGCCTCCGGTGGATCACCCGATTGGGAGTTGTGCATTCTCCATGCAGGGGGTGTGACCGGGTTAGTGGCCTTCGGCGCTACTCAAGGGCTCACGGCGGTTGTCACCGGGACGGGGCTCGAAGCCGGCGTAGTGGTCGATCTGGCGGGGCCGGGCTGGTTCGGAGTCAGGCGAACAGAAGGGTCGATCGCGATCAGCGTCCAACTGGGAGGTCGCGAGATCGGATCTTTCTACTCCGACGTCTTCCCCCGTCCCTAGTCATCCCGAGCTCTGCTGCGGCGGCGGCTACTCCGGGTCGCAGGGGCCGGCAGCTCGACCGTCTTGGCCAGTTCCGGGTAAGGAGCCGTGCTATGTGGTATGCCCATCGCCGCCACGAAGTGCTCTTGGAAGCGGGACTCCACCGCTGTCTCCACCTTCTCGATCCGGCGAGCCAACTCCTCGATCTCCCGTCGGGCTACCCCCGAGAGAAGGGCGATCATGGCACCCATCCCGGCGGCGTTACCGGCGGCCGATACCCGGGAGAGATCGCAATCGGGGATCATCCCCAAGACCATGGCGTACTTGGGGTCGATATGGCTACCGAAAGCGCCCGCCAGCCGGATCTGATCCACCTGGTCGACCCCGTAGTGGTCCATCAGCAGCCGGGCTCCGGCGTAGAGCGCCGCTTTGGCGAGTTGGATGGCCCGTACGTCGTTTTGGGTGATCTCGATCCGGGGCTCTTCACACAAAACATAGGAGAAGGTCCGCTCCCGAGCGATCACCCGCGGCGACCCCGGCCACTCGACGATGGTGCCATCGGCCGCGATCACCCCGGAGAGAAACAGCTCGGCCAGCGCCTCGATGATCCCCGATCCGCAGATCCCGGTTACCGCCGATAGGTCGAAGCCTTCCTCGTCCGACCACTTCTCCTGGCCGATGACCCGGAACCGGGGCTCCAGCGTGGCTCGGTCGACCCTTACCCTCTCGATCGCTCCCGGGGCGGCCCGCTGCCCGGAGGAAATCTGGGCTCCTTCGAAGGCAGGGCCGGTCGGGGAAGATGCGGCCAGCAGCCGATCCTGGTTGCCGAGGACGATCTCGGCATTGGTTCCCACGTCGACCAGGAGCTGCAGTGCCTTGCCGCGATGGGGGCCTTCCGACAACACCACCCCGGCGGCATCGGCGCCGACGTGGCCGGCAATACACGGCAAGGTGTAGACCCGGGCCCCCGGGTGCACCTCCAAACCCAGCTCCCAGGCGGGGGTTTCCAGGGCCGAGGTGGTGACCAGGGCGAAGGGCGCGGTTCCCAATTCCCGGGGGTCGAAGCCCAGCACCAGATGGTGCATGATCGGGTTGCCCACCACTGTCAGCTCGAGCACGTCCTCCCGGGACACTCCGGCTTCGCCGACCAGCTCGCCGATGAGCTCGTTGAGTGCCTGCCGCACTACCTCGGTGAGACGCTCTGCCCCTCCCTCGTTCATCATGACGTAAGAGACCCGGCTCATGAGGTCTTCACCGAACCCGATTTGGGGGTTCATCTTCCCCGCCGATGCCAGCACCGCCCCCGAGAGCAGATCACACAGATGCCCGGCGATGGTGGTCGACCCCACATCGAAGGCCACCCCCAGGGCGAGATCGCGAAAACCGGGCCAAACCGCCATGATCTTGCTCTCGTCGCGGACCGCCACCGTCACCTTCCAATCCCCCCGCCGGAGGGCATCCTGGAGGGTGGGCAGCGCCGAGGGGAGCACCGTCAAGCTGGCCAACTGCCACTGCTCGGCCAGGGCGTCCTCCAGGCGCTCGAGGTCGCCAGTGGGACTGGCCAGGTCGGGCTCGGTCACCTCCACGTAATGGAGCCGTACCACCGGGTCGACGGGAAGAGCATCCACCTCGGCTCGCTTCCGAACCACCTGGCGATGGACCTGACTGTCGGCAGGTACATCGATGACCACGTCGTCCAAGATCAGGGCCGCGCAGCCGAGCCGCTGGCCCCCAACCAGCGGACGTCGACCCCGGTAGTTGAGCTCGGTGAGTGCCGGGGGTGAAAGCCGATCCTCCCTCGCCTCGATCCCGGGCCGGCTTCCTATCCGCACCTGGCAGCGGCCACAGATGCCTCGCCCTCCGCAGACCGAGTCGAGGTCGACCCCCAACGCTCGGGCCGCGTCGAGGACCGAAGTTCCTTCTGGGAACGACCCTCGCCGCCCCGAGGGGGTGAAGATCACCTGCTTTTCCCCCAGCGAGGTCATATCTCGGTCTCGCAGTGCTCGAAAGTCAGCTCAGCCATAGAGAGGTCGCCGGGACGCTCGACGTTCAGCCACGGCGGCGGCGGTTTTCCCGGCGGCGGGAATCTTCACCCACCGGGGTGGGCTCGCGATAGGTGCGAATCCAGGTGGCACAGTTGAGGTCATGTCCGCTCAGGACATCAGCGGCCAAGATGGCCTGGCGGATCTCGGCCTCCAGCGGATTGGTGATGGCCGAGGTCATCCCCGCCCCGATGGCCATGGCCAAAAAGGCGGCGTTGATTCCCGCCCGGTTGGGGAGCCCAAAAGAGACATTGGAGGCGCCACAGGTGGTGTTGACGCCCAATTCTTGGCGGAGTCGCCGGACCAGGTGGAAGACCTGGCGCCCGGCCGTGCCCATGGCCCCGATCGGCATCACCAGCGGGTCGACTACGACGTCTTCTTTGCCGATGCCGTAGTCCGCTGCTCGGTGGACGATCTTCTTCGCCACCTCGAAGCGAACGTCGGGGTCTTCGGAGATTCCGGTCTCATCGTTGGAGATGGCCACCACCGCCGCCCCGTGTTTGGCTACTAGAGGCAGTACCCGCTCCAAGCGGTCTTCTTCACCCGTCACCGAGTTGACCAAGGCCTTTCCCTGGTATACCGCCAATCCCGCTTCAAGGGCTTCGACGATCGAGGAGTCGATGGAGAGGGGCAGGTTGGTGAGCGACTGGACCAGCTCCACCGCCCGGGCCAGCAGGGCCGGCTCATCAGCCAGGGGGATGCCGGCGTTGACGTCGAGCATCTGCGCTCCCGCCTCGACCTGCGCCAAGGCATCGCGTTCGACTCGTGAGAAGTCGCCGTAGCGCATCTCTTCGGCCAGGAGTTTGCGCCCGGTGGGATTGATCCGCTCCCCGATCAAGACGAAGGGTCGCTCGAAGCCAATCACCACCTCGCGGGTGGCAGAGGAGACAAAGGTGTCGGTCATGTCTCCGGCCGGAAACCACCGTTGCCGGCCAGCTCGTTCAAAACCTCGGAGGTGAAGGACGACTCCAGTTTCGCCGCCTCCGCGGCCACCTCCATCTCCAGGTCACCGCCGCAGGAACGGGTCTCCCGACGCCACTCAGCCAGGTATTCATCGGTGCCAAACAACCCGGCGTACATCGCCGCCCGATCGATGGCGACCTGAAAGCGGGCCGAGAGCTCCCGCTTGGCCGACTCTCGCCCCCGGCGTGCCATCACTTGGGCGGGGATGTCGCGCCAGCTGATCACCGTCAGTTGAGGCTCGGAGGATCGGCTGCTCACGCCGCCGTCCCTCCCCGGGCGAACCCGACCACGGCCGGGGCGAAGTCACCGTAACCAACAGCTATGTGCTCGAATTCGAGCCCTAATCGGCTGGCTGCCTCCCGAGCCTTCGCCACCAGCTCGGGTCGTTCGGTTTGGGATAAATAGACCAACCTTCGGTAGTTGCGGAAGTAGTCGTCGCGGAGTTGGGGCCAGCGGTCGAGCCCCAGCCCTTCCCAGACCAGGCGGTCGAAGTGTTTGGTCAGATAGTCGGTGAGATAGAAGCTGGCAGGGTCGGCGTCGTGGAGACGGGCGAACACTCCGGATCCGGCGAAGAATTCGTAGCAGTGGGCTCCGGGGAGTCGTTCCACCCCTCTCCGCGCCAGCATTCGGTCGAGCATGCCGCCCGTGCCGCAGTCGGCATAACCGACCAAGACCTTGTCGTAGCGGCCGGCGGCGCGGTCGAGCCGCTCCTCAACAGCCTCGGTGATGAGTTGAGGCGTGTTGTGCAGCTTGGCGGGAAGGCACTCGACGTCCACCCAATCGAGCCCGTTTATCCCGATGACATCGAGTAGCTCTCGGGCCAAGGCCCCACAGGCAATGACGAGTACTCGGGCGCCCCCCTCCCCCCTTCGGGGTACTCCCCCCAACGTCGCTTCGCTCCTGGGGGGAGAAGAGCCCAAAGTCGCTTCGCTCCTGGGGGGAGAAGAGCCCAAAGTCGCTTCGCTCCTGGGGGGAGAAGAGCCCAACGTCGCTTCGCTCCTGGGGGGAGAAGTGACCAGGGGCGTCACGTCTCTTCCCCCGACGTCATCC
>DATEDX010000087.1:0-3583 GCA_035281425.1 Acidimicrobiia bacterium
TGGTGTCGACCAGTCCGATGATCCCGATAATCCCCCCGGCGTCGCCGATGTTCTTGATCTTCAAGGTGAAGTTGCAGGCACCCCGATCGACCAGGACTACCTTCCCGGCCAGGCTGCCGGCGGCGAAGGGATCACAACCCACCAGGTTGCCACCGGCGCCGTCGCCGTATTGCACCGGTCCGGAGAGGGTCGAAGATGGCTCTACCGACCAGGGCTGGAAGACCGCCGGGATCTCATTTCCGAGGAAGCTCAGCAGTTGCAGCCCGGCGGATGGAACCTGGGTTTGGGCGACACTCAGAGCCGAAGGCGCCGCCGCCGGGGTCCCGGTGACATAAGGCTTGTCGGCCGAGTTGCCGGCCGAAGCGACGGTGAGAACCCCGGCCAGAGTGGCGTTCTCCACCGCCTGCGCAAGGTCATCGTCGAACGCTTGTCCGTAGACCGAACCCAAGGACATGTTGATGATGTCGACGTGATCCGAAGTGTCGCCATCCTGGTTGGGATCGACAGCCAGGTCCATGCCTTGGATAAGAGCCACTCCCGAACAGGAGGTAGAGACCGAGGAGCACACTTTGATGGCGAAAATGGAAGCACCCGGGGCCACCCCGTTCTGGCCGGCGATTATGTCGGCGACATGGGTCCCGTGGCCGTCGAAGTCGATGGGGTCGGGGTCGGGGCGCAGGTTGCCCTCCGGCCACCGTTCGCCGACGAAGTCGAAGCCGCCGATGACCTTTTCGGTTGGGTAGAGAAGTTGGGACAGGTAACGGTCGGCAGTGCTGCGGTTCTTACCGCTGAAGCGGTTCTCGCCGTAAGCCTGGAAATAGGCATCCACGGTACCGGGACCACCCAGGTCGGCGTGGGTGTAGTCGACGCCCGAGTCGAGCACCGCTACTACCACCCCCGAGCCATCGAAGCCAAGATCGGTGTGGACCGCGCTGGCGCCGATGTAGGGCACGGTTTCGGAGAGGTCGAGTTGGTAGTCGACCACCCGCTTGATGGAAAGGACCTCGGGTTCGGCGGCCAGATCGGCCAGCGCCGCTCCCGAGACGGTGGCGAACACCGCGTTGAGGGCGCGCTGGGTTCGGGCGATGACACTGGATTCGGCGTCGGCCGCGCTCAGCTTGCGAAGGAAATTGGTTTGCTGAGCTTGCACCGCCCTTAGCTGGCCACGCTGGGCGGCGGCACCCTCTTCAGCCACCGCAGCCACCGCTTCCTCGGCCAGGGTGATGCTCACCGTGACTCTTCCGGCAGCGCCCAACAACGCTCGATCGACCTTCTCCAATGCGTCGTCGAGGGTGACTGGCCGGTCGAGGCGCAGATCTTCTATCGCCTCCAGATCCTCCGCTTCAAAGGTGGGTCGCTCCTGGGCGGCGGCCGGGAGCATTGCCCCCACCATCGCCAGCGCCGCCAGCAACACAACGAGTCGTCTCATCAGCTCCTCCAACTCTCCGGGTGGTTGCTCCCCTCGGCCAAGGAGTGCCTCGGGCCGGGGGCGACCTTACACGGCCAGTGATGGGTCCGCCACTGAGGGTGACTAGCCCTTCGTGAGTGATATGGCGGGCCTCTCGGTACTATTTCCCATCATGGGAAACAACGCCAAAACGGTCGCACTGCTGGCCTTGATGACGGCTCTGGTGTGGTGGCTGGGCATCGTCCTCTTCGACGAGGGAGGGCTGTTCATTGGCCTCGGATTTGCGCTCCTTCTCAACTTCGCCGCCTACTTCTGGTCGGACAAACTCGCTCTGGCCGCTTCCCGCGCCAAGCCGGTGGAAGAGCACCAGTTACCTCAGGTCTATTCCACAGTGCGCAACCTGGCCGCTCGGGCCGACCTGCCCATGCCCCGCATCTACTTGATCGAGGCTCCTCAGCCCAACGCCTTCGCCACCGGGCGCAACCCGGAGAAAGCCGTGATTGCTGTCACCACCGGGATTCTCCAAGTTATGAACCAGGACGAACTGGAAGGAGTCCTGGCTCATGAACTGAGCCACGTCAAGAACCGCGATATCTTGATCAGCGCCATTGCCGCCATGCTGGCGGCGGCCTTGACCATCTTCGCTCGGATGGCGTTTTGGTTCGGGGGCGGCTCCGACAACCGCAACAACCCCTTGGCGGCCATTACCGCCTTGGCCTCGATCATCTTGGCTCCCATTGCCGCCCTCATCATCCGCATGGCCATCTCCCGGACCCGGGAGTACCAAGCCGACGCCTCCGGGGCCGAGATCACTGGGCGACCGCTCCAACTGGCTTCCGCCCTCAACAAGTTGGGAGCGGCCACTGCCCGCATCCCCATGAACGTCAACCCGGCGTTTGCTCCTCTCTACATCGAGAACCCGGTCAAAGCCTTCGGCCGGCGTCAGGGCGGCGGTCTCATGTCCTTGTTCGCCACCCATCCCCCCATCGAAGACCGTATCGAGCGCCTCACCCAGATGGCCTCCGGCCTCCGCTGATGGGTCGGGTTTGATCAGGCTGGGTCTCACTCCCGCCCTCTGGGTGGGGGTGGCGGTGCCGGTCGCGGTCATAGCCTGGTCGATGGTGTTCGCTGCCCGTTCTGCGGTGTTGGGCCCGGCATGGGCGCTCCGTCATCTGCGGATTGTCACCCCCCTGCTGGTGGCGGGACTGGCGGTGGGCGTGGCGGGGGCCATCCTCGTCAGCCCCTTCTGGCTGGGATTGGCGGTGATGTATCCCTGTGCCGTTGGTGCCTGGCTGGCCGATGTTCGGCGGCGCCAGCTGCGTTTCGTGGCCGCCGATGGGGGCTTCGATGAGGTGGATCCCGGTCTGCGAATCCGTCTCGCCAAGGGTCTGGGGCGGGCGCTGCGAATCGCCGCCGCCCTCACCTGGTTCTCGGGGCTGGGGGTGGTGGCGCTCGGGGTTCCCCAAGGCTGGCTCCTCACCTTGCTCGGCCCGGTGGCGGTGCTGATCGCCTGGCGGCTCGGCAAGCAGAGCGACGCTTCCGCCTAAGGTCTTTCGGGCTTGTTTTGACTATGATGTCTCGGCCCCGATGTCTCATTCGGGCGGGCCGGGATGCCCGAGCGGCCAAAGGGAGCAGACTGTAAATCTGCCGGCTATCGCCTTCGGAGGTTCAAATCCTTCTCCCGGCACCAACCAGGCAACGACAACTGACGTTCTTCGCCCCCTTAGCTCAGCAGGCAGAGCGCCTCCATGGTAAGGAGGAGGTCTGCGGTTCGATTCCGCAAGGGGGCTCGGTGCGAGCGGCTTCGCCGCTCGCAGTGATGAGTTATGGGTTGTGAGTGCTGAGTGGAGAGGATGCCGCCGAGGCGGCGACCATGACTCAAAACTCATGACTCAAAACCGCCGCTCGGCGAAGCCGAGCGGCTGAGGCGGCGTAGCTCAGCCGGTGAGAGCGCTCGACTCATAATCGAGAGGTCGGCAGTTCGAGTCTGCCCGCCGCTACATACTGGAGATCGGAAAGTAGGAGGTTAGAAGCATGGGTAAGGCGAAGTTTGAGCGTTCGAAGCCGCATGTGAATGTGGGGACGATGGGTCATATTGATCATGGGAAGACGACGTTGACGGCGGCGATTACGAAGGTGTTGGCGGAGCGGGTGCCGGGTAATGCGTTTACGGCG
>DATEDX010000088.1:0-6899 GCA_035281425.1 Acidimicrobiia bacterium
GTGTTGGCCCTCATTCCCGGCTCGGCAAATGCCGTCTCCAAGAGTCAAGTCGAGGCCGCTTGCGCCTCTTCGGGCGAGGCATATGAAGAATGGCAGGATGCGCAGGCAGCCTTCCGGGAGGCGGCTCTGGCCTATGAGGCCGCCCAGGTTGAGGTCGACAATGTCCTCTACCGCCAGCAGCGCACCACCGACGCCATCGATCTGCGTCGCCAGGAAATGGATGTCGCTCTTACCCAGTTCGAGGAACAAGCGGTCGAGGCCTACATGAGCGCCGGCAGCCAGAGTGCGGTCTTCTTCATGGCCGGTTCACTCGATCAGATCATCACGGCCTCCGAATTCATGTCGGCCGCGGCCGGTGATCAGATCGAAGCTGCCGGCAATCTGGCCGCAGCCCAGTCAGAGCTGGACGGACTCCAAGTTCGTCTGCAAGAGCAGGAAGTGGAGTTGCGCCAGGTCGAGGCGCAACGCCTGGAAGCCAAAGACGCCCAGGAGCGGGCGATGGCGGCAGATCTGGCCGCCTACGAGAAGTTGTCGCAGCGGTGTAAGAACCTGCAGAAGCAATACGACCTAGAACAAGCCGCCAGGGCGGCGGCGGCCGCCGGCCGTGGAGGCGGAGCCGCCGGAGCGCCGCCCTCGGCCACCCCCGGTTTCATCTGCCCCTTCCCCGGGTCGCGGTTCATCGACTCTTGGGGCTTTCCCCGCTCGGGAGGACGCACTCACAAGGGCACCGACATGATGGGTCCCCATGGAGCCCCGCTCTACGCCGTGGCCTCGGGCACCGTCTCGATCGGGAACAGTGGGTTGGGAGGTAAGACAGTGTGGCTCACCGCCGAGAACGGCACCGCCTATTACTACGCCCACCTCAGCGGGTGGAATGTCTCTAGCGGCCAGAGGGTCTCTCGGGGAGACGTGGTGGGTTACAACGGGAACACTGGCAACGCCTCCGGTGGCGCTCCCCACCTCCACTTCGAGATCCATCCCACGGGCCGAGGCGGTGCTGCCGTCAATCCCTACCCCACACTTGTGGCCGCCTGCCGGTAACCTGCCTCCCGTGTCCACCGACACCGCTCCCGAGCGACGCCGTCTCGACCAGGTACTCGATCCCGAGTTCACCGAAGACGTGGAATCGCTGGACCTCGACGAGCTGCGCCGCCGTCGCGACCTGGCCGATGAGGTCGAGAACGAACTTTCCTACTACCGCCGTTTGCTTCACGGGCGCATGGATCTGGTCGCCTTCGAGTTGAGGCGGCGGCGGGGAGACGAAGAGCGCAGCGTCCTCGATGCTCTTCCCGAGATCCTCGCCGGGAGGGATCGGTCGGGGGGTGGCCCCGCCCGCCATCTCTCCACCGAATTGCCTCCGCTTCCCATCAAGGGCCGGCGGCTGGTGGATCGGGTGCTGGGGAGCGACCTCATGATCCGCCTGGGTGAGCTGAGTGGAGAGGATCTGGAGGAGGCCGCCACCGAGTTGGCGGAGGTGGAGGCCGAACTCTCCGCCGCTCGCTCTCGGGTTCAGGCGGTACTCGACGCCTTGCAGGCTGAGGTGGTGGCTCGTTACAAGCACGGCCTCGGCGATCCCGCCCTGCGTCCCAGCTAGGGGTGCTGGCCGAGCAGGTCCGCTCCGGGGTGACGGAGACCGTCCATCACGGAGCGGTGGCCGTGTTTGATACCAATGGGGAGCTGATTGCTCAAGCCGGGGAAATCGACCAGCCCTTCTACTTTCGGTCGGCGGCCAAACCGTTCCAAGCGGCGGTGAGCCAGGCTTGCGGCGCCGGGTTGGCCCCTACCGAGCTGGCCCTGGCCTGTGCCAGCCACGACGGCGAAGCCGCCCACTTGGAGGTGGTGGAAGGGATGCTGGCGGGGGTGGGACTGTCTGAAGCCGATCTGCGCTGCCCGCCCGACTGGCCGCTGCGCCCGGCGGCCATGCGCCGGGTGGTGGCCGACGGCGCCGCCGGCCCCCGGCGGATCTTTCACAACTGTTCAGGGAAACATGCCGCCATGCTCCGAGCCAGTCAGAACTCCGGCTGGCCGCTACCTACCTATCCCCAGCCTGACCATCCCCTTCAGAAGGCGATGCTCGAATTTATGGTCGAGGTGGCCGAGGTCGACCGCATCGTGGGGGTCGACGGGTGCGGAGTCCCCGTGTACCTCACCTCCACCCGGGGAATGGCTCGGGCTTTCGCTCGGTTGGCTCATGATCAAGGCCTTGCTTCCATCTACACCGTGATGCACACCTACCCGGGTCTGGTTTCGGGGGAGGCCAACCCCGATGCCGCCATCGCTCGGCATTGTCCGGCGGTGGCCAAACGAGGCGCCATGGGTTCGTTGGGGGTGGCGGTGGGGGGCCGCTTCGGGGTGGCGGTCAAGTGTTGGGACGGCTCCGAACGGGTGGCGGGGATGGCCGCCATCGCCGCGCTCGACGCTCTGGGAGTGACTCCCCTGGAGGCGGCAGGGGCACTCGAGCCCTTTCGTCACCCAGTGGTCAAAGGTGGCGGGGAGCCGGTCGGTGCCTACCGTTCGCGTTTGGAGCTCACATGGAGTTGATCCCCGCCAAAGATTTCCCCGCCATGGAGGAGGGTCTAGCTCCCATCGCCCATCGAGTGGGGCCTTTCCCCGGCTCGCCGTTTCTCCAGGCGTGGTGGGAGGAACTGTCGCCTCCCGGAGAACTGCTCCTCGCCCGCCAGCCGGGTACTTCGATGCTGCTGGTGAGGGACGGGGTCAGGGTCGAACTAGCAGGTGACTCCGACCTCACCGACTACCACGCCCCTTTGGGGGGTGATGTCTTCGACCTTTGCCGGGAATTAGCCCATCAACTGGTACCCGGAACCACCTTGTCACTCGACTCGTTGCCCGCCGAAGCCCTCAAACCAATTGAAGAGGGGTTGGCGGCCGGCGGTCTGTTCCCCATCGTGACCGAACACGAAGTGGCGATGGTGGTCGAGTTGCCGGAGACAGCGGATGCCTTCTACGAGATGATTGGTAAGAAGGAGCGGCACGAGCTTCGACGCAAACGCCGGCGCTACCAAAGCGAGGTGGGGCCGATCGAGTTCTCGACCGAGCGTGGCCCGGGCTTCGCCCTCGATGAGTTCATCCGCCTCCATCGACTCTCCGAGGGGCGCAAAGGTGAGTTCATGACCCCCACCCGCGAGGCCTTCTTCCGCCGCCTGGCCGTTCAGCCCGGGTGGCGCTTGGACCTCCTTTCCCACCGCGGACAGGCCACCGCCTGCTTGTTTGCCTGGGTGGACGACAGCGCTTACTACCTCTACAACTCGGGTTACGAGCCTCGCTACCAGCACGCCAGCCCGGGCATGGTTGCCCTGGCCACGGTGATGGAGTCGGTCATCGACGAGGGCATCTCCTACTTCGACTTCCTCAAGGGGGCCGAGTCTTATAAATCTCGGCTGGGGGCCCAACCCCGGCCCCTCTATCGGGTCGAGGCGACGGTGCCGGAGGGATTCCGATGATCGATCGGATCGCCTTTTTGTCCATGCATACCTCCCCACTGCTGCAGCCCGGGATCGGCGACGCCGGAGGCATGAACGTCTACATCGACGAGTTGTCCCGGACCATGGCCGGACGGGGAGTCGACACCACGGTGTTCACCCGCCGCCGCGACCACGACGACCCTCCCCTGGTCGAAGTGGTGCCTGGTTATCGGGTCCGCCACGTCGACGCCGGTCCACCTACCCCCCTCCCGATGGCAAGCCTTCCCCGGTACGTGCGTACCTTCGCCCGCGAGGTGGCGGCTTCGCTGCGAGTCGACCCACCCCAGATCCTCCACTCTCACTACTGGTTGTCGGGGTGGGCGGGGCTGCTGGTCAAACGGCAGCTCGGGATCCCCCTCGCCAACTCGTTCCACACCCTGGGTCGGGTAAAAGACGGCAACCGCCGCCCCGATGAACCCCCCGAAAGTCTGCTCCGCATTGCCGCCGAACACGAAGTGATCGAAGGCTCCGACTGTGTCATGGCCTCTACCCCGCAAGAGGCCCAAGAGCTGCTCGAGTTCTACCGGGCCGATCCCAGCCGCCTCTGCACCTCACCTCCCGGCGTCGACCACCAATTGTTCCGACCCGGTTCGAGGGCTCGAGCCCGGCAGCGCCTCGGGGTGGGACCGGGACCGGTGGTGCTGTTCGTAGGGCGCATTCAGCCCATCAAAGGTCCCGATGTGGCAGTAGAAATGATGCCGGCCATCGTCGCCCGCCATCCCGATACCACCTTGGTCGTAGTGGGGGGGCCGTCGGGACCGAGCGGGGAGAACGAACTGGTCCGATTGCGGCGGCGGAGCATCGAAATGGGACTCGCTAGCCGGGTGCGTTTCCTCGGTCCGGTTCCCCACGGGCTGGTTCCCGACCTCTATCGGGCCGCCGATGTGGTGGTGGTCCCTTCCCGTTCGGAGAGTTTCGGGTTGGTAGCCGCCGAAGCTCAGGCTTGTGGGCGGCCGGTGGTAGCGGCTCGGATCGGGGGGCTGATGGACGTGATCGACGACGGCAGCACCGGGATGCTGGTCGACGGCTGGGACCCGGCGGACCACGCCGGGGCGGTGTTGACCCTGCTCGACGACCCGGAACTGGCCGCCAAGATGGGGGCGGCGGGGGTTCGCTGGTCGCGGCGTTTCTCCTGGGACGCCACCGTTCGCCGGTACCTGGAGCTCTACCGAGGTGTGCTGACGGGTGGATGAGACCGCCGCTGCTCACGTCGCCCGCCGGGTGCAGGAGTGGGTGGAAGATCCAGAATCAGATGTCGAATACGCCGAAGAGGTGGAGGGGCGATGGGCAGTGCGGATGCGCCAGACGGTGCGGGACGCCACCACCACTTGGATCTGGATCGGTGATCGTTCGGTGGTGATGGAGGCCTATCTGCTTCCTCCCCCACCTCATGAGTTAGAGGTCTACCGGCAGGCCCTGATCCGCAACGGTCGATCGTTTCGGGTGCACTTCGCCCTCGACGGGGAGGGTGCTCTCATTCTGCGCGCTCGGCTTCCCGTCGAGCGGGTCAGTGATGCGGAACTCGACTACGTGCTGGCGGAGATCTACGAGGCAGTAGAGGTGTCTTTTCGCACACTGCTTCAGGCCGGTTTCGACCGCGAAAAGATGGCCTAGAAAGTTGCCAACAAGGGCTTGTGCACAACCCCCTGTGGAAACCTGTGGAAAGTGGGGATAAGCCCCTGGATTCGGTCACCGGCTCGATGAGACATAGCCATTTGAATCCATCCAGTACGAAGTACGTCGCTAGGTCGCGAAAACGAAGCTTCTTCGAGGCGGTTGACTGGGTCAGTCCCGCTTCGTACTGTCGCTGGGTAGCGCCCAAGGTGCCTATCCGGCCTGAGAGTCCGTTCGGGGAAGTGCGGGCAGTCGGGCCGGAGAAGTTCCTTGGGCGCTTATTGAGCCGGTAGCCGGAAGCCGGTAGCCGGTAGCTTTCTAGAGACCGAACATGATCTCGCGGAGGTTGACCGGGCGGGTCGCATAGCTGACCGGATCGATCCGGAGAGAGCCGAGGCGCAGACCCTGCATGCCTTCGCCCCGGTTGGTCGCCACCCGGAGGGTGCCCTCATCAGCTTCGAGGAACCCCAAGCCCTGGCAATGCCCTTCGCCGTCGTGGAGACCCACCAGCAGATGATCGAGACGTGAGGGGTCGAGCCCGGTGGGGAGAGTGGGCGCGAAGACCGTGGGTTTGACCCGCCAGCGGTCGAGCGGAGGTGCAAAAGCTGTCTCAAACTTGCCGGCCCGGCGGGCGGCCCGCTCGTCGGGACTGGAGGGGAGCACCTCAGGTTCGACGGGAAGAGTGATGACATCGGCTCCGAAGAAACGTCGCAACATCCCCACCACCGGCTCCAGTTCGCCGCCCCGCTGCATGGCGACCACCCGATCAGGCCGGCACAACTCCATCTTGTGGTACTTGAGGCTCTCCCCGACTACTCCCGAGACCACGCCGGTGGTGTCCACGACCACCAGGTCGGAGCGCTGGCGAGCCTGTTCCACCATGGCGGCGGTGGCGATCACCTGCTGCAGGACCAGGCGATCAGGACTGATGCCACCCACGAAGTGAAGGGCGTCGGCTTCGGCTAGATGGTCGACAGCAGTGGTGTCTGATACCACCTTGAGACCCACACAGGTGGGGGGTCCAGTGGTGGTGTTGCCGATGTCGGCGTCGACATAACCCACCGTCTTGCCCGCTTCCAGGGCCTCGGCGATGATGCGGCGGGCCATGGCCGTCTTCCCGGTGTCGATGGCCCCGATGAGCATCACCGTCCGGGCAGATACGAGCTCGCGCGCCATCTCGGCGTGGACGGATTGCACCATCGGGGCATCATACGGGTGAGGGCCCGCCCTCCCGGTGAAGCCCAATGGGAGGGCAGATCACCCCTTCCCGGAAGTGAGGGCCAGCCCCCTAAGCTCGCCGCCTTGGCCGCGCCGATCAGTTTCCTTTCCGACTTTGGGCTCCAAGACGAGTTCGTTGGGGTGGTCAAAGGTGTCATCGCCCGCATCTCCCCTCAGTCCCAAGTGATCGACGTCACCCACCAAATCCCCCCGGGCGACATTCGGGCCGGAGCTTTAGCTCTCACCCGCGCCATCCAATATCTGCCCCCAGGGGTGGTTCTGGCAGTGGTGGATCCCGGAGTGGGAACCGAGCGGCGGCCCATTGCCGCCGCCACCGAGTTCGGCTACTTCGTCGGCCCGGATAACGGTTTGTTGTCCCCGGCGGTGGCCATGGTCGGCGGCGCCAGCGCGGTCCACGCTTTAGAGAATCCCGAGGCTCGAATTCCAGGTCCCGGCGCCACCTTCCAGGGCCGCGACATCTTTGCTCCCGCTGCTGCTCTTCTCGCCAGCGGCGAAGCCTCGCTCGAGGAGCTGGGCCCCCCGGTCGAACCTGACTCTTTGATGCCGATGATGTTGCCGCTGGCG
>DATEDX010000089.1:0-25120 GCA_035281425.1 Acidimicrobiia bacterium
CTTCGTTTCGCTCCTGGGGGGAGAAGAGCCCAAAGTCGCTTCGCTCCTGGGGGGAGAAGTGACCAGGGGCATCACGTCTCTTCCCCCGACGTCATCCGCCGGGCCAGTACCAACGCCTCGGCGGTTTCGGCCGCGACCGCAGCATCACGGCAGTAAGCGTCGGCCCCGATGGCCTTGCCGAACTCCTCGTTCAAGGGCGCTCCACCCACCAAAACGATGTAGTCGTCGCGGATCCCCTTCTCTTTCAGGGTCTCGATGACCACTTTCATGTAAGGCATAGTCGTAGTGAGGAGAGCCGACATCCCCAGAATGTCTGGTTTGTGCTCTTCCAGAGCCGCGATGAACTTGTCGGCGTCGGTATTGATACCCAGATTGATGACCTCGAAGCCCGCTCCTTCCAGCATCATCGCCACCAGGTTCTTGCCGATGTCGTGGATGTCACCTTTGACGGTGCCGATGACCACCTTGCCGATGGTTTTCGCCCCGGTTTCGGCCAGGAGCGGGCGAAGCACCTCCATCCCCGCTTTCATGGCGTTGGCGGCCAGGAGTACCTCGGGTACGAAGAGAATCCCGTCGCGGAAATCGATCCCCACGATTCGCATCCCTTCGACCAAGGCCTCGTTGAGCACCCGCTGGGCCTCCCAGCCGCGGCCGAGCAAGATGTTGGTGCCTTCGACGATCTCTGCGGCCAGACCGTCGTAGAGGTCGTCGTGCATCTGGGTGACGAGCTCGTCGTCGGCCAGGGCGTTGAGATCGAGCTCTTCCTCAGCCATGAAACACTCCTACAAGTTCCACGATGTGGGTTTGTGCTATATCCTGGAACATTAGTCTGCGGCCGGCATCGCTGTCCATAAGCAGTCAATATGGGGAAGACCGAGGAAGTGAGGTTGTTGTGAGTGATCTCCCCGCAAGCGCCCGGGTCGTCGTCATCGGGGCCGGGATCGTGGGCAACTCAGTCGTCGGCCATCTGGCCGAATTGGGCTGGCGGGACATAGTCCAGATCGACAAGGGCCCCCTCCCCAACCCCGGCGGCTCCACCGGTCACGCCTCCAACTTCATCTTCCCCGTCGATCACAACAAAGAGATGGCGATGCTCACCATCGACAGCCAGCAACAGTACGAGGAGATGGGGGTCAACGTCAGCTGCGGGGGAATCGAGGTGGCCCGCACCGAGGCCCGGATGGAAGAACTGCGCCGGCGGCTGGGTTCGGCCAAGAACTGGGACATGGAGGCCCATCTGGTCGGTCCCGCTGAGATCAAAGAGTTGGTGCCGTTCATCAATGAGGAAATCCTCCTCGGGGGTTGTTATTACCCGACCGTCTCGGCGGTGGATTCGTTACGAGCGGGGACCATCTTCCGGGAACGAGCCCAGGGCATGGGCGCGCTGCAGACTTTCGCCAACACCGAGATCCTGGGAATGGAAACCGAGACCCATTCGATCTTGGGTCCGCGGATCAGGGCGGTCATCACCGACAAGGGCCGCATCGAGGCCGAATACGTGGTCATCGCCTGCGGGGTCTGGAGCCCTCGCCTGGCCCGAATGGCCGGGGCCACCATCCCCCTAACCCCGGCGGTTCATCAAATGATCGACGTGGGTCCGATCCCGATCCTGGTCGAGTCGGGAAAGGAACTCGCCTTCCCCATCGTCCGCGACATGGACGTCTACATGTACGAGCGGCAAACCGCCGGTTCGATGGAGGTGGGTTCCTATGCCCATCGCCCCATCTTCCACGCCCCTGACGAGATCCCGTCCATCGGCGAGGCTCGTCTCTCCCCCACCGAGCTGCCGTTCACCCCCGATGACTTCGACGAACAGTTGGAAGACGCCCTGGAGCTGATGCCGGACATTCTTTCCGGGGCCGAGATCAAATACGCCATCAACGGCTTGTTGTCCCTCACCCCCGACGCCATGCCTTTGATCGGCGAGACCGTGGAGGTTCGCGGCCTCTGGTCGGCGGCGGCGATCTGGATCAAAGAAGGCCCGGGAACGGGACGGGCGGTGGCCGAATGGATGACCAACGGTTATCCGGAACTCGACCCTCACGCCTCCGATGTGGCTCGGTTCTATCCCTACGCCCGCACCGAACACCACATCCGGGCCCGCTGCTCGGAGCACTTCAACAAGACCTACGGCATCGTCCATCCCCGGGAGCAATGGGCCTCGGAACGCAACAAGCGGCAGTCTCCCTTCCATTCTCGAACCGAGGCGTTGGGGGCCGTGTATTTCGAAGCTGGAGGTTGGGAGCGGCCCCACTGGTACGAGGCCAACGCCCCCTTGGTCGCCGGCTACGGGGTAGAAGATCGACCCCACGAGTGGGACCGCCGCTGGTGGTCGCCGATCCAGAACGCCGAGCACCTGGCGATGCGGGAGCGGGTGGGAATGGTGGACCTTTCTCCCTTCGTCATCTTCGAGTTCACCGGACCCGGAACGGTCGACTACCTGCAGAAGCTGGCCGTCAACAACGTTGACGTCAAAGTGGGCCGCTCGGTTTACACACCCCTTCTGACCGAAGGGGGCGGCTTTAAAGCTGATCTCACCATCCTCCGCCTGGCCGACGAGCACTACCGGGTGGTCACCGGCGCCTTCGACGGGCCGCGGGACAAACACTGGTTCCGGCGCCACTTGCCGGAAGACGGGTCGGTGCACATGGAAGACCTCACCTCGGCCTACGTCACCATTGGGGTATGGGGTCCTCGAGCGCGGGATCTAGTGCAGTCCATCACCGATCACGATCTGTCCAACGACGCTTTCCCCTACGGCTCCACCCAGGCAGTCGACTTCGGCTCGATCAACGCCCGCCTCTTCCGCATCTCCTATGTCGGTGACCTGGGTTGGGAGATCTACGTTCCCACCGATCAGGGGATGCCGATGTGGGACCGCCTATGGGAGGCAGGCCAGGACTTCGATGTGGTACCGGTCGGCGCCGGGGTCTACGGAACCACCGGGCGTATCGAGAAGGGCTATCGGTTGATGGGAGCCGAGTTGGAGAGCGAATACAACCCGGTAGAAGCAGGCCTCGCCCGGCCCAAGGTCAAGGAAGCTGACTTCATCGGCAAGGAGGCCTACCTGAAGGCGCGGGACGAACAACCGGCCGCCATTCTGTGCACCCTGACGGTGGAAGACCACCTCTCTGCCCGGGATGGGATCGCCCGCTACCCCACCGGCCGGGAACCGATTACCACCCCGTCCGGTGACCGCATCGTCGATCGTAAAGGCCGACCCTCCTATGTAACCACCGCCGGGGCCGGCCCCTCTGTGGGCAAGTACCTCTTGATGGCCTACCTGCCCCCCGACCACGCCGTGGAAGGGAACGACCTGGCGGTGATGTACATGGACGAGCTGTACCCGGTCACGGTGGCGGTGGTGGGATCGACCCCCCTCTTCGACCCCAAGGACGAGCGAATGAAGGCTTGATGTGGCCAAACTGATCCCGGCGTCTGAAAACGGGCCCGGCAATACGTCCCTTCCCAGATGAGGACCTCGGATCGCGACCCGTTCGACCGGCGGTTGATCGCCCAATCGGAGCTGGAGGGACTAACCCTGGTGTCGGCCGATCCGATCTTTGACCGTTATGACAACGACAGTGTCAGGCCCGAAGGAGGCGCGTCGTGAGAATCCTCGTCGGCGTGAAGCGGGTGCCCGCCCCTGGGGCCCAGATCAATCTCACCGCAGATGCCCGGGCGGTCGACGCCCGACACCTTTCCTTCACCGTCAGCCCCCACGAGGAGTGTGCGGTGGAAGAGGCCATCCGCCTCAAGGAGATACACGGGGGCTCGGTGACAGTGATAACCCTGGGTCCGGTGGAAGCTGAGGAGCAGCTGCGCTACGCGGTTTCGGTAGGCGCCGATGAAGGGGTGTTGTTGACCACCGACGGCTCCGATTGGGATCCGCAAGCCACCGCAGCTGCCCTGGCCGCCCGGATTGTTGAAATAGAAGCCGAGGGAGGCGCCTTCGACCTGATCCTGTTCGGAAACGAGTCGGCCGACTCGGGCGGTTACCAGGTCGGAATCCGGGTCGCCCACAGCCTGGGAAGGCCGGTAATCAGCGGCATCAAAGGTTTGACCGTGGAAGACACCTCGGTAGCTGCCCGTAGGGAAACAGACGCCGGCTTTGAGGTCTATCACCTGACACTGCCTGCGGTGGTGGCGGTCAAAGAGGGGATCAACCTTCCCCGTTATCCCACCCTTCCCGGGCGCCTCAAGGCCAAGAAGGCCGAGATCGCCGCGAGGGCAGCCACCGCCCCAGCGGGTGGCCTGCAGATGGTGCGGATGTTCACTCCCCCCGAGCAGAAGACCGCCACCACCATCCTTGGCCGCGGACCCGAAGCCGCTCCGGCGGTGGTCGACCTCTTCGAAGAGCTGGGGCTGTTGTGAGCCGGGTCCTGGTCTATCTCGAAACCGGCGAGGGTGGGGTGGAGGAGACCTCGCTCCAAGCTTTGGCGCTGGCGGCCTCGCTCGGGGAGCCTGAGGCGGTAACAGTCGGGCCGACGGTGGTAGGTGGGGTGGATCGCCACTGGCAGATCGACCACGAGATGTTGACCGACTATGCCCCTGAGGCGATCGGGGAGGCACTCGCCCAACTGGTCGGACAGGAGATGCCGGCGGCGATGCTGGCGGCCGGGTCGGAGCGGGGTAACGAGGTGATGGCTCACTTGTCCGCGCTATTGGATCTGCCTTTGGCCGCCAACGTCATCGCGGTGAAGCCGGCAGGAGAAGATTGGGAATTGACCCGGGTGCGGTGGGGAGGAAGCCTCTTCGAGGAGGCTCGGCTCTCAGCCTTCGTCAAGCTCGCCACCGTCGCCCCCCATGCCATCGAGGCACGGCCTCTAGAAGCAGGGAGCTCGCTGGTGAGGGTTACCACCTTCCACCCGGAGTTGCCCGAGGAACTGGCTCGGACCCGGGTAGCCGAGCGGGTTACGGTGTCGGAAGGCATCACCCTCACCACCGCCCCGGTGGTGGTGTCTGGGGGCCGCGGCGTCGGGTCGCCCGAGGGTTTCGCCATCCTCGAGGAACTGGCGGGCCTCTTGGGTGGGGCGGTGGGGTGCTCGCGGGTGGTGACTAACAACGGCTGGCGGCCCCACTCCGACCAGGTGGGCCAAACCGGCACCCGGGTGGCTCCCAATCTCTATATCGCCTGTGGGATCTCGGGAGCCATCCAACACTGGGTGGGGATGATGGCCTCGAAGAGTGTCCTCGCCATCAACACCGATCCGGAGTCACCGATGGTGACCAAAGCCGACTACGCGGTGATCGGCGACCTCCACCCGATCCTCGAAGCGGTGGTCGCCGAAGTGCAGCGCCGCCGCGCCTGACCGTCTGCGCGGATTTTTCCGTCGCCACGACGCAAAAATCTGCACGGATCGACCCTCACGCCGGTGCCGTGAAGATTTTTCCGTCCCTGTGACGTAAAAATCCGCGCAGAATGGGTTAGCTATCCTTGGTGATAGTGCGTCGCAGGACGCCTCCCGTCGGCGGCAAGGACCGAGTCCACCTGCATGTGTGAGTTCACCAAGTTGATCTCCGACCCCGCCCGGGCCAGCCGACACGGGCGTAAAGGGAAGGAGGTCGTCATGGCTTCGCTGCCGGATCGACCGGATCTGCATCAACTCCGTATCCAGGCCAAAGAACTCAAGCGAGCCCTGGCCGAACGAGATCCATCGGCCCTGGATCGGTTGCTCACCCACCATCCCAAGTTCGCCGGCCGCCCGATCGAAAGGGCCGCCAATTGGGTCTTCACCCTCCGCGACGCCCAGGTCATCATCGCCCGCGAAGCCGGCTTCGACTCCTGGAAGGAACTCGTCCAGGCGATAGAAGGTGATGCGGTCCGCCGTTGGAATCCAGGTGCCGACCAGAAGTTGTCGAAACGGGCGTTTCGAGAAGCAGAAAAGACCCGCACTGGCTACGTGGGCCAGGAGCACTTCCTTCTAGCTCTGCTCAACCCCGAACACCCGACCATCGCTTCGGAGGTCCTCACCGACCTCGGCCTGACCTACGACGTCGTGTTTGAAAGGATCCGCAAATGGAGCCGCCCTCGGCGGCGCAAAGGAACAACTTCGACGCCGAGCTACCAGCTGGTTCTGGGGTGGACCCAAGGAATCGCCATCGGACTAGGCAACGGGGGCGTGACCGACGAGATTGCCCTGCTCGGCCTGGCCTACGGCACCATCGGTGACCGGACGTTGCTCGAATCCTTCGATCTCGATCCAGACGAGATCATCGCCGGCTTGAAGGCTAAAGGAGCCAAGACGCCCCCCCTCGCCCCACCCATCCCCACTCGGATGATAGGGCCGGGAGGTCCCTTCGTTTACGTGCCCTTCGATGACTTCCGGGCAGTCAGCGAGCTCCTGGGCAGTGAATATCCCCCCGGTCGGGCCGTCTGGGGCTGGAACGTCTCCAAGTGGAAGAAGGGCCACGTTTACTTCGAAGGAGAAGACGAGATTCCCATGGTCGATGTGGTCCGCCGGGCCTTGCGGGGCAAGAGGAACGATGCCATCGAAGTCCTCAGCCATGCCGAAGGCTTGGCCCTCGAAAGGGAGGCCGCCCCCCGGAGGTACCGTGACCGGTCCAAGCCATGAATCACCTCGCCATCATCGGAGCCGGAAGCGTAGGAACAGCCATCGCCTTCGCCGCCCTCAATCGAGGGGTGGCAGGCCGGGTGTCCCTCTACGACGTAAACGGCGCCAAAGCGCTGGCCGAAGTTCTCGATCTCCGCCACGGTCTGCAGTTCCTCCGTCCGGCCATCATCGAAGGTGGCGACGACCTGGCCCTCTGTCGAGATGCCAGCGTGGTGGTGGTTACCGCCGGGGCCAAACAGCGCCCCGGTGAGAACCGCCTCGACCTCACCGCCCGCAACGCTGACCTCCTCCGCCAACTCCTGCCCCAGGTCATTCGTGTCGCCCCGAAAGCCCTGCTTCTTATCGTCACCAATCCGGTCGACGTCCTCACCCAGCTGGCTATCCAAGTCACCGGACGCGCCGAGGGCACGGTGCTGGGGTCGGGGACGGTTCTCGACTCCTCCCGCCTTCGTCACCTCCTCGCCCTCCGTTATCAAATCGCCGAACGCCATGTCCATGCCTATGTGGTAGGTGAACACGGCGACAGTGAGACGGTCCTCTGGTCGTCGGCCACCATTGGGGGAGCTTCCATTTCCGAGGTGCCGTGCAGTGATGGGCAGGTGCTGAGCGAAGCAGACCGGAAGGACATCCTCCATCAGGTCCGGCACGCTGCTTACCAGATCATCGCCGGAAAAGGGGCGACCAGTTGGGCGATCGGCCTGGCCACCGTTCACATTCTCGAGGCGCTCGACCACGCTGATTACTCCTCGGTGCTACCCGTCACCGCACCGATTCCCCCCGATATCGGCTTGGGTGAGGTCTGTATTTCTCTCCCCCGAAGGGTCGACGCGGCGGGGGCAGGACGGGTCCTTCCCCTCACCGCTACGCCCCAGGAACATGCCGCGCTCCGCGCCTCGGCCCAAGCCGTGAAGAGCGCATTTGACAGCTTGGGCTGAGAACGTCTCAATAGGTGCGGTTCAGCCACCGATGGGACCGGGGAGTGAAACGACTCTTGCTGCTGGCCTTGGCCTTGATCGTGGGAGCGCCTCCCGCTCCCGCCCTGGCGACTTCTGACAGTTCAGTTCGCTGGACCAGCTTCTCCGAGTCCTCCACCTGCGGCGAGCCCTACACCCGCCCGACCTACATGACCAAGTCGGGTGCGGTCCCCAGTGACGAACCCATCCTCGGCCCTTTTGGCACCTATTTCGGCCGCACTCTCTCCCAGGTCAAAGCCCGGCTGGTGTCCTGGGAAGTGCCGGGAAGCGGCGGACAGAAGGTACTGGTCCACCAGACGGCCCTGCCCGCCTTCCAAGAAGTAGCCCAAACCCTGGCCCAACACGCCGCCGCCGGCCGGGTTTACCCGATCACTTCGGTATCTACCTTCGTGGCTCGCACCCTCCGGGGCGGGTCCCACCAGCTCTCCCGTCACGCCCTCGGCCTGGCCATCGACATGAACTACTCCGCCAACCCTTACCGGGAAGACGGCAAGCTCATCACCAACATGCCCGCCTGGTTCGTCGACTCCTGGAAAGAAGCCGGGTTTTGCTGGGGCGGCGACTGGCCGTCGTTCAAAGACCCGATGCACTTCTCGTGGCTCGGTCCCCGGGCCAGCGGCAGCGACCCCCTCACCCCCCTCCCCCCCTTGACCAGCAAACGGCCCTTTCCCGCGAACGGAACTGCCACCGCCACCGTCTTCGGCCCGGTCACCGATCGCTACCGGATAGTCCTGGCCGACGGCACCGGCAATGGCGCAGTTGATGTCATCGGACTTCGCTCCCATCCCGACGGGTCCGTCCTCGACATCGCCACCGGCACCCACTTGTTCGACGGCTGCTCGATCGTGCGCTGGTTCCTACCCGATCCCCACCTTGCCGGCGCCGAAATCGTCCTGCTGGCCGACATCGATGGCGACAGCGGACAGGACCTTATCGTGCTCAACCGAGACGGGAACCAAGTGACTGCCACCATCGCCACCCGCCGGAGTCGGTTCGCCGACATCACCACCATCGACACCGCCCTAAATCCAGACCTGGCCGCCGTCACCGCTGCCGACTTCGACGGTGATCACCAGGCCGATCTGTGGATGGCCACCTCCGATGGAAGCCTGCTCGTCTACCAGGGCCCCTCCTTTGACACTGTCATCCACGAGGCGCCCCTCCCGGCGGGAGCGCCGCTTCACCTCGCCGCCGGTGACCGCGATGGAGGCAATACCCCCGAGCTGTTCGCCCTCTACGCGGGTTCCCCCGCCACCATCAGCGTCTTTCGCCTCGATGGTGCCTGGCAGCTTGAGCAGACCTTGACCATCGGGTTCAACTCCGACTCAGTGGTGGCTCTCGGCCCGGTGGACTACGACGGTGACGGCCGCGCCGACTTCGAAGTGCTCGACGACGCTGGTCGGCTCCACGCCTACATCGGCAATTCGCCCACCGGCCGTCCCGCCACCAGCTGGTTCGTCAATCCGGCTCGAGAGTGCCCGGAGGAGCCGGTCCGTCTCGTCTATCACGGCACCTTCTTCGATGACGATCACAGCGTCCATCAATCCAACATCGAGGCCATGGCGCAAGCGTCCATCACCTTCGGCTGCAACCCGCCCTTCAACGACCGCTACTGCCCCGAGCGAACCGTCACCCGGGCCCAAGCGGCCGCCTTCATTGCCCGCGCCCTCAGGTTGCCGGCCACCAGCCACGACTTCTTCACCGACGACAACGGCCACACCCTCGAAGCCGCCATCAACCAACTGGCCGCCGGGGGTATCACGTTTGGCTGCAACCCCCCCAGCAACGATCGCTTCTGCCCCGACGAGGCGGTGACCCGAGCCCAGTTCGCCGCCTTCGTGGCCCGCGCCCTCCAGTTACCGGCCACCAACCACGACTTCTTCACCGACGACAACGGCCACACTCTCGAAGCCGCCATCAACCAACTGGCCGCAGCCGGTATCGCTCGCGGCTGCGATCCCCCCGCCAACACCCAATTCTGTCCCCAACGAACCAACACCCGAGCCGAAGCGGCGACCTTCCTGGCCCGAGCTCTGGATCTGGGTGAGTAACGTCGCCGCATGATCGGACCAGAGGTGGCCCGCCGCCTCGACGACGAGCGCATCATCTGGATGACGACGGTGACATCACAAGGTCAGCCACAATCGGCCCCGGTCTGGTACGTCCGGCACGCTGAAGAAATCCGGGTGTGGTCGCTCGATGGTCACCGGGTGACCAACCTGGCGGACAACCCCCGGGTCAGCCTCCATCTCAACGACAATGGCCGCGGCGACGAAGTCGTGGTTATCGAGGGCCGGGCTGAAGTCGATCACGCCATAGGCCCGGCCAGCGAAGACTCCGCCTACGTCGCCCGATACCAATCCTTCGTCGATGAATACGGCTGGACTTGGGGCTGGTTCGACGCCAACTATCCCATCCCGCTCAGGATTTCCCCTTCGCGGGTGCGGGCCTGGTAGCGGCCAGGTCAACGGCGCCCTCCACTTGCAGACCGGCCGGGATCCGACTGGGAGAGATGATCCCGTCGGCCAAACCGTATGCCACCGCTTCTTCGGCGGGAAGCCAGCGGTCGCGGTCGGTGTCACGGCGAATGGTCTCCTCGCTCTGGCCGGTGTGCCGGGCGAGGATGGAGATCATCTGATCTTTCTGTCGAACGATCTCCCGGGCGTGGATCTCGATGTCGCTGGCCTGGCCATCGATCCCGCCGGGGACGTGGGGTTGATGAATCAACACGCGGGAGTGGGGCAAAAGCATCCGTTTCCCCGGGGCCCCGGCGGCGAGGATCACCGCCGCCGCCGAGGCGGCCAGACCGATACAGGTAGTGGCCACCTCGGGACGAAGGGTCTGGATGGTGTCGTAGATAGCCAGCATCGCCGACCCCTCACCACCTGGAGAGTTGATGTATAGGTTGATGTCCTTGTCGGGATCCTCCGACTCCAGAAAGAGAAGTTGGGCGACGATGAGGTTGGCTAGGTCGGAGTCGAGCGGCCGGCCGAAAAAGACGATCCGCTGGCCCAGCAGCTGTGAGTAGATGTCGTAGGCGCGTTCGCCCCGGGCGGTCTGTTCGATAACGGTGGGGATCAACACTTGCTATCCTCCTAACGCAACCAGTGAGTTGCACTAAAGCTTACCACAACCTGCAACTCAGGAGTTGCGCATGAGGCTGCCCAAGGTCGAGCGCACAATTCACTTGGAGGCTTCGGCCTCCGACTTGTGGAGCCACATCGTCAACGGCGAACTGGCTTCGCTGTGGATGGGTGGGGAGATGACCATCGAACCTCGACTCAACGGCCGAGTCACGCTGGCCGCCGAAGGATCCCCGCTCGTCTTCGGTGCAGTCGAGGAGGTAGTGATGGGAGAATCAATCATCTGGACCTGGCGCACCGCCGAAGGTGAGCCCACCCAGGTCACTCTTCGCATCCAACCCAGTGACGAGGGGGCGATGCTCACCGTCACCGAAGAGATGCTGCCCTACGAGATCGTGATCATCCCCCCGGTGTTGGGATGAGCGACGTTTTCGCCGCCCTCTCCGACCCCACCCGTCGCGAGATCCTTCGCCGCCTCGGCCAGTCGCCGGCCACCGCCACCGAACTCTCGGCGGTTTTTCCCATCAGTCGCCAGGCGATCAGCAAACACCTGGCGGCACTCGACCAAGCCGGCCTAGTGGAGAGAACCTCGAGCGGCCGCGAGGTCCGTTTTTCGCTTCGCTCCGAACGCCTCGACGACGTCATGGGCTGGGTCGCCGAGGTGGGTGGTGAGTGGGACCAGCGCCTGGCCCGATTGAAGGGGCGGTTGGGCGGCTAGGTCACCGCGAACCCCGGGTTGGCGGTAACAACTACCAGAGAGAGCCGGCCGAGACCCGCAAGTCCTCCATGGTGATGCCTTTGGCGCCTTCGGTGCAGAGGAACAAGGCCAGGGCGCCGATCTCGGAGGGGGTGATCAGCCGCCCTTGGGGGTTGGCGGCCTGTACCTCCGCTACGTAGTCGTCTCCACTCCGGTCTTGGTGTTGAGCGATATCCGACATCCATTCGCGGGCGAAACCCGTGTCGACCCAGGTGGGGCTGATGGCGTTGGCGGTCACCCCATGGGGGGCCCCTTCCAGGGCTACGCAGCGAGTGAGACCCACCACCCCCGCCTTAGAAGCGCAGTAGGCACCTGAGGTGGCCGCCCCCACGGTGGCGGCGGTGGAGGCGATGTTGATGATCCGGCCCCAGCCCCGTTCGATCATCCCCGGAAGGGCCCGCTTGATGGCCCGGTAGGTGCCGGTGAGGTTGACCTCGATGACCTTGTTCCAGAGCGGATCGGGATGACCGACGATGGTCTGCTCAGCGGTGATCCCGGCAGCGTTGGCGAGGATGTCGACTGCGCCGAACCGTTCAATGGTGGCAGCGAAGAAGGCGTCCACCGACTCGTCCGAAGTCACGTCGAGGTTCTTCGCCAGGCACGCCACTCCTTCGGCCTCGATGGCGGAACGGGCCCGGTCCAGTTGTTCCTGAGCCGGCAGGTGCACCAGTTCGCCCTCGGCTTTGCGGCCCCCCGCCAGCAGTGAGCCAATGGCCACATTGGCGCCGGCGGAGGCAAACGCCAGCGCCATGGCCAAGCCCATTCCCGAAGCTCCTCCCGTAACCAAGGCGGTCTTGCCCACCAAGAAACGATCTGACACAGTGACCTACCTTTCCGCGCTGGCCCTTAGTAGGGCGCCTCCACGTCCCCCATTTCCACGTAAACACTTTTGACCTGGGTGTAGTGGTTGATGGTGGTGAGACTGTTCTCCCGTCCGATTCCCGACTGCTTGTAGCCGCCGAAGGGCATTTCGATGGGGGTGACGTTGTAGTTGTTGATCCAGGTAGTGCCGGCCTCGAGCCGAGCCACCACCCGATGGGCTCGTTGCACATCCCTGGTGAAGACCCCCGCCGCCAGCCCGTAGTCGGTGTCGTTGGCCCGAGCGATGACCTCATCTTCCTCTTGGAAGGTGAGGATGGTCATCACCGGTCCGAAGATCTCCTCGCGGACGATGGTCATGTCATCCCGGCAACCATCGAAAATGGTCGGCTCCACGAAGTACCCCCCGGCCAGGGCGGGATCGGGAGGTCGCCCCCCACCGGTGACCAGACGAGCCCCGGCCTCCTTCCCCTCCTCGATGTAGGAGAGGACCTTCTTCAGGTGGTCGGCCGAGATGAGGGCACCGACATGGGTCTCGGGGTCGAAGGGATCGCCGATTTTCATCTTCTGGGTACGGGTGACCAGACGATCGACGAACTCGTCGTGGATCGCCTCGTGGACGAAGACCCGGGTGCCGTTGGAACAGACCTCACCTTGTGTGTAGAAGTTGGCCATCAGCGCCGCCCCCACGGCGTTGTCGAGGTCGGCGTCCTCGAAGACGATCAGCGGGCTCTTCCCCCCCAACTCCAGGGTGACCTGTTTCAGGGTGGTGGCGGCGTTGGCCATGACGATCTTCCCGGTCCCTACCTCTCCGGTAAGAGACACCTTGGCCACCCCGGGATGGGCCACAAGGGCTTCCCCGGTGCGATGGTCGCCCTGGATCACATTGAAGACCCCGGCGGGGAGCCCGGCCTCGGTGTAAATCTCGGCCAGCTTCAAGGCCGACAAAGGGGTCAATTCGGCCGGCTTGAAGATCATGGAATTGCCGCAAGCCAAAGCCGGGGCCGACTTCCAGCAGGCGATCTGAATCGGATAGTTCCAGGCACCGATCCCGGCGCAAACCCCGAGCGGCTCCCGGCGGGTATAGATCCAAGCGTTGGCCAGTTGGAAAGTCTCCCCGTGGATGGCGGCGGCCAATCCGGCGTAGTACTCGATAGCGTCGGCCCCGGAGAGGACATCAACCGTGATGGCCTCGGCCAGGGGCTTGCCGGTGTCCAGCACTTCCAGCCGGGCCAGTTCTTCATTGCGTTCCCGCAGCAGGGCGGCGGCGCGGTTCAGGATCCGGCCCCGCTCGGCACCGCTCATCTCCCGCCACGCCTCGAATCCGGTCCGTGCCGAAGCCACCGCTCGGTCGACATCTTCGGGCCCGGCGTGTTGCACCGAGGTGATTACCTCTCCGGTGGCGGGGTTGATGGTGTCGAATGTCTCCCCCGAAGTGGCCTCCCGGTAGCCACCGTCGATGTAGAGCTTCGCTTGAGGCATTCCCATTCGGGAGACGGTACTAGGCCCGGCACCCGGCTCCGCCTGGCCGCTCGCTCCAGGGGCTAGGAGAACGCCGGCAGGGTCAGCTCGAAAATGCTCACCCCGTCCTGGTAGCGATAGGTGAGATCACCGGCCATCGCTACTGCCAGAGTCTTGGAGACCGATAGGCCCAGACCGATCGACCCGGCCACCGTGGGGGAGGCATGGGCCCGGTGGTAGGGGCGGAACACCGCCTCCCACTCTTCGGGAGGCAATCCCGGGCCGTCATCTCGGACCTGGAGCCGGACCAAGTCGCCACTCTGGGCGGCGGTGACCTCGACGGTGGCCCCGCCGTATCGGAAGGCGTTGGCGAGGAGGTTGCGAATGATCTGGCGGACCCGTAGGGGATCGGCTAGGGCTTTGGCCGGCTCCAGCCCGAAGCTGACTCGGGCCCCGCGGCCCACCTGCAGGTGCTCGCATTCGGTCACCGCGTGATTCACCTCTTCGGTCAGGTCGACCGGCACCGACGCCACCGCCAAACGCCCCATCTCGGTGCGGGCCGCCACCAGCAGATCCTCCACGATGTGTGCCACATCGGCTCCTTGCTGGGCCACCAGTTCCAGCAGCTGGCGCGACTCCTCGGAACTAAAACTGTCGCCGTGGTCGAGGATCTCCCGGGTCAATCCCACCACCGCCGTCAGCGGGGTTCGCAGCTCGTGGGAAACCGAAGCCACGAAGTCGTTCTTGGCCCTGACCAATCCTTCTAGATGGTCCTGCAATTCCTTCTGGGCACTCACGTCGGCCAACTGCACGACCAAGGCCGGCTGACCTTCCTCCTGCTCGGCGATCGTGGCCACGCTCATCTTCGCCACCCGCACCCCCCCTGACTTCCGCGGCAGCGCGATCTCGGTTTCCACCACTTCCCCAGGACTAGGAGGGGAAACCGAGCGAATCGCCTCAAGGACTTCGTCGGGGAAGGTTCCGGCCGGAGTCGTGGCCCCCACCAGTTCACGGAAGGCGGGATTGACTCGCATGGGACGGCCGTCAAGACCCACCAGGGCCATGCCGATGGGAGCCGCTTCGAAGGCGACTCCGAACACCTGCTGAGCCCGACGGGCCGACTCCTCCGCTTCCACCCGTTCAGTGATGTCCTCAAGCGAGCCCTCGTAGCCCAGCACCCGACCGTCCGGGTCCCGCACCACCCGAGCTGCCTCCCGTACCGTAATTACCCGCCCATCGTGACGGCGGAGACGGACAATGGCGGCCGGTTGGCCGGCTTCGAAGGCCTGGAGGGCACGCCCTCTGGCGCCCGGATCGACGTAAAGGGAGGGGGCTTTGACCTTCATCAAGTCGACGACCCGGTCGAAGCCCAGAATCTTTGCCAGGCGTTGATTGGCGGCGAGGATGGTCCCGTCCAGCGAGGTGCGGAAGAGGCCTACGGGGACGCTGTTGAAGAGGTCCTGGTAGCGAGCCTGGGTGATGAAGACCTGCCGGCGGAGGAGCCTCACCGTGACTAGGCCCGCGCTCAGCCCCACGATCACCATGAGGGCGGTGACGAGCCAGGTGACGTCGAATCCGCCTTCTCTCCCCAGCCACCACAGCTGCCAGCCGACGGTCATGAAGATCGCCGCCGAGAGGGCCGTCGTCTGCCGGCGCTGGTCGACGAGGAGCCCGGCGGTGATGGCCACCGCGGTGAGAGGTACCGCCAGCCCGACCAGCGCGTAGCCCTGGAGAAACGGGACCATGGCCGCCAGTAGCAGTAGCCACACCACCATGACCTGGAAGACATCTGGCTGCTCTCGCCGGCTCTCCCGCCAGGGAGCGGCGGCGGCCACCGCACTGAGCCCGGCCACCGCCAGGAGGTTCCGGTCTGACATCAGAATGGCGGCAATTCCCACCACCACCGTGCCCATCGCCACCGCCGTTCCAATGAACCGGAAGATGCGGCGGCCGGCCGCCTGCCGAGCAAGGCGCAAGTCGAGAGGAACCGAGGTGGTGACGGATGGAGTAGGCATGCGGGTCAGTTGGCCCAGGTGATATCGGCCAGAACCGAAGGGGGATTGACCACTACTGAGCCCGATGGGCGCTCAGTGGGAGGCGGAGGGAGGCTGCAGCCGCTCGGCCACCGCTTGGGTAAGCCGGTCGAGGATCATCGCCATCACCACGATGGCCAGCCCCACCTCGAACCCCAGCCCGGTCAGACCCCGCTTAACCGAGCGCACCGTCTCGAAACCGAGACCGCTGCCACCCACCAAGCCGGCAATGATCACCATCGCCAGCACCATCATGATCACTTGGTTTACCGCCGCCATGATGGTGGGAGCGGCGAGAGGGATGCGCACTCCGAACATGGTCTGGCGGGGGGTGGCTCCGAAGGTCTGGGAGGCTTCGATGCTCTCCGAGGGAACCTGGCGAATCCCGAGGGCGGTGATGCGAATCCCGGGAACGATGGCGTACAGCACCGAGGCGATGATTCCCGGTACAGAGCCGATGGTGAAGAGGACCACCACCGGGATGATGTAGACGAACGAGGGGATGGTCTGGAGGCCATCAAGGATCGGGTTGAGGACTGCTTCCACCCGCGGATTGCGGCCCGCCCACACCCCAACGGGGATGGCGATGGCCAATGAGACGATCACCGCCGCCACCACTTGGGTCAGGGTTTCCAGCGATAGCTGCCACATCCCGATCAGGCCGACCACGGCCAGGGCCACCGCGGCAAATACCGCCAGCCGCCACCCTTTCACCCGCCAGCACAACCAAGCAGTGGCCAGGATGAGGACCGGCCAGGCCACCACCTCGGTGAGGAAATCCCGCACCGGGACCATCAGTCCGGCCACGATGAAGTCGTTGAGGGGCCGGGTGATAAAAGAGAGATTGTCACGAGCCCAAGTGACCAGCCCGTCGAGCGGGTCGAGGATCCGCACCCCCCACACCGCTGGAAACCGCACCCAACCCACCGCCCGACCGAGCACGATGAGGCCAGCTACCACTCCGATGGCCGCCAGCAGCCGCCGGCGGGGGACCGTCTTGGTGCGATCGGTGAAGGCAAACGATTTGCCGATGCGGTCGAGGACCATGGCCACGGCCACGATGGCTAGCCCCGCCGCCAAACCGCGGCCGAAACGGCGGGCGGTCAAGGCATCGAGGACCTCCTGGCCCAAGCCCCCCGCTCCGAGGAGGCTGGCGATGACCACTATGCCCAACGCCATCATGATGGTCTGGTTGACCCCGGCCATGATGGTGGGGAGCGCCATCGGGCCCTGCACCTTGATGAGGGTCTGGCCCCAGGAAGAACCGAACATGTGAGCTGCCTCCACCGCCGACCGGGGGACGCCTCGAATCCCCAAGGTGGTGAGGCGGACCGCGGGGGGAAGGGCATAGATGATGGTGGCAATCACCGCCGGCACCTGGCGGATCCCGAAGAAGAGAACGATGGGGATGAAGTACACGGGGGCGGGCACGGTCTGCATGGCATCGAGGATGGGGCGGATGGCCCGATCGACCCTCGGGCTCATTGCCGCCCACACCCCCAAAGGAATCCCGATGGCCAGGGCAGCCAGCACGGCGATCGTCATCAGCGACAGGGTCTCCATGGTGACGTCCCACAGCCCCACCAGGCCCGGGTAGAGCATCGCCAGCCCGGCGACCGTAGCCGGCTGCCAGTCGCCCTTCCGAGCCACGATCAAGAAGGCGGTGATGGGAAGCACGTACCAGGGCAGCCACAGCAGGAAGTCTTCAACGGTTAGAAGTCCCCATTCGACGGCATCACTGACCGGGATGAAGAACCCGGTGAAAAGCGGATGGGTGAGGCGGTTGGCCCGGGCCCAGGCCTGGAAGGCATCGACCGGGTCAGAAATCAGGGTGTCCCAAGCGGCGGGGAACACCTCGGCCCGGGAGAATGCCAGCTGAAGGAGTCCCGCCCCGGTCAGCAGCAGCAGAAGCTGCCAGGGCCAGGTTCGCTTCTTTTGGATCTCGCCTGTCAGCAAGACTCCAGGCGAAGGTGGAGCCTGGAGGGTGTCGGTCACTTTTCGGGTTCCAGGACCTGAGCCACCGCCTCGCGGTCGACCACCCCGACGTGGTGGCCCTCGCCGTCCTCCACCCCCACCGGGGCGATGTCGTTGAGTAGGGTCGGCAGCACGGTTTCGATGGTGTCGTCGAGGTGAACCTTGCGCCCGTTGGGAAGTTCGACGCCTTCTTTCACCACCGTGGCCGCGGTCAGCACCTTGGCCTTGGGGATCTCTTTGGTAAATTCGCGGACATAGTCGGTGGCCGGGTGGGTGATGAGTTCGGCGGCGGTACCCACCTGGTCGAACGACCCGTCCTTCATAATGGCGATCCGGTCACCCAGTTTGATGGCCTCGGCGAAGTCATGAGTGATGAAGACGATGGTCCGTTGGAGTGTCTCCTGGAGCCGGATCAACTCGTCCTGCATGTCCCGGCGAATTAACGGGTCGAGAGCGGAGAAAGGCTCATCGAAGAAGAGGATCTCGGGATCGACGGTGAGGGCCCGGGCTAGGCCTACTCGCTGTTGCATCCCCCCCGAAAGCTGTTGCGGATAGTGGTATTCCCAACCCTTGAGCCCCACCACCTCGAGGACTTTGAGCGCTCGCTGGTACCTCTCCGACTTGTCGATTCCCTGGATCTCGAGGCCGTAGGCGGCATTGTCGATCACCCGGCGATGGGGGAAAAGACCAAAATGCTGAAAGACCATCGACATCTTGTGCCGGCGAACTTCGCGCAGTTGTTCTTCGTCCATGGCGGTGAGATCGTCACCGTCGAGCAGCACCCGGCCCTGGGTGACGTCGTTAAGGCGGGAGACACAACGGATCAGAGTGGACTTCCCCGATCCGGAGAGACCCATCACGACGAAGGTTTCGCCTCGCCCCACTTGGAAGCTGACACCCCTGACCCCGATAGTGCAGCCGGTCTGGTCGAGTACCTCGGCCCGGCTGGCGCCGGCAGTGGAAAGTTCCAAGGCTCGTTCGGGACGCGGCCCGAATACCTTCCATACTTCCTCAACCGATAGACAGATGTCCTCGGTCACGGCCGATCAAGGGCAGCCACATCGGTAATGTAACACCGGCCCCCTGTTGCCGGGTGTGCCGGTGGCGGGGCTTAGGGAGAAAAATGCGCAAGAAATCAGCATTGGTGTTGTTAGGGCTGGCCTTGGTGGCGGCCGCCTGTGGGGGAGGCGCCGGCGACGGCACCACCGCCCCCACCGGCGGGCAGAACATCACCATCGCCGTCAACCCCTGGACCGCTTCGGCGCTCAACGCCGAGGTCGCCAAGATCATCATCGAACAAGAACTGGGGCACACGGTGGAGACGGTCTCGATCGACGAGAACACCATGTTCACCGGGATGTCGGACGGTTCGCTCGACGCCGCCCTGGAAATCTGGCCTTCGGGGGTAACCGAGGACGAGCAGGCCTTCTTCGACGACGGCTCGGTGCTCAACATCGGAGAGTTGGGCACAGTGGGAAAGATCGGATGGTTCGTTCCCAGCTACGTCGTGGAGGAGAACCCCGAACTGGCGACCTGGGAGGGTTACCAGGATCCCGCGGTAGCGGCCATGTTCGCCACCGCCGAAACCGGTGACCTCGGGCGTTTCTTGGGAACCGACCCCTCGTATTCACAATACGACGAGGCCATCATCTCCAACCTGGAGCTGCCTTTCGAGGTGGTGTTCTCCGGGTCCGAGCCGGCCACGGTCGCCGAGTTGGACGCTCGGTTTGCGGCCGAGGAACCAATCCTCATGTACTGGTGGACCCCAACCGCAGCCGTCGCCAAATACGACCTGGTCAACGTCCTCCTCCCCGAGTACTCGGAGGAGTGTTACGCCGATACGGCCCAGATCGACTGCGACTACCCCGAAGACGTCCTGTTCAAGGCCGCCTCGGCCCAACTGGAGACGAAGGCCCCGGATGTTCTCGCCTTCCTCGAGAACTTCACCATCACCACCGAGGATCAGCTGTCGATGCTGCCGGCGGTGGAAATCGACGGTGAAGAGGCCTCGGAAGTCGCCGCCCGCTGGGTGGCGGAAAACGAGTCCGTCTGGAGGGCTTGGCTCCCTTAAACGCCTAAAACCTGCGAACCCCGGGTTCGGGTGATCAAAACGATCACCCCGAACCCCGGGTTCGCAGTGTCGAAGTGCTAATCTGCTGACAAGCGCCGATTTGATCCACAGCTTGCGGGCGCTCAAGAAATGCTGGCTAAAGCGTCGGGCCAAGTTCTAAAAGGTTGAACCGCCCGGCAGTAGCTGCGGCGGTTCTCTTATTGAGGGCCGTCGGGACAACTGAAAGGACCCGAACATGGCCCCGGACCGAGAGCCCATCTGTACCACCTTCACGGATCTGTTGGAAAGCGGACGTCCCCTGGTGGCCGACGGCGCCATGGGCACCACCCTTTTCTCGCTAGGACTTCAGGGTGGGGGATGCCCGGAACTGCTCAACATCGAACAGCCCGACCTGGTGGAGAAGGTGCACCGCGGCTTCATCGACGCCGGGGCCGACATCATCCTCACCAACACCTTTGGAGGTAACCGCCGCCGGCTCGCCCTCCACCACTTAGAGGGACGGGTGGCTGAGCTCAACGCCGCCGCGGTGGAGATCGCCCGCCGGGCGGCCGACCAGGCGGGGCGCCCGGTGGCAGTGGCGGGGAGCGTCGGACCCACCGGTGACATCTTTGAGCCCCTGGGGCAACTCTCCCACGCCGAAGGGGTCGAGGTGTTCGCCGAACAGTGCCAGGCCCTGGCCGATGCCGGCGCCGACGTCATCTGGATCGAGACCATCTCGGCCTACGAGGAGCTCAACGCCGCCGTAGAAGGTGCCCTCACCACCAAACTTCCCATCACCACCACCCTCAGCTTCGACACGGCCGGTCACACCATGATGGGGATCAGCGCCACCGACTTCGGCCGGTGGTGGCTGGAGCACCCCCAGGTCACCGCCCTCGGCGCCAACTGCGGAATCGGCCCCGGTGATGCCGTCGCCGCCTCCTTCGACCTAACCGCCCTGGCGCCGGCGGCGGTGACCATCACCAAGGCCAACTGCGGAATCCCCCTCTATCAAACCGAGGGGTTGACCTACCCGATTGGTCCCGACCGGATGGGTGACTACGTCGAGTTGGCACTCCGCTCCGGAACCCGGATCATCGGTGCCTGCTGCGGCTCTACCCCCGACCACATTGCCGCCATCCGCGAGGCCGTCAACGCTTACCAGCCGGCTCCCCGTCCCGAGCGCGATGAGATCGAGCACCGCCTGGAGGCTTACCACCGGGAACCGGCCGGGGCCCGGCGCAGCAACCGCCGCCGCAGCTGACCCTTCGGGTCCCTTGGGGGGTTTTGGCGCGTAAAGGCGACGCCATGGCGTCGCCTTTACGCGCCAGAACCAGTTGGGAGAGGGAGGACCTGGTCGGTATTCGTGTCCCGCTGGATGGTGAACCAGCGGCGGCATCCGGCCTCATGGAACCAGCGCTCGGTGACCAACCCGGCGGCGTTGTCGCGCATGAACGCCCGGTCAAGGTCGCGGGCCATCGGGTCGGTGATGTTCGCCGGCACGGTAGGTATCTCACCGTATCGAAATTCCGTCACCGGCCGCACCCCACAGTGGGGACAAGGGAGCCTCAGCATGGTCCCCTCCCCTCCTCGTCCTCGTTTTGGCTCGCCGGGATCGGGCTATAGCCCGATCCCGGCGCGCCAAAAGCCAGGGGAAGCGGCATCATTGGGTGCCGGAGCTGCCGCGGTCGGAGAGGGTGCGGTCGGCGGCGAACCGCCCCAGGGCGAAGGGGGCGATCAAATCGGGGACTCGCCCGGTGGCGATCAGCGCCGCCATCGCTTCGCCTCCGGCGGGAATGGCTTTGAAGCCCCAGGTTCCCCAGCCAGTGGTGACCAAGAGCCCCTCCACTCCCGTTTCGCCCATGATCGGTGAATAGTCGGCAGACATGTCGCAGATCCCCGCCCATTGCCTGAGGATGCGCAGTTTGGCGAGCGACGGAAGCAGCACCAGGGCTCGTCCCGCCGAAGATGAGAGCAGATCAAAGGAGGCCCGGTTGGAGTAGGAGGGCTGGCGGTCGATCTCGGCCCCCATCAGGATCTCGCCCCGGGCGGTCTGCGAAACGTAGAAGAGCAATTCGGTGGAGGCGACGATGGCATCGATGCTGCCTTGATAGTGGTTGGTGACAAAGGCCTGCAATGGGTGGGTCCGGATGGGAAGACGCACCCCCGCAGTGCCCATCAAAGTGGAGACATGCCCCCCCACTGCCGACAACACCACCGGGGCGGCGATCGGTCCCCGCTCGGTCTCAACTCCCACCACCCGGTCGCCCTCCCGCCTGACCCCGGTCACCACCACCCGCGGCACCACATCCACTCCCTCCCGCATGGCCCCTTCGGCCAGCGCCCACACCACCCGGTCGTGGCGAGCGGTCGCGCCTTGTGGGTGATACGAGGCTCCCACGATGGGGTATCTCCCCCCTCCATTGAGATCGATTTGCGGACAGATCCGCTTGATCTCCTCCGGTTCTACAAAGTAAGTGTGAGCACCGCAGGCAGTGTTGAGAGCCGCCCGAGCCTTCTCCGCTCGCCGGCCCATCTCGGTGTGGGCCAGCCACAAAAGCCCTTTCTCTTTGTGCATCAGCCAGCGGTCGGTCTCCTCCTCCAGTCGCTGATACAACTCGAGGCTGTGCTGATAGAAGCGGACCGCTTCGGGGACTCCGTAGTTGGCCCGGATCACAGTGGTGTTACGCCCGGAGTTGCCCGAACCGATATAGCCCTTCTCCAGCACCACGACGTTGCGGATGCCGTGGCGGGTGGCCAAGTAATAGGCGGTGGCCAGACCGTGGCCTCCCCCTCCCACGATCACCACGTCGTAGGCGGAGCGGGGCTCGGCGAAGCGGAGCCGGACCCGCTGTTCGACAAACTCGTTCACAGTCGCCACCGCTCCAGCTCGTGGGCGAGGGGCGCCGGGACGATCACCAACACCCGATCCGGCTCCACCCAGACCTTGGCCGGCACCCCTGCCACCAGCCCCTGTCCCAAGCCCTGGGCCGGAACCTCCCATTCGCAATTGGCGGCGAAGAAGTCGCCGGATGCCCCCGGATCGAGCTCGACCGCCGCCCAGCCTCCGTCCGGCTCGACGACGGAGTAGAGGTCGTCGATCACTGGCTCGGTCTCCCCTATCACCAGCACTTCGTCCGGTGCAAGTCGCAGGACCAGCGCTCCCTCCGGCCATGACACCTGGTCGAGAGCCGAGGGCGAGGCGGCTACCCGCCAAGCCGGCAGCTGCTCAGGAGCGGGCACGGACACCCTCCGGGTCATAAAAGGGGAGGCGAGCGCGGCGCAACTCCCGGCCCTCACACTCGACAGCTTCCGGTGGCTCTCCCCCGTTCAATCGCACCCAGCCCAGCATCACGCTCTTGCCCAAAGTGGAGGAGAAGCGAGATGAGGTCACCTGCCCGGCCAGCACCCCGTCCCGGTACAGGGCGGCGCCTTCCATGGGGGCGGGACCCTCACACTCCCAGCCCGCCAGTTGCTTGTCGAGGGGTAGCAGGTTGGTACGGGCCGTCGCCTCCCGACCCACGAACTCCGGCTTGTCCATCTTCACCGCCCAGTTCATGCCCAGGCGGCGAGGAGTGGAGTCAAACTCGGTGTCCATCCCGATGATGATGTGGCCCTTCTCCAGTCGGAGGCCGAAGAGGGCATCGATCCCATGGGGATAGATGTCGAAGTCCCCGCCCAGCTCCAGCAGAGCTCGCCACAACTCCACCGACCGCTCCGCTGGGTGATGCAATTCGAAGGAGGCCTCCCCCGTGAAGGAGAGCCGGAAGATCTGACAGGCCACCCCGGCGACCTCCCATCTCCCGTGGGACAGGTAGGGGGGAGGGTCAGCCACCCCCGCCCGGGCCAGCACTTCTTTGGCAAGAGGACCGGTGAGGTTGATGGCCGCCACCGCCATGGTGCGGTCGAGGATGCGGACATCGGCCCCGAAGGTCTCCGCCCAGTCCCGGAGCCACAACTCGGCGAAAGTCGCCCCGGCCGAGGTGAAGGTGAGGTAATAGCGGTCGGAGCTCTCCCGGCAGATCAAACCATCCTCGACCACGTATCCCCGCTCATCCAGCAGGAGGGTGTACCGGGAGCGGCCCGGCCGGAGATCGGCAACCCGGCAGGGATAGATCTTCTCCAAAAAGCCGGTGGCATCAGGACCGCTGACGATGAACTTGCCAAGGGTGCTGACGTCGCCCACCGATACAGCCTGGCGGACCGCCCGGTACTCGCGTTCCACGTCCTCGTACCTCCAGGGCCGCCACCAGCCTCCGAAGCGATCCATGACCGCACCCCTTTCGAGGTGCTCATCGTGGAGCGCGGTTCGCCGCATCGGGGGCAGGTGGTAGCCAGCGGCGGCTTCGGCCATGGTGATCTGGCGGGCGAGGGGCCGGGCGGTGAAGGGCTCGGGCGCCGTCCCTGCCTGACCGGCGATGAAGGCCCGCAGGTAGGGGAGGCAAACGGCGCCCTGGCAAGTCCCCGTCCCCGCCAGAGTGGCTCTTTTGAGGAGTTCCATATCGGTGAACCCCCTCTCCCAGACCGCCCGCAGATCCTCAACCGTCACCCGCGAGCAAGGGCACACCACCCCCTCTTGCGGAGCCTCGGGTAACTGGTCTGACCCGGCGGCGTCCCCCACCACCCGGACGTTGAGCCCATAACCCATCCGGGCCAGGGTGGTGCGGGGATGCAAACCCAAGTCGACGACGACGCTGTCGGCTGCCATCTCCCCGCCGGCAAGGACCACGGCCTCGACCCTCTCCTCACCCCGCAAGGCCGAAGGGCGTTGACCCGGCTCGAGGGTGACGGTCCGTCCCAGGTCAACGCCGGCTCGCTCCAGTTCCTCGGCCGCCCGTTTGGTGTAGATCCCCGCCAGCTGACTGCCGGGACCGACCGGCTGTTGCTCGGCAGCCCCGGTGGCCACCACCACCTCGGCCGGGTAGAGATGGCGGATTCCCGACTCGGTCCTTACCACCACCATCGGCCCGGGGTAGATGGCCACGGCCTCCTCCCCCTCCTGGGCCTCAACCGTGGCTACTTTCAGACCGGCCGCCCGGGCGGATTCGGCTTCGTGCCGGCCACTCTCCCCCTGCCCGATCACCACCAGATCACAAAAGACCCGCTCCACCCCCGGCGGCTCGACCGGATGCGAGGGCATCGGGGGATCGAGACCGGCGGGCTGCCGATCGACCCGAAGACCGGCATGGGCACTGGTCTGACAAGTGCGGACATAAGCCACGCCATCGACCACCGCCAGACAGTGGGGGCAGTCACCTCCTAGACAGATGCAGCCGCCTCCGGTGGGATGGATCCCCGCCCGCAGCAGCGCCACCGCGATCGAATCGCCGGGCCGAAACTCGACCGGTTCCCCCTCCCACAGAAACCACCCCAACCCGTTTTGGCGCGCCGAAA
>DATEDX010000090.1:0-7208 GCA_035281425.1 Acidimicrobiia bacterium
GGAACACTGGCCGAGTCTCTCTGCCCGTTTCGGCATCGAGGAAGTGGACTGCTTTGTCGTAGGCACCGAAGATCACCTCGAGCACCCCGTCGGGTCGCTCCCACACCACGGGCTGTCCGGTCCAGCCGGTCCCGCACCAGATGCTGGAGACCCCTCCCACCGACGATGAGCCACACATGCCGCGGTCTGGGGGATAGCTCCACAACACCCGGGGGTTAGCGGGGAGGGGGCCCTCCCCGTAGTAGGTGCGGGTGGGGTTGCCTCGAAACATGGTCAGTCCCACCGTGGTCCCCCAGGGCCGGCCAACGGTCCAGTCTGGAACCGTTCCCATCTCCCGGGTGGGGAGAGTGGTGGTGGTGGGGGCTGCAGTGGTAGTGGGGGCAGCCGCTAACGGTGAGGTGGAAGTGGATGCCGCTGCTACCGCCAGTGTGGTGGAGGTGGTGCTCGTAGTGGAAGGGGTCGGGGAGCGAGATCCAGCAAAAACTGCCGTTCCGATCACGGCTCCGATCAGACCCACCATGACCAAGGCGGAGCGAGCCTGAAGTCCTTTCTCCGAGGCCGGTTCGCTCATGACGGCGCTCCGCAGGTCGCCTCCCCGGTCAACACCGGGTGACCGGGGCTCTCGATGAAGGCGGGGATGAGACAGCCGGTCACCTCACCCTCCGGGGATACCAGCACTCGCGCCACTCCCGACGTCGCTCCCGCCACCGAGTTGGTCTGCCAGACGAAGTTGCCCAGACTCCACGCCACCGGTTTCCCCATCACGATCTCAAAGGGCTGCATGCGATGGGGATGGTGACCAAAGATGGCATCGGCACCGGCGGCGATCATCGCTTCGGCTCGCTCGATGTCCTCGGCCCTAGGGGTGGTCTCCAGTTCAAAGCCCCAATGGACGGTGACGATGACGATATCGGCCTGCTCTTTGGCGGCCGCCACCGCCGCCGCCATCACCTCGGCATCGTCACCGTTGGCCATTCCGGCATTGTCCTCGTCCGCCAACCAACCGGAGTTGGGCACCACTCCCCCGAAGCCGAGCACCGCTACCCGCCAGCCGTTGAGGCTGAAGAGGGCAGGGGCGTAGGCCTCGGCGGCATTGGCACCTGCCCCCACCGGGGCGATGCCGGCCTTGATCAGGTTGCGGCGACCGTCGAGCATCGCCTCCTGGCCGAAGTCCATGGAGTGGTTGTTGGCCTGATTCGCTACTTCCACGCCGTGCAACCGCATGAAGGGCAGAGCCTCCACATCGCAGCGGAAGGAGAAGGCTTTCGGTTCCGGCTCACCCAACTCGGAGGGGGCACATTCCAGGTTGACCACCGTGAGATCATCCTCGAGGAACAGGCCCTCCAGGCCGTTCCAGGCCCAGTCGTACCCGTTGCGGGCTAGCCCCGGGAGCACAGAGGTGTCGAGGTTGACATCGCCCACGCCGTGAATGGTGACCCAGCCTTTGGGGGGAATGGTGGTCGTGGTGGTGGAGGAGGTGGAGGTAGTGGTGGAAGAAGAGGTAGTGGTGGGGGGCACGGTGGTGGTAGTGGTCACCGGCGCCAGGGTGGTGGTAGCCGGCACCGCCTGACGGTAAGCAAAGGCGCCGGCACCCAATAGGAAGCCGGCGAAAGCCACCACCAGGACCCCGGAGAGACGCACCAGAATAAGACAGGTTAGGGGTCACTCCCGGTTCCTTCAGGTCAGCTGCGGGGCACCGGTCCGCCTCGGGACCTAGAGGATCTGGGACAAGAACTGGCGGGTGCGGGCCTCGACCGGATTGGTGAAGAAGTGTTCAGGGGTACCGACCTCGACGATCTCGGCGTCGGCCATGAAGAACACCCGATCGGCCACGGCGCGGGCAAAACCCATCTCGTGGGTGACGACGATCATCGTCATCCCCGAGGCGGCCAGTTCCTCCATCACCTCGAGGACCTCTTTGATCATCTCCGGGTCGAGAGCCGAGGTGGGCTCGTCAAACAGCATCACCTTGGGCTGCATGGCTAGGGCCCGGGCAATGGCCACCCGCTGCTGTTGACCTCCGGAGAGTTGACCCGGGTACTTACGGGCCTGCTCGGGGATCTTGACCCGTTCCAGCATGGCCATGGACAAATCTTCGGCCTCCTTCTTGGCCATCTGCCGAACCTGTCGTGGCGCCAAGGTGATGTTGTCGAGAACGGTGAGATGGGGAAACAGGTTGAACTGCTGGAAGACCATTCCGGTTTCTCGGCGCACCACCTGGGTAGTACGGATGTCGTCGGTCAACTCGATGCCATCGACCACGATCCGTCCACGGTCGTGTTTCTCGAGGCGGTTGATGCAGCGGATCAGGGTGGACTTCCCCGACCCGGAGGGACCGATCACCACCACTACTTCCTGGCGTCCCACCGCCATGTTGATGTCTCTCAAGGCCTGGAAGTCGCCGAAGAACTTGTCCACCCCCTCCACCACGATCACAGCTTCGCCCTTGGCGTGGGTGGCGTCGCCCAGCGCGAGTTCGCCGTTCACCGTTCTCCCACCCCCAGCCTCCGTTCCAGACGGCGGGCCTCACGCGACATGGTGTAGGACCCTACCCAGAAGACCAAGGCAGCGAAGGGGAGGGTCAGCCGTTCGAGGCCCTGAGCGAGAAAGTCGGGCTGCGAGTTGACGTTCTGGGCGACGCTGAGGACATCGGGCAGGCCTACCACCGCCACCAGGGTGGTGTCTTTGTAAAGGCTGATGAACTGCCCCACCATCGCCGGGATGGTGGCACGGAGCGCCTGGGGAAGGACTACCAGCCTCATCACCTTCCAAGGGGTCAACCCCACCGCCTGCGCAGCCTCCACCTGGCCCTTGGGAACGGCCTGCAACCCTCCCCGCACGACTTCGGCGATATAGGCCGCCTCGAACAGGGTGAGGGCGATCAAAACCCGAGTGACCCGCTCCGGGGTGATGGTGCTGGGAAGGAAGAAGCCGAGGGCGAACATACCCATGAGGAGCAGGGTGATGAGTGGCACCCCCCGGATGAACTCGATGTAGGCGACCGATATGGTCCTCACCACCGGGAACGAAGAGCGCCGCCCCAGTGCCAGCAGCAGCCCCAGGGGAAATGCAAAAAGGATGCCGGCCAGGGTCAGGAACAGGTTGAGTTGCAGTCCACCCCACTCCTCCCAACCCACACCACCGGCAGAGGAGAGGAGGGCATAGACCACCAGAGGAAGGATGAGGAGCGCCAGCCACGACCGCCTCCGGCCCTGCCGGGAGAGCCGCCGGCCCAGCCAATTGCCGCCCACCCCGAGCAGGGCAGCCGCCAGTACTGCGACGGTGGGAATGATCGTCTCAGTGAGGAGCAGGAGGACCATCACCAGCAGCAGCGCCGGCCAGAAACGGCGCAAGATGTCCAAGAGGCGGCTGGGGCGGTAGCTGAGGCCGGTGGTGGCGGCTACCTCGCGGCGGTGGCCGGTAAGAGCGCCGGCAGCCACCCCCACCACCAAAGAGACGAGGAGGACGGCCGCCACCGGGCGCCACAACTGGTCGCGGGGGAAGCGACCGAGCACGAAAAGGGTGAGGTTGCGACGGAGGATCGTGTAGTCGACGGTGAAGAGAAAGCGGGTCACTCCCACCAACGCCCAGCCAAACAGAGCAAAGAAGGCGAAGGTGATCAAAGAGTCGTACCAGGTACGGAAGAGGTGACGCCTGGCCCAGACCACACCCCGACCGGGCGCCGGGGAGGATGCCGCCGTCATCTCGTCACCAACTGCAGCCGCCGGTTGATGATGTTGACCAGGAAGGAGATGGTCAACGAGAAAACCAGGTAGGCACCCATGAGGAGGATGATCACCTGGGGAGCGGGTTGCCCATTGCCAATCGCCTGGAAGGCGATGGTGGTGATCTCGGCGAAACCCACCGCCAGGGCCAGGGATGTGTTCTTGGTGAAGTTGAGGTATTGGTTGATGACGGGGGGGATGGCAATCCGCATCGCTTGGGGAAGGATCACGTAGCGAAGCCGTTGGAAGCCGGAGAGGGCAAGGGCGTTGGCAGCCTCGGTTTGACCCCGGGGAACGGCCAGGATCGAGCCCCGGACGATCTCGGCCACGTGGCTGGCGGTGTAGACGACGAGGGCGATGAGAACCGCGAAGTAGCCGCCCAAGCCGCTGAATCCTCCACTTACCACCCTCCCCTCCAACAAGGGACGCGACCAACCGAGCGGAGCTTCCCAGATGGCGTACCCGATTCCGGCCAAGGCCAAGAATGCCCCTAGGGACCATGCCAGCCGGTGGTGAGGGTGACCGGTTTGGTCCGATCTTCTGGTTCGCCACCACCACAACCCGGCGGCGATGACCACCGCCGCCAGCAGCAACCAGCGATATTCGGTGAACCCCGACCGGGCGGTGAGACCGGGCACGGTGATACGGAGGTTGCTGATGACGAACCAGCCGAAGGGTGTGATCGGAGCCCGGGCAGGGGGGAGAGCCAGGATCACCGCCCGGAAGACGAAGATGATGATGAGGAGGGGAGGAAGGTTGCGGATCACCTCCACGAAGAGGGTGGCGGCGCGGGCGGCCAGCCAGTTGGTGGAGAGTCGGGCCACCCCCACCACCACTCCCAGCACGGTCAGGATGGGGATGCCCACTATGACCAGGGTGAAGGTGTTCTTGATTCCCACCGCCAGCGCCCGGCGAAGAGGCGCCCCCGGGCTCAGACCAGAGTCGGCGATGTCCACCCCCACGGGTTGGTTGAGAAATCCGAAGTCGGTTCTGATCCCCCGCGCTCTTAGGTTGTTGGTGACGTTGAACCAGAGCACATAAAGAAGGATCAGGAATCCGGCCAGGGCGATGGTCTGCAGCAATGCCCGCAGCGCTCGCAGGTTGCGCCACAATGGGGGCCGGTCCGCCAGGTCGCCCGCGGTCATGTCCCCAGCACTCGATCAGGCTTCATGGATAGGTGGATTGGTCAACCAGGGAACCGAAGGAGGGGCCGTGACCGACCCCTCCTTCAGCTGGGGCTTACCGGTAGGGAGGGGCGTAGAGGAGCCCGCCTTCGGTCCAGAGGCTGTTGGGTCCCCGTTCCAGGCCGAGAGGGGTATCGGGGCCGACGTTACGGTCGTAGATCTCGCCGTAGTTGCCCACCGCGCTGATCACGTTGACGGTCCAGCCGGGCTCCAAGCCCAGGCCAGGATCGAAGACGGTGATGCCTTCGTCGGTCTCGATCTCGAGTCCCAGGAAGCGGCGGATGTCGAGGTTGTCGGTATCGGCGAAGGACTCGACGTTCCCTCCCTCGATCCCTAACTCTTCGGCGAGGATGGTGGCGATCACCACCCAGTCGATGATCTGGGCCCATTGGCTGTCGCCGTCGCGGACCACCGGACCCAACGGCTCCTTGGAGAAGGTCTCATCCAGGACGACCAGGGCCTCGGGCCCACCTTCACTGTCGGGGAAGTTGGAGCGGACCCCGGCCAGTTGGCTCTTGTCCGAAGTCCAGCCGTCGCATTGTCCCGCCAAGAAGGCAGCTTGCAGGGTCTCGTTGTCCTCGAAAGTGCTGGCCGTGTAGGGGATGGTGCCGAAACGCGTGGCCAGATTGAGTTCGGTGGTAGTCCCGGCGAGAACACAGATCGAGGTGTCGGCCATGTCCTCGATGGTGGCGAAGCCGTCTTCAGCCCGCACCATCATCCCCTGCCCGTCGTAGAAGGTGGTGTGGAGGAAGGTCGCCCCTTCCCCCCCGTCTCGACCGGCGGTCCAGGTCGTGTTGCGGATGAGAACATCGATCTCGCCGCTTCCCAAGGCGGAGAACCGCTGCTGGGCGGTCAGGGGAATGTACTCGACCGCTTCCGGATCCCCCAGAACTGCAGCTGCAACGGCTTTACAGAAGTCGATGTCGAATCCGGCGAAGTTGCCGTCCGGGTCGACGAATCCGAAGCCGGGCACGGCGTCGTTCACACCGCAGCGGAGCATGCCCCGAGACTGAACCGCGGCGAGGGTGTCGCCGGTCGGGGTGGAAGCGCCGGTAGTGGTGGTGCCGTTGCCGGCCGTGGTCGTCACGCCGTTTCCGGCCGTGGTAGTAGCTCCACCGGTAGTAGTGGTGGTGTCTTCAACCGCTTGTGTACATGCTGTCAAGGCCAGGATCAAGGCCGGTAAGACGACGAGATGCCGCCTCATGTCACCTCCCATGGTTTGGGGTAGGCGTGCGACCCTAGCAACTCCGGCCCCGCCGCGGACGACCACATCTCGTGCGCTTCGCCCCCGGATGTGGCAAGCTATGGGCAGAGTGACGTACGAGGCGACGCTCGAAACCACCGACGCTGATCTGCTAGAGGCGGCCGCCGTAGGGGACGCCGATGCCTTTGCCCTCTTCTTCCGCCGTTATGTGACCGCCGTCACCTTGTACGCGGTACGGCGGTGCAAAGATCCCGAAGACGTAGCTGACTTGGTGGCCGACACCTTCCTCATCGCCCTCCAGGCGGCCGGCCGTTACATACCCGAAACCGAAACCGCCCTTCCCTGGCTGTTCGGCATCGCTCGCCGGGTCCTGGCCCGCCAGCGCCGCCGCACCGCCGGCGCCGCCCGGCTCTTCATCAAGGCCAGCAACACCCACGTCCTCTTCTCGGCCTCCGAAGAAGACGAGGTGGCCTCGGCGATCGATGCCGCCCGTCAACGGCCTGCCCTGGAAGAAGCTCTCACCCATCTCACCCCCGGAGAGAGGGAGGTGTTGGAGCTAGTTGCCTACGACGGGCTCACTCCCTCGGAAGTGGCCCTGGTCCTCAATCTCAGCCCCAACGCTGCCCGACTTCGCCTGTCTCGTGCCCGCCGCCACCTTCGCCAGTTGCTGGAGAGCGGCAGTCCCCTCGATGTGGAGGCGCGCCATGCCTACTAGCTTCCGGCGCCCCCCCGTCCCCGAGACTCCGGAGTACTGGGATCGCCTTGAGTCGGAGCTGCGCCGCCAGGCCGATCGGCGGGCCCGGCGCAACCCCCGCACCCGCACCGTCGCTCGATTCATCCGGCTGACCCGTGCTTTGGCTCGTCCGGCTCTCCACGGGGCGATGATCCTGATTGCGGTGATCATCGTTGGGTCCATGGTCCGCACCCCCGAGCTTCCCAGCTCCGAACCCGGCTCCGAAGAGGTCCGGCTGTCGAATTGGGTGCCGGTGGTACAGGTGGAGGACCCGACTCCCTCACTGGTGATGCACGCCATCACCGAACAGGCCGCCCGCTTCGTCACCTTCGTGGTCACCCCCAGCCAGGAATTCACCCCGG
>DATEDX010000091.1:0-4924 GCA_035281425.1 Acidimicrobiia bacterium
CCGAGCCGATGTCGCCCGCTTCATCGGTGCCCGCCCCGAAGAAGTGGTCTTGGTGCGGGGAACCACCTCCGGGCTCAACCTGGTCAGCGGCGGATGGGCCGGGCCTCGCCTCCGGGAGGGTGATGGGATCCTGCTGACCGAAATGGAACATCACGCCAACCTGGTCCCCTGGCAGATGGTTGCCCGCCGCACCGGCGCCATTCTCGACGTCGGGCGGATTACGGACGGGTTCGAACTGGACCTCGACGACTTCCTCGCCCGGATCGAACGGGGCCCCCGGGTGGTGGCGGTGACTGGCATGTCCAACGTGCTCGGCACCATCCCCCCCATCGAGACCATCGCCGCCGCCGCCCACGCCGTCAACGCGGTGGTGGTGGTCGATGGGGCCCAACTCGTCCCCCACCGCTCTGTCGACGTTTCTTCCCTGGGGGCCGATTTCCTCGCCTTCTCGGCCCACAAGATGCTGGGCCCCACCGGCATCGGGGCTCTCTGGGGTGCGTCCTCGAGATTGGAAGAGATGGAACCGGTGGAAGGCGGAGGGGACATGATCGCCGACGTCCAGTTGGAGTTCTCCACCTGGACCACACCACCACACCGGTTCGAAGCCGGCACCCCACCGATCATCGAAGCCATCGGCTTCTCCGCCGCCGTGGCCTACTTGGAGAAGCTAGGAATGGACAGCGTGGCCGATCACGATCGCCAGCTCACCGAATACGCCCTCGATCGTCTGGCCGGGGTCGACCAGCTGAGCCTCCAAGGTCCTCCCGCTACCGCCGACCGAGGAGGCGTCATCAGCTTCACCCTGGGTGACATCCATGCCCACGACCTGGCCACCATCCTCGACAGCGTCAACGTTTCGGTGCGGGCCGGCCATCACTGCGCCAAGCCCCTGATGCGCCGGCTGGGGGTGCCGGCTACGGCCCGAGCCTCGTTCTCGGTGTACTCCACCCGCGATGACATCGACGCTCTGATCATGGGACTAGAACGGGCCGCCGGAGTGTTTGGACTGTGACCATGGCATTGGAAGAGCTTTACCGCGAGGTCATCCTCGATCACTACCGCAATCCCCGGAACCGCTCGCCGCTGGACACAGCCGACTACGTTGCCGAGGGCGTCAACCCGCTGTGTGGTGACGAAGTGACGGTGCAGGTGGCATTTGACGGGGAGCGGGTCGGTGCGGTTTCGGTTAGGGGTCACGGCTGTTCTATCAGCCAGTCATCGGGCTCGATGATGAGTGAAGCCATCAAGGGGTTGACCAGGCAGGAACTGGCGGACCTCTCCCAACGGTTTCAGCAAATGCTCACTTCGGAGAACGGCGACCGATCCTTCGACCAAGCGCGCCCCGGCTCGGTGCTGGGTGACCTGGAGGCGCTGCAGGGGGTGCGTCGCTATCCGGTGCGAATCAAGTGTGCCGCCCTCCCGTGGACAACTCTCGACCAAGCCCTCACCTCGCCAAGTTGAGGTTTCCTTGACAGTCGGCTGAGGCGCCCCTGAGCCGCCATCAGAGATCCTGACCTCGCAACCTAAAGGAGGTCAGCAAGTGAGAAACCGTTTGTCCGCCATCGTGGCCGCCATCACTGCCGGGATACTGATCACGGGCATCGCCTGGGCGGCTTCCGACTCTCGGACCGAAGTGACCAGCAACCTGGACATCGAGGTCAACCAAGAGACGGAGATCCCCGTCGACGGGGCCGGAACCATTCGACTCGGCAATGACGGGGCATCCCTAACCATCCTCGCCGCCGTGGCCATGGAAGGCTACGTGGTGGAGGTGGAAGTGCCCCAGGGCCGTGAGGTGGAAGCCGACTTTCGGGGAGAAGGGCGTCGGGTGCAGTTCAACGCCGAGTTGGAGGACGGAGTGGTGCGGGTCCGCATCCGCACCGAGGCTGATGCCACCACCTCCACCACCTTCGACGACAACTCCACCACCTCCACCACCGTCGACGGCAACGGCGGCGATGACAACTCCACCACCTCGACCACCATCGACGACAACGGTGGCGACGACAACTCCACCACCTCGACCACCATCGACGACAATCGCGGCGACAACCGCGGCGATGACGATGATGACAACGGGACCCAGCTTCCCTCGGGGCCGGTGGTCTACGACGTGTCCGGTGCCGCTTCGGTGACGGTGATCTTCTCGGCTGGAGGCCAGATCGAACTGGGAGCCGTCTCCCCCGCCTCGGGATGGACCGTGGAAGAAACCAAACAGGACTCGGATGAGGTGGAAGTCCGGCTCCGCTCCGGCGAAGAGGAAGCCCGCTTCCGACTCCGGGTCGACAACGGCCAGGTCCGAGTGGAGATCGAACGGAAGGACTGACTTCCCCTTCCCGCTTCCCTTCCCGCTTCTGGCGCGTAAAGGTGACGCTATGGCGTCACCTTTACGCGCCAAAACTGATGTTGGGGGTCCCTCTACGCGCCAAAACCCAGGAGGGGGAGGGTCACCACGACCTCGGCGCCGCCTAGCGGGCCGCGGCCGGTGCGAACGGTACCGCCACACTTCTCTGCCACCCGCCGGGCGATGTCCAAACCGAGCCCGGTGGAACCCGCCCCCGAGGCTCCCCTCCGCAATGGGTCGAACCCGGCCGGAAAGCCCGGCCCGGCATCCCCCACCATTAGCACCGCGGCCCCTTCCCCAGCCCGGCTCAACCGAACCTCGAAGGGGGTGCCGGGATCGGTGTGGGCAAAGACATTGCCGATCAACCCGTCGGTCATCGACCCCAGTTCATCGCTGCTGACCGCCACCGGCAGCGGCCCCGGGTCCAAATCGGCTTTCACCTGACGGCGTTGCTCAGCCGCCAGGACCCGCCAGAACTCCATCCGGCGGCCCACCACTAGGGCGGCATCACTCCCCCGTGCTCCCTCTCCACCGGCCCGAACCGCGTGGATCAAGCCGTCGACAGCTTCCTGCATCCGGTCCACGGCGTGCAGCAGCGCCCTTTGCTCACCATCGGCGGCGACCTTTTCGGCTTGTAGACGGAGCCCGGTGAGGGGAGTGCGTAACCGATGGGAGAGGTCGGCCAGCGACTCTCTTTCGGCAGTGATCATCTCTCCCAGGCGATCGGCCAGATCGTTGAGGGCTGTACCTACCGCCGCCACCTCGGGCGGCCCCTCTACAACCGCCCGGGCTTCGAGCTGGCCCTCTCCCAGCCGCCTCGCCACCACCGCCAGTTCGTCCACCGGCTGCACGAGGTTGCGGCCCAGCCGGTCGGCCACCACCACCGCCGCCCCGACCACCACAACGCCGAGGCCGGCCAGGATGAGAGTGGCCGGCATCACCCCTTGGGTCATCTGCTCGCCAGTGGCGAGAGCGACCACCGCGATGACCCCGGCTCGGGTCTGGACGGGAATTCCCACTTCCCATCCAGCCTCGGTGAAACCCGAGTCGGGAATGCCCTGGCGGCCGGCCAGCAATATTGGTGAGCCTGCGGGGACGTCGCCGATCTCTTCACCCGAGGGCAGCACCAGACCGACTCCCCGAGGAAGGCTGCCCAGCGTTGCCGCCAGCCCCGAGGCGGTGACCTGATCCTGGCCGGCCACCGCCACCGCCACCAACGAGGCGATGGTTTGAGCGTTCCGTTCCGTCGCCAATTGCGCCCGTTCCGAGGCTTGACGGCGGATCACCAGCATCAAGGGCAGGGTGAAGGCGATCACCACCAGGGCGGTGATGGCCAGCGCCAGAACCGCCAGTCGCCGTCTCACGACCGGCCGCCGCTCTCCCTCGCCACCAACTTCACCCCCACCCCGTGCACGGTGTGGAGATAACGGGGCCGGCGGGCCGACTCGCCCAGTTTGGCCCGCAGCGACGAGAGGTGGACGTCGACGGTGCGATCCCCGCCGCCATAGGGCTGGCGCCAGACCTCAGCAAGCATCTCTCGTTTGCTCACCACCTCCCCCACCCGTTCGGCCAGCAAGAGCAGGAGGTCGAACTCCTTGGGGCTGAGATCGATCAGGGCACCGGCGAGTTGCACTTCCCGGGCGGCGCGATCGATCACCAGGTCACCTACCACCATGGTGGAGGGGGCGGTGGCAGTTTCACCGCGGCGCAGCACCGCCCGTACCCGGGCTTCGAGTTGGGCCACCGAATAGGGCTTGACGAGATAGTCGTCGGCGCCGGCGTCGAGGGTTCCCACCACGTGCTGGTCTCCCTCCCGGGCGGTGGTCACGATCACCGGCACGCTGGTCACGGCTCGCAGCATGCGCAGCAGTTCGGAGCCGTCAAGGTCGGGAAGGCCCAAGTCGAGGATGACGACCTCCGGTTTCTGATCCACCACCAGCTTCAGACCGTCCAGGGCGGTGGCGGCCGATTCGACGTCGTGGCCCTGGCCGGCCAGGGCCTCGGCCGCCAAGCGGCGAATGTGAGGGTCGTCTTCGACGATGACGATGGAGGCCATCGCCGAGAGGCTATTCGCCCCTCAACGCCAATCTCCAAATTGAGGAAATCCTGAGGTTCCCCTGAGGAATTAGACGGTGAGATCAACGAGCATGGAGATATGCGCAAGGGATTGATCATTGCCGGCTGGCTGGCGGCTACCGCTGCCACCACCGCCGTGGCCTACGTGGCGGTGGGCGCCGCCGGGGCCCGGGTCAACGACCGGCCCCTCTCGGTGGTCGTAGCTGAAAGCACCACCACCACCCTTGCCGGTGCCTCCACTACCGGCGCCAGCTCCACCAGCACCTCTTCCTCCACTGCCACCACGACGCCTTCGACCGCCACCACCCCGCCACCCACCGCCACCACCTCTCCACCAACCACCACGACTCCCACCGCTCCCACCACCACCGCCGCCTGGAAACAGCAGACCATCGCCTCCAGCGGGGGGACGGTCGTGGTCTCCTTCCGGGGGGAGGAGGTCCGCCTGGAGTCGGTGGCGGCGGCGGCCGGATATAGCTATGAGATCGAAGCCGACGGGCCGGG
>DATEDX010000092.1:0-3671 GCA_035281425.1 Acidimicrobiia bacterium
TCATCTATTCGATTGTCATCATCATCCTCGCCGCCCTCCTCAGCTCGCTCTCCCTGGCGGTGCAGCAGGGCGAACTCGGTCTTCGCCCCTGGCGCGAGTCCGGTTTTGGCTGGGTGGGATGGTCAGTGCTGCTCGCCCTGATCAGCGCCACTTTGCTGACTCGCCCCGAACGGCTCCTCCGCCTGCTCACCGGTGGGGTGCTAATCGTCGGAGTCTTTTTGGCGGCGGTACAAAATCAGACCGATCTGGCTCGGGAGCGGTCGGATCCCGAAGCAAGGCTCCACAATCAGGTGGCCACTCTGCTCGTCGATTTCGACCCCACCGAGTCCGGCAACGCCCAGCGTTGCCAGGTGGCCGGCCAGCTCCTCGCACTACCGAACGCGGACAGCAACCGCATGCCCTTTCTCGTCGGCCTGCTCGACGCCGTCGCCACCAATCACTACGGCACCAGTTTCTGCTCGTCATGAACACCGCACCCCTGACACCAGACCGGAGAAGGCGTTGGGGGGCCCTGTTCGCGGTATGGATGCCCAGAATCCTGATCGCCACAGCCCTGATCAATCTCACCCTGACCCCCTTGCTGCCCTCGATGGGGCTCCCTATCCGACCTCACCCCGACCCATCGCTCACCGCCCTGGTGCACGACGAGGGGATCTCGCTCGCTCGCCGCTTCAGCTTCTATCTCGAGCTGCACGATCGGGCCGCCGGAGACGACTTGTTGGTCCCTACCGGGTCCTTCATATCGGAGGAACTGGTCGAGGGGTTGGCGGCGATGACCTTCATCGAGAGGGACTACGACCCTGGTGAAGTTCCTCCCGCTGCCCTACCTATCGGCCCGCCGTTGGGACTCCTCGAAACCCCCGAGGGTGACCTGCCCTACTTCATCCTGGAAGGGCAGGCGGCCACCTGGTGGGTAGGAATCGAGCGGGGCCGGGTCATCGTCATCCCCGAAGACCTAGCTCCACCACCTCCCGGAGCAGAGCCGTGATCGCAGAAGCGGGAACCATGGCGGTTCTGACCTTGGCGGGACTGGGGCTGCTCTCCTGGCTCCCTGGGCCTTTACCCGGCCCGGCCCGGGTGGCGCTGGCCGTACCCACCGGGGGCGGGGTCTACCTGGTAGTGGCCTTGGTCATGCTCACCTTGGGCGGCAGCCTCGACGCGTTGACCGCCCTGGCGGTGGCGCTGCTTCCCGGCTTAATAGGAGTGGGGATTGCGCTGGTTCGGAGGCCGATGGAGACGTCCCGGCTCTTGGCGGTCACGATCGCCGCCGCCCTAGTCGCGGTGGTGATCACCCGGGTGGTGCACCTCACCCGGCTCACCCCCGACTCCCTCCGCTACCTCCTCGCCGCCAACGACCTCGTCCTTCCCGACGGGATCCGAGAGATGAACCGGGCCGACCTCCTCAACCGGCAGGTGGGCCTGCCGGCCCTGCAGGCGCTTCATCACCTCTCCGATCGCCGCTACCTCGCCAGCCTCGCCCCGGCCTATGGGCTCTCCGGTCTCTCTTTCTTCGCCTGGCTCGGCTGGAGGATGACGCAGGGTTTGGCTCGGCGGCCCCGCCTCCTTTTGGTGGGGGGGGCGGTGCTGTTCCTGGGCGGTTCCAACCGGCTCGTCTACGACTCCTTCTACATCAACACCCACATCCAGGTGGCGACCTACCTGTTGGTGGCGGTCGCCGGCACCTGGCTGGCCTGGCGAGAAAACTGTGCCAGTTGGGCCCTACCGGCCGGGATCGGTTTGGCAGCAACCCTTCTCCTCCGCCCCGAGTCGCCGCTGGTGACAGCGATCTTCCTGGTGGCCATCGCCGTCACCCCGGTAGCTCGGTCGGTGCGAGCCCTGGTGGTGATCCCGGTTCTGGTGGTGGGCTGGCTGTGGTACGGGATCATCCTTTGGAACCTGGCCTCGCGGGGCAATGTCATCTCCCTTACCTCCCCGGTGTTTGGGAGCCTGGCCGCCCTGGTCCTCGCTTCGCTGGCGGTGTGGGGAGGCTCCGTTGCCCGCTGGCAACCGCTGTTCAGACACTTCGACAAGCTGCTCTATCTAGGACTGGTCGGCCTTTTGGTGTTTCAGGGCCGTGATCAGATCGAGGTGCTGACCACTTCGGTCGAGGCCACCGCAATCAACCTCGCCTACCAAGGGATGTGGCTCTTGACCTGGCCGGTGACCTTGGGGCTGTTGGCGGTAGCAATGCTCCTCCCCCGGCCTCCGGGCGCCCGCCTCTGGACAGTGCCCATCGCCGGGTTTTCGCTGCTCTACTGGTTGTTACCGCTGCTCCGAGAAGGCGCCTATCGGATCGGAGTGGGCGACTCCGGCAACCGCCTCGTCGCCCACATCTTCCCGGTGATGGTCGGGTTCCTGCTCCTTATGGCGGTCCACGGTCGCCTACCGCATCCGCCGGAACGGGGATAATGGGCCCCATGGCGATCATCGCCCTCACCCTCCTCCTCGCCGTGTTGCCGCCGGGAGGGACCTTTGTCGACGACGACGGCAGCGTCCACGAAGGGAACATCGAGGCCATCGCCGCCGTCGACGTCACCCGGGGTTGCAACCCGCCCGAGAACGACCGCTTCTGCCCTGGAGACCCGGTAGGCCGGGGACAGATGACAGCCTTCCTCGATCGGGCGCTCGGGCTCGCACCGGCGACGGTCGATCCCTTCACCGACGACCAAGGGCACCTCTTCGAAGATTCCATCAACCGCCTGGCTATGGCCGGGATCACCAAGGGATGTAATCCCCCCGCCAACGACCAGTTCTGTCCCGACCGCCCAATGACCCGAGGGGAGATGGCGGCGATGCTGGCCCGGGCCTTCGCCTATCCGTCAGATGACGCTGATCGGTTCGTCGACGACGACGGCCATATCTTCGAGCCTGCCATCGAGGCCATCGCCGCCGCCGGGGTGACGCTTGGGTGCAACCCTCCCGTCAACGACCGTTTCTGTCCGGATGCCCTGGTGACCCGGGGAGAGATGGCCAGCTTTCTCGTTCGGGCCCTGGGACTAACTCCCAACGTTCCCCCACCCCGCCCGGTCGTGGTGGAGATGGTGGCCCGAGAAGATTGGGATGCCCGGCCCGCCGAGACCGAGAGGATGCATCCCCATCAAGTCGTGCAGCTCACCATCCACCATGCGGGAACCCAGTCGGGCACCACCGGGCCGGCGCAGTTCCGCGGCTGGCAGAACTGGCACATGAACGGGCAGGGCTGGCCCGATCTCGCCTATCACGTCATCATCGGTATCGATGGCACCGTGTACGAGGGACGCGACCCCGCCTATGAGGGGGATACCGGCACTACCTACGACACCACCGGCCACTTCCTAGTGGTGGTGGAAGGCAACTTCGAGATCGAGCAACCCACCGCGGCGCAGATGGAGTCGCTGGCCAGGGTGCTGGCCTGGGCGGCGGTGAACTACGACGTCGACCCCGGGACGATCAGCGGCCATGGCGACCACGCCGCCACTGCCTGCCCGGGCCGCTACCTCGAGGATGACATCCACTCCGGATCCCTCGAAGCCGACGTGGAAGAGTTGATCGCTGCCGGTGGGGTGACTCTCGTATGGCCCTAAGGCCGACGCTTTGCTTCTTGTGACGGTTGAGCAGGATATTCCTGCTCAACCGTCACCAGAACGGTTAGAGCCCCAGCGCTTTGACCAAGAAGGTGGCCATCTCCGCCC
>DATEDX010000093.1:0-4082 GCA_035281425.1 Acidimicrobiia bacterium
TCTTCGGCCGAGGCCTCGGGCCGGGCGGCGGTCTGGCGGAAGGGGTAGAGGTTGACGACCACCAGTTGGAAGGGCTCGATCCCTTGCTCCTCCAGTTGGCGAAGGTGGTCAGGGTTGGAGGTCTGAGCGAGGATTCCGGCATGGATGCGGGGATGAAGGGTCTTGACCCGACCGTCAAGCATCTCCGGGGCTCCTGTCACCGCAGCCACCGATGTCACGGGGATTCCGGCGGCGGCTAGGAACGCTGCCGTTCCTCCTGAGGACACAATCTCCACTCCTGCCCGATGGAGGCGGAGGCCCAGCTTCGCCAATCCTTCTTTGTCGGAGACCGAGACCAGGGCTCTTCTTACCGCCAGCTTCACTGCCACACCACTCTGCCGTTTTCGACTTGGATCTCCCCTCTCAGGAAAGAGGCCACCACCCGGGGGTAGATCTCGTGTTCCACCTCTTGGATGCGCCTGTGAAGGCAGGCTTCGTCGTCGCCGGGGAGGACCGGGACCGCCTTCTGGAAGATGATGGGGCCGTCGTCGACGCCTTCGGTGACGAAGTGGATGGTCATCCCCGACACCTTCACCCCCCGATCGAGAGCCCTGGCGACGGCGTTGGTGCCGGGAAAAGCGGGCAGAAGTGAAGGGTGAATGTTGAGAATCCGATGGGGAAAGCGGTCGACGGCCTCGGGGCCGAGGATTCGCATGAACCCGGCCAGGACCAGGGCCTCCACCCCGTATTCGTCGGCCACCTTGAGGATCCGAGCGGTGAACTCCCGGCGGTCGCCCTGATAGGGGACGACCTCGGTAGGCAGCCCGGAGCCCCGGGCTCGGTCGAGGGCGGCGGCTTCCGATAGGTCGCTGATCACCACCTTCAGCCCCGGGAGGCCGGCGTCGATCAGCGCCTGCAGATTGGTCCCCGAACCACTGACAAGTACCGCAAAGTCGATACCCAGACGGTAGCGACTACCGTCACCAGCTATGGCCAACGACACTGCCTCCCTCAGCCGCCAGCTCGTTGAGTTGCTGCAACTGGAACACGCCCCGGTGGCGATCACCTTCCACGACACCGCCCCCGCCAACGGAGCGCCCTACTTCTCTGCTCCCATGAGCTCGCCGACCGAAGATGGCCGCTCCGGCAGAGTGCCTGCCCCCTGCGTGTTTTGGATGCACGGGCATCAAACCACCTTCCACACCGCCCCCGCCGACCACGGCAACTGCTCGGTGGGGCTGTTCACCCATGGGCTGGCGGGCGCCGCCGACATCTTGGACAAGTCGGACGTCGCCGCCCTGCTCGAGGTGGGTTGGGTGACGATGGAGGCATTTGCCGGAGTGGCGGCACTTTCTCGGCATCCCGCCGCCATCACTTACGGGCCGGCTACCGAGGCCGGGGCAACTCCGGATGTGATTCTCCTCCGCCTTAGTCCCCGCCAGATGATGGAAATCGCCGACGCCGTCGACGTAGAACTCTCGGGAAAACCCCAATGCCAGATCTTGCCTCGAGCCGCCGATCAGAACGTGATCGCCGCCTCCATGGGCTGTGCTCTTTCCAGGGCTCGCACCGGCATGGGTGACGACGAGCTGACTTGTGCGGTCCCCGGGAGCCGCTTGGGAGAATTGGTGACGGCCCTCAGCGGGGTGGTTCAGGCCGATCAGGCCGTTGTCGGCTACGCGGTCAGAGACCGGGAACGCTTCTGAGCCGGTTAGCTGGTCTTCGCCCCCCAGGCCCCCACGAACATCAGTGCCGAGCCGGCTAGGAACACCAGGTAAGCGAGCACGTCAACGAAGCCATCCGGGAAGCCGCCGCTACGAAGGTCGGTGAGGAAGCCGATGGCTGCCGCCAACCCCACGAAGATGCCGATGGTGCGTTGAGCTCGGGGGCTGAGGCCGAACCCGCCGACGTTGAGTATGGCGAGCAGGGTCATCAGGGCCAGAGCCGGGATCAGGGTGCCGTAGTAGTACTCATCCAGCAGCAGCCCGAACAGAATGTGGCCTCCCACCAGAGCTACTGCCCCAATCATGAGCAGGCCGCTCGACGCCTTCGACTCGGGAGCCGGGGCCGGCATCTCCGGCGGTTGATCTTCGGGGGTCATCTCTCCCTTTCCTCGACGAGGAAGCCGACTATAAGAACTGCACCGGGTCGCGTGTCGTCGTTTTGAGCTATCGGCTTTCGGCTATCAGCTATCAGCCAGAGGCCGACCTTCTACCAGCCGCCGCCACCACCGCCGCCGCCACCGCCACCGCCCCCGCCGGAGAAGCCGCCCCCTCCTCCCCCTGCTCCCGAGCCGGCCGGGGGACTGAAGGCCCCGTTGAGAGCCGAGGTGAGCCCGGCGAAAGCGTTTTCGGTGCCGCCGCCGGTGTAACCATGGCTCCCGAACCAGTAGATGGAGGAGTTCTGTTCGAGTTCCACCGGCGCCTGCAGGCGCGCCGCTTCCAATACTTCCTCGGCCAGACCGAAGCCGATGGCGTAGACCAGGAACCGATCCCACAGAGCGAGGGAGATGGGGGGCGCTTCCTGCAGCCGGCTGAAGTCACGCAGGAAGCGGCGGAAAGCCAGCCAGCGGGCCGCCTCCAGGGCGCCGGGTGGAGTGCGCTTGACGTAACCACGGCGAGAGACCGCAAAGAGACCGATGACCAACCCGTTGAAGACCACGGCCAGCACCAGGAGGGGAACGACGAACTGGGTGGTGGGGCCGGCCGCGAAGTTGGCGGTGAAGAAAAAGGCGATGAAGGCCAGCACCACCAATGCCGCCCCCGCCGCCACCAGCCGGGTGTTGCCACGGCGATCGAGGAGTTTGCCGCGCTCCAACGCCGCAACCGCCTTGCGCCGAAAGTCCTGGTATGCGGAGGCATTGGCGGAAGCATCCTCCTTGATCCGCTTGCGGAACTCGTGCAGCGGTCGAGGCTCGCCGTCGAGCACTCGCCTCACCACTCCTACCACTTCCTGCTCGTAGTCCGTCAGACCTCCCTGGGTCTCGGTCAGGGACAGTTGAAGGTCGTTGATCTCCTCATTGCGGAGTCCCATCCATGTCGATCGCTGCACCGTTACCGGCTCGGCCTTGATGACTCCCCGCCGGATGAGGTCGAACATGGTGGCGGTGAACTCCCGCTCGTCGACGGTGCCTTGGGTGAGGAGCGCCCCGACCTCGGCGGGGGGTAGTTCGGTGGGCGGTTCTTGTTCGTATTCACGGTCGTAATCGACTCGGGGTTCCCGGCCGTAGCGGAAATAGATGTAGATGGTCCCGATCAGGCCAGGTAGGAAGATGAGGCCGAGCAATCCGTAGACCAGGGATCGGATCAGGGTCGCACGGCGCTCTTCGGCGACGGCATCGAGCCGTTCTTCCTCGAGGATGTCGTTCAAGCGGTCGCCGGGGACCACCGTGGCCCCCGAAGTGGAGGTGAGCAGACGGCGGGGAAACACCACCCGCATCTCGACAAACTGCCCCGGGGGAACATTGAGGGCCTCCAACGTGGGCCGAGCCTGATCAGACCCGAGACTGGTAGTGCCGCCTACCGACGCCGGATGGCCCCAAACCAGCACTTCGCCGGGGCTGGCAGGGCCGGGCAAACTCATGGCGGCGGAAAGCCGGCCCAGGGGCTGTTCCCACTGATCACCCCACACTTTGAGATACACGTCGACTACGTCGTCGGCCGCCTTGGCCAACCCCAGCATGCGGTAACGGACGGTGAACACGCGATCTTCGTTGCTGGCCTCGTAGTGCCACACGACTCGGATCCTTCCCCCCAGGTCGACCCAATCGAAGGTGCCGGCAGGTGACGAGCAGCCCAGATCGGTGCAGGCACCTCGCCTGTAGGGAACGGCGCCCTCGCTGACGGAGATGTCGGCGATCGACTCCCCGGCGCGGAGGGGAATCTCCCGATAGCCACCCCTGAAGCTACCGCTGAAGGAGTAGGTGAGATGCTCGGTTACGGTCACCGATCCGTCCGGCTCGACCTCGACCAAGATCTCGGCTTCCGGGAAGGTGAGTTCTCGAGCCTGAGCGGGGACGGCGGTCAGGGCCAGGGAGAGCCCGGCCAGGACCGCGAGCAGCAGTCGGCGGTAGGGCCTCAGAACTCGACCTTGGGCGCTTCGTC
>DATEDX010000094.1:0-5628 GCA_035281425.1 Acidimicrobiia bacterium
CGGGCCGCCAACCGCAACCATCCCGTCGAGGTGGTGGGACGCCAGCTTCGGGCCATGATGCCGTTCCTAGTCCCGAGAGAAGCCCCATGAAGACGAAAGCCGTTAGCCGGAAGACGGAAGTGAAGATGGTGGTTGCGGCTACGGTGCCCCTGGCGCTTTAACGGCCGGGCGCCATAACCGACCCGGCCGACTCCCATCTTCCGTCTTCCGTCTTCCGTCTGGAGAACTATGACCGACCAACTCATCATCTTCGATACCACTCTTCGCGACGGGGAGCAGGCCCCCGGGATCGCCCTCACCCCCGACGAGAAGGTGGCCATTGCCCATCAACTGGCCAAATTGCGAGTAGATGTACTCGAGGCCGGCTTTGCCGCCTCTTCCCCCGGCGACTTCGAAGCCGTCTCTCGTATTGCCGCTTCGGTAAGCGGGCCGGTCATCGCCTCCCTGGCCCGGGCCCATCCCGACGACATCGACCGGGCCTATGACGCCCTGCGGGCCGCCGACAGATTCCGGATCCACGTGTTCATGTCCACCTCGCCGATCCACATGGAGAAGATGCTGCGGATGACCCCCGAGGAGGTGTTGAAGGCATCGGTGGAGGGAGTGCGCCGGGCCCGCCAATACACCGACGACATCGAGTTCTCCCCCCAGGATGCCACCCGCTCCGACCCCGACTTCATGATCGCCGTCTGCCGGGCGGCAGTGGAAGCCGGGGCCACCACCATCAACATCCCCGACACGGTCGGATTCGCCACTCCTTCCGACTTCGTCGACCTGCTGCAGCGGGTGTTCCGAGAAGTGAAGGGCGATCGGGATGACGTGATCATGTCGGTTCACTGCCACAACGACTTGGGATTGGCGGTAGCCAACTCCCTCTCTTCGATCTCGGCCGGCGCCCGCCAGATCGAAGGGGCCATCAACGGGATCGGAGAACGAGCCGGTAATACCTCGATCGAAGAAGTGGTGATGGCCATCAAGACCCGCCAGGACGTGTTCGGGGTGGAGTTGGGCGTCGACACCACCCAGCTTTACGACACCTCTCGTCTGGTGTCCCGTCTCACGGGATATCCAGTCCAGTACAACAAGGCTGTGGTGGGTCGCAACGCCTTCGCTCACGAGTCGGGCATCCACCAGCACGGGGTGCTGCGGGCGAAGGAGACCTACGAGATCATGGATGCCGCCTCGGTGGGCCAGCAGGCCGGCCAGATCGTGCTCGGCAAACACTCGGGGCGGGCCGGCTTCGCCGACGCCGTGCAGAAGCTGGGCATCGTCCTCGAGGACCAGGCCTTCGCCCGCGCCTTCGAGCGCTTCAAGCAACTCGCCGACCGCAAGGTGCAGATCGGCGAAGAGGAGATCCGGGCCATCGTCGAGGATCAGACCGGGGAAGCCGAGGAGAAGGTGCATCTGGTCAGCCTCCATGTCGCCGGGGGGAACGAAGTCACCCCTACCGCCACCGTCAGGGTCATCAAAGATGGCACCGAGCAGGTTTTCTCCGGACAGGGCGATGGGATGATCCACGCCACCTTTGCCGCTCTCCGCCTCGCCTTCGGGCTGGACGCCAAGCTGCTCGACTATCGGGTGGTGCCGGTCACCTCGGGGGCGGATGCCATGGCCGAAGTCAATGTGGTGGTGCGGATCGGCGAACACACTTATGCAGGTCACTCGGTCAACACCGACGTGGTGGAGGGATCGGCGGAAGCCTTCGCCAACGCCCTCAACAAGTCGGGCTAAACATCGACGCCTGCTCCAGGCACCGTCCTTATCGGCTGACGAGCGGCGACCACCGCCGTGGAGGGCATAAGAGATTGATCGTGAGTCTTGCCGGCCGGCGGATCAGGCCCGATTAATCTCCTAGGCGATCTTGCCCGCCGCGGAGCCAATCTATTAGTACCGGCGCCGGCCTCCTAGCCGTTGCAGTCCTCATACTCCTCAACGCCTTCTTCGTCGCGGGCGAGTTCGCCCTGGTGGCGGTCGATCGGAGCCGGGTGCGGAGACTGGCCAGTGAAGGCGACCGTCGGGCGTCGCTGGTGGAACGGGCCCTAAAACGCCTCTCCTTCGAACTCTCCGGCGCCCAACTCGGCATCACTGCCACCAGCCTCCTGGTCGGCGCCATCGCCGAGCCGGCGGTGGCCCGGCTGATCGAGCCGCTTCTGGCCCAGTTCGGTTTCATCGCCGCCGAAAACCGCCTCGAAGTGGCGATCGTTATCGCCATCACCTTCGCCACCGTCGTGCAGATGCTCTTTGGCGAGCTCATTCCTAAGAACGTCGCCATTGCCAAGCCCTACGGGACCGCGATCAGCATCGCCATCCCCATGGCTTTCCTCAACGGGCTCTTGAAGCCGATCATCCTCTTCCTGAACCAGTCCGCCAACTGGACGGTCCGCAAGCTTGGCATCGAGCCCCGAGAGGAACTGGCCGGGGTGCGATCGCTGGAGGAGCTCGAGATGGTGATCCGCTCCTCGGGGGAAGGAGGAGAGCTCGATGACGCCGAACTGGCACTGCTCACCAGGGCTATTTCCTTCACCGAAAAAGTGGCCGCCGACATCATGGTTCCGAGGGTGGCGATCGACGCCCTCACCCGCCACGACTCGGTAGCCGAACTGAGGAGGTCCGCGAGAGAAACCGGCCACTCCCGGTTTCCCGTCTACGACGGCGATCTCGACGAGATCGTTGGCATCGTCCATGTCAAGGACTCTTTCCGGGTTCCCGCCGAACGGCGGCCGATCACACCGGTCGCCACCATCGCCAAACCCGCCTTGGCGGTGCCTCATTCCCGGCCCCTCGATGACCTGCTGGTGGACATGCAGCGGCAAAGCCGAGCCATGGCCCTGGTGGTGGACGAATACGGAGGGACCGCCGGGCTCGTCACCGTCGAGGATCTGCTGGAGGAACTTCTCGGTGAGATCGCCGACGAGCACGACCCCGAGGCTGCCCTGGAAGTCACCGTCGACACCGGTGAAAAGGTGGTGGTCTCCGGACAGATCAACCGCCACGACCTGGAGGAGCAGCTCGGTCTCCAAATCCCCGAAGGTCGCTTCGAGACCTTGGGGGGATATCTCACTTCGCTCCTCGGCCGCTTCCCGACCGTGGGTGAGGTGGTGACTGCGGAAGGCTGGCAGTTCGAAATCCTCGCCATGGACAAGCGCCGCATCGACCGGGTGGCGGTGATACCTCCTTCAGCTCGGAACCATCCGTGAGCGTTTCCGCCCTCATCTGGATGGTGGTGCTGTTGATCCTCAACGGCTACTTCGTCGCCGCCGAGTTCGCATTTACCGCCGCTCGGCGCGAGATCATCGCCCAGCAGACCAGCCGCAGTGCCCGGGCTGCCGGCTGGTTGATGACCCATCTCTCCGACACGTTGGCCGGTGCCCAACTGGGCATCACCATCGCCTCCCTCTTGTTGGGTTTTATCGCCGAGCCGGCGGTGGCTCAGATCCTGGAGAACGCATTCGGATTCCTGCCCATCCCCAGTGGCGTCCTCCACAGCGTCTCCTTCGTCATCGCCCTCATCATCGTCGTCTACCTGCACATGGTCATCGGAGAGATGGCGCCCAAGAACATCGCCATCGCCACCCCCGAACGCGCCGCCCTCGCCATGGGGCTCACCTTTCGTACCTACATGATCGTCTTCCGGCCCGTCATCCTCCTCCTCAACACCCTGGCCAACTTCGCCCTTCGCCTTGTGAAGGTGGAGCCCCGCGACGCCCTGGAAACCGCCCGCTCCGCCGAAGATCTTGCCCAGGTGATCGCCGCCGGCCGCCAGGAGGGAGTGATCGAAGAGTTCGCCCACAAGCTCCTCTCGGGTGCCATCCTCTTCTCGGAGCGAACCGCGGCCGAGGTCATGGTCCCCCGTCCCGACATCGTGGCGCTTCCGCTCACCGCCACGCCAGTAGAAGTGGCGGCGGTGGTGACCGAAGAAGGTTTCTCGCGCATACCCGTATTCGAAGAAGACATCGACGACATCGCCGGCTTCGTCCACGCCAAGGACCTACTGGTCCTCCCCGATTCCGCCGACCACGAACCAGTCCCCCCGGAATTGGTCAGGCCTCTCCTCACAGTCCCGGAATCGGCATCGATCAGACCGCTCCTGCGGGAGATGCAACGGAGCGGTCGGCATCTAGCCCTGATCATTGACGAACATGGCGGCACCGCCGGCCTGCTTTCTCTGGAGGACATCGCCGAGGAGCTGGTCGGGGATATCCGCGATGAATACGACGAAGAAGAGGCCGAGATCCGCCGCATCGGTGACGCTCCTTGGTACTACGTGTCGGGTTCGATTCGCCTCGACCAGCTGAAAGCGGAGGCGGGGGTGGATCTGCCCGAAGGCGAATACGAAACCGTGGGCGGGTTCGTGATGGACCGGTTGGGGCGAGTCCCCCGCCGCGGTGACCGAGTCCAGCAGGGAGATTGGACGCTGCGGGTGAGACGGATGGACGGCCGCCGGATCCAAGAGGTGGAGTTGTTGGGGCGGTAAGGCCGGGGTCCGCCAGCCGTACACTCCCGCCGCTATGAGCTATCGACTGGCGGTCGTGGGTGGAGACGGGGTTGGTCCGGAAGTGGTGGCGGAAGCCCTGCGGGCATTGGAAGCAGCCGCCGGGCGCTTCGGTTTCACCTACGAGACGACCACCTACGACCTCGGTGGCAGCCGCTATCTCGCCACCGGTGAAGTGCTCCCCGAGTCGGTGGAGGAGGAACTGGCCGACTTCGATGCCATCTTGTTGGGGGCGGTAGGAACGCCCGACGTGGCCCCCGGCGTCCTCGAACGGGGGCTTTTGTTGAAGCTTCGCTTCGACTTCGACCTTTACGTCAACCTTCGCCCGGTGAAGCTTTACCCCGGGGTGCCTTCCCCTATTGCCGGTCTCACCCCCGATCGTTGCGATTTGGACGTGGTACGCGAGAACACCGAGGGCCTCTATGTCGGTGCCGGGGGCATCGCCAGAAAGGACACCGATCAGGAGATCGCCACCCAAGAATCGGTCAACACCAGGTTCGGGGTAGAACGAGTGGCGCGCTACGCCTTCGAACGCTCGGCGGGACGCCGCGGCCGGCTGACCCTATGTCACAAGACCAACGTTCTCACCTTCGCCGGCGACCTGTGGCAGCGCACCGTGCTGGAGGTGGCGGCCGACTACCCGGAGGTGACCGTCGACTACGTCCATGTCGATGCCGCCTGCCTCTATCTCGTTACCCAGCCGGAGCGCTTCGACGTGGTGGTCACCGACAATCTCTTCGGGGACATCATCACCGACCTCGGGGCGGCAGTTCAGGGAGGCATGGGGCTGGCCGCCTCTGCCAACCTCAACCCGGATCGGGTCTTCCCTTCGATGTTCGAGCCTGTTCACGGCTCTGCCCCCGACATCGCCGGCAAAGGTTGGGCCAACCCGGTAGCGGCAGTGTTGTCGCTGGCCCTCTGTCTGGACCATCTGGGAGAGACCGACGCCGCCCAGACGATAGAGCAGGCTGCGGTCTCCGTGCTGCCGGAGCTGGCAACGATGGGGGGCCCGGAAATGGGGATGAGCACGATGGAGATCGGTGAGTTGATCGCTGTCCGAGTCGCGGGTTGAGCGAAGGTGTAGGTTGGCCTGGTGTTCGAACGTTTCACCGACCGAGCCCGGCGGGTGGTGGTAT
>DATEDX010000095.1:0-21477 GCA_035281425.1 Acidimicrobiia bacterium
AAGACCGTGAGATCTACTTCGATCCCGCCACCCGCGAGGACTACCTCTACATCCGCCAGCCCAACCGGACCGAACGCTGGCCCCGGGCCGAAATCAACTGCGACCGACCCGGCACCCCCCGCACCACCACCTAACACCAGAACCCGGCATCACAGGTTCGCCCACCCCGGGGTGTAACCGCGAACCCCGGGTTCCAGGTGATCAAAACGGTACTCCCCAGCCCCGAGAATGAAGTTGTGGAACCGATCGACCCTGCCCTGCCGCCGGACAGGCGGTAGGATGTCACCGTCCCGGAGAGCACGGGCGACCGGATCGCCGGCAGGCGGGCGGCCGAGGCTCAGCAACGGGTGAAGGTCCCAATTCGCTGAGTTCCCCCTACCCGCAAGGAGGGGAGAGAGGAGCGCCAATGGCCGACACGGCCAAAGTGACAGTGCCCGCGGTTCGGGCTCGCAAAGGTGGGCCAAAGCTCACCATGGTCACTGCTTACGACTATCCCTCCGCAGTCATCGCCGACCGGGCCGGAATCGACATCATCCTCGTTGGAGACTCGGTGGCCAATGTGGTCCACGGACATGACTCCACCCTCGCCATGGACATCGACATCATGGTCCTCCATGCCGCCGCCGTGCAGCGAGCCCAGCCCCACGCCTTGCTGGTGGTGGACATGCCTTGGTTGAGCTACCACCTCTCGGTGGAAGACACCATCGCCCAAGCGGGAAGGCTGGTCCGGGAAGGAGGGGCCGAAGCCGTCAAGCTGGAAGGGGGAGCGAAACGACTGCCCATGGTGGAGGCACTGGTCGACACCGAAATCCCGGTTATGGGTCACATCGGCCTGACTCCCCAGTCGGTCAACGCCATGGGCGGCTACAAGGTCCAGGGCCGTATGGTGGAGGAAGCCCAAAACCTCATCTCCGACGCTAAGGCTCTGGAGTCGGCCGGGATCTTTGCGCTGGTCTTGGAAGGAGTGCCCAGCCTGGTGGCCGACATCATCACCAAAGAGATCTCCGTACCTACCATCGGCATCGGCGCCGGTCCGGGCACCGACGGTCAGGTACTGGTCTTTCACGACCTGCTCGGTCTTTCCTTCGGGCGGCAGGCCAAGTTCGTCCGCCGCTTCGCCGACCTGGGAGAACAGGCGATCGTCGCGCTATCGGCCTACAAACAGGCAGTCGAAACCGGCGACTTCCCCAACGACGAGGAGAGCTATCACCTCTCCGACGAGGTCGCCTCCGCTCTTACCAGGGAGACTCGATAAAGGCCCGAGCGGCGATCTGGCTGCTATTGGTGGCCGCCTGCTCCCCGGGAGGAGAGGCGGCCACCACTTCTACCCCTCCCGTCGTAACCACCGTCACCACCCTCCCCGCCACCACCGCGTCCACCACCACCGCCCCGCCTACCACGTCCTCCACCACCACCTCTTCTCCTTCGACCTCGCTGTCATTTCCGGCGGTCACCATCCCTCCCGAGATGAACCTGGGCGACCTAGCAAGTTGGGAGCTGACCATGGTTTCGGTCGGTGAAACCTCCATGGTGGTGGCGCTAGCCGACGACTCCGGCGAACGTGCCCAGGGGCTCATGGGCGTAGGGGATTTGGGGCAGGTCGATGGAATGTTGTTCGTATTTCCCGAGGAAGGCCCCGGTGGGTTCTGGATGAAGGACACTCTTCTTCATCTCGACATCGCCTTCTTCACCAGCGAGGGCGAGCTGGTCGAGGTGTTGACCATGGAGCCATGTCCGGCCGACCCCTGCCCCCTTTACGTGCCGGCGGGAGAGTTCCGATTCGCCCTCGAGGTACCGGCGGGAAGGTTCGAGTCCCTGCCCGACGATGCCACCCTCGCCATTCCCTGACGGCTTTGTCGTCGCCCCCGCCCGGCACCTAAACTAAAGGCCGCGGCCACCCAACCGGGCTGGCGCCTATTCACCTGCCCCGCGGAGAGCGCGGGGCCTTCCGTGTCCACGGATGTCCACAGGAGGAACCAACTGAATGCGAACCTACGAGGTGATGACGATTCATCGCCCCGAACTCGCCGAGGACGAGGTCCGGAACCGGGTCGACGACCTGGCCACCTTCCTCAGCGATCGAGGCGGAAACGTCACCAACAAAGACTTTTGGGGGAAGCGCCGCTTCGCCTACGAGATCAAACATCTGCACGAGGGCTATTACTCGGTGGTGACCTTCACCGCTGAACCGCTAGCAGTGGCGGACCTCGACCGGATGTTGTTTCTCGCCGACGAGGTTGTGCGTCACAAGATCGTGCGGCCCGAAGAATGAATGATCGAAGGCGGGGCTTGATTCTCTGTCCCACCCTGTGCTCATACTCTCTCGTGCAAGGGAGGGCGGAAGGAGAGCCTGATGTCAACTAACAGCGTGGTCCTGGTGGGAAACCTGGTCGAGGACCCCGAACTGCGTTTTACCCCCTCCGGGGTACAGATGACCAAAGTGCGTTTCGCGGTCAACCGCCGCTGGCGCGACCAGCAGGGTGAGTGGCAAGAAGACACCAGCTACTTCGGTGGCACCTTGTGGCGGGACGCGGCCGAAAACGCCGCCGAAACACTGCAGAAGGGGATGCGGGTCATCGTGGTGGGCCGGCTCGAACAGCGAAACTGGGAAACCCAGGAGGGGGAGAAGCGCTCGGTGGTGGAGATCGCCATCGACGAGATCGGACCCAGCCTCCGTTGGGCTACTGCCACCGTCAACCGCACCGCCCGCCAAGGCGGTTCCGAGTTCGCCGGCAGCGGCTCGGTTCCCCCCGGACCGGTCGCCCGCGACGACTACGGACCCGACGAGGCGCCCTTTTAACCAGGAGATCTGAACATGGCACGTGCCACCAACCTCGAAAAGAAGAACAAAAAGCGACGCCCGGAGCCGCAGCTGCGGCGGATGCGAAAGAAGGTCTGCTACTTCTGCCAGGAGCGCATCGACACCATTGACTGGAAAGAGGTGGGCATCCTCCGGAAGTACATGAGCGACCGGGCCAAGATCCGCTCGCGTCGGGTCAACGGCAACTGCCCCCGCCACCAGCGTCAGGTATCGGTCGCCATCAAACGGGCCCGGGAGATGGCCCTGCTTTCCTATACGGGGCGCTCGTGAGGGTCCTGCTCAACTCCGACGTCGCCCAACTCGGTCGGCGGGGAGAGATCGTCGACGTCTCCGACGGCTACGCCCGCAACTACTTGCTGCCCCAGAAGCTCGCCCAGAAGGCCACCCCGGGAGCAGTGGCCACCGTGGCTCGGGCGGTCGCTAGCCGCGAAGCCGCCGAGCGGAAGGCGTTGGAGGAAGCCCAGGATCTGGCCTCGGCCCTCACTGGGACCCGGGTGGTGATCGCCGCCCAGGCCGGCGACGAAGGGAGGCTCTACGGTTCGGTGTCGCTGGCCGACGTGGCCGAAGGCATCCGCAAGTTCACCGGGATCGACCTCGACCGCCACCGCATCGAGCTGGCGCAACCCATCCGGGCCATTGGCCTCCACGAAGTCACCGTGAAGCTCCACCCCCTAGTGGAGATCCCCGTCACCATCGACGTCATCCCCGCCTAAGTCCCTGCCCGGGGGGGCGGCGTGGGCCCCTTTTGCACTCTTAGGACCCAAAGGGGTCGCTTTGCGACCCCTTTGGGTCATAAGAAAGCGGTCTTTGGTTTTCGCGTTGGCCCGAGGCCCTCTACTGTCGCGGGTACTTCCCCTGGAATGCGACCGGGTATAGCCGCGCGCCCAAAAATGTCACAGCTGATGGTTAGAAGCAAGGGGAAATGACCGCCACCGTCGAACGTAGCCAACCTGATCGAGCAAGAGCGGTGGGCCGGGTGCCTCCCCATTCCCGGGAGGCGGAAGAGTCGGTGCTGGGGGCGCTGTTCCTTTCTCCTCACGCCGCTAACGAGGTCATGGACAAGCTGGTCCCAGGAGACTTCTACGTTCCCGCCCACCAAGCCATCTTCGAGGCCATGCTCACCCTCTACAACTCCAACCAACCGCTCGATGTGGTGACGGTCAGCGAGGAACTACGACGGGGGGGTGAGCTGGAAAAGGTCGGCGGGCTCACCTATCTGGCCCACCTGGTCGATGTGGTGCCGGCCGCTTCCAACATCGGCTACTACTCGGAGATCGTGGCCGAACACGGCCTTCGGCGGAGCCTCATAAAGGCCGGCTCTTCCATCACGGACCTTGCCTTCCGCACCGACGACGAAGTGCGAATGGTGCTCGACCGGGCCGAACAAGAGGTTCTAGGAGTGGCCGAGAAACGGGCAGGCGAGGGGATGCTTCCCGTGGGTCCGCTGTTCCAGTCGGCCATCGAACACATCGAAGCCCTGGAAGCCAACGGCTCCGAGATCACTGGTCTGTCTACCGGTTTTCGAGACCTCGATCGCAAGCTGGCGGGGCTGCAAAAGGCCAACCTGGTGGTGATCGCAGCCAGGCCAAGCATGGGCAAGTGCTTGGCAGGCGGCAGTCTGGTCCTCGACCCGGTAACGGGTCAGCGTCACTCAATCGAATCCCTCTTCAACGACCCAAGCTTGCTGAACTCACTCCATACCCTCTCTCTTGCCGATAACGGCAAGTTGGTTTCCACCCGCCCCTCGGCCATCGCTGACAACGGTTACCGCCCGGTCTATCGGTTGCGAACTCGCCTAGGTCATGAAATCGAGGCGACTGCCAATCATCCTTTCTTGACCATTAACGGGTGGAGGGAGCTAGCCGACCTCCAGCGCGGCGACCAAGTAGCCGTGGGGCGGGAGTACTCCGTGGATGGTGGCGAGGTTTTGGTCGGAGCATCAGCCGCCGCCGAACGGCCTCCTACCCACGAGCGGCGATTGTCGCGGGGGCTGATGGCGGAGCTGGCCATGGCAATCGGCTCCGAGTCGCTATCGGATCTCGCTTCTAGCGATGTGGTGTGGGATGCCATAACGAGCATCGAGCCTCTGGGGGAAAAGCGCACTTTCGACCTGGAAGTGCCCGGTTACCAGAACTTCGTCGCCAATGACTTCGTGGTCCACAACAGTGCGTTAACCCTGAACATGGCGACCCACATTGCCCGTTCCGGCAGGGTGGTGGCCCTGTTCTCCCTGGAGATGGCGAAAGAAGAGGTGGTGCAACGCATTCTGTGTTCAGTGGGCAAGGTGGAGTCCACCAAGCTTCGCACCGGGCAGATCGGCAACCAATGGGACCGCCTTGTCAGCGCCGCCAACCAAATGTTCAAGACGCCGATCTTCGTCGACGACTCTTCGGTGGTCACCGTCACCGACATCCGGGCCAAAAGCCGCCGGTTGAAACGGGTCCATGGACTCGACCTGGTGGTGGTCGACTATCTCCAGCTCATGCAGGGCTCGAGCAAGGAGAACCGTCAGCAGGAAATAGCCGAGATCAGCCGCGGACTAAAGAACCTGGCCCGCGAACTCGACGTGCCCATCATCGCCGTGTCCCAGCTCAACCGATCGGTGGAGCAGAGGGAGGACCGTCGACCTCGCCTCTCCGACCTGCGGGAATCCGGCGCCCTGGAGCAAGACTCCGATGTCGTCATGTTCATCTACCGCCACGAGTACTACCACCCCGACGACGTCGAGAAGAAGGGGACGGCCGAGATCATCATCGCCAAGCACCGTTCCGGCGCCACCGGAACGGTGGAGATGACCTTTATGCCCGACTTCACCCGTTTCGCCGACCTCGGCCGCGACCTGGCCTGACCGACCCTTATAAACGGAAAGCGGCCCGGGGGCCGCTTTCCTACCCTGGCCACCGCCCGATGGAGGGGATCTGGGAAGTCTCTCGAATGGAGGAAGGAGAGGATTCCGAGCAGTGGGGGGCGCTTGGTTGTCGTCCCTCATATCGGCCCCGGCGCCGAAATCATGAATGGCTATAACAGAAAGGGCCGAAAGGACTAGTCATGGAGCACCCCTGGCAGGAATTGGGCGAAGGGATCTTCCGCCGCCGGTATGAGTTTCTCGACCAGAACATCGGCTTGGTGTTGGGTGGGGAAGCAGTCCTGGTCATCGACACCCGGGCCAACCCCTCCCAAGCCCGAGAGATCAAAGACGACATTGCCCGTCTCACCAGCCTGCCGGTGGGATGGGTCTTCAACACCCACTATCACTGGGACCACACCTTCGGCAACCAGGCCTTCCCCGAAGCCGAGATCTGGGGCCACGAGATGTGTGCCCGGGAGATGGAAGCGCGGGGTGGGGAGATGCTCGAGGAAATGTTGACGGATTGGATCCCTGCCCAACAACACGGGCCCTACCGGGAAATCGTCCCCACCCCGCCTTCCAAGCTTTTCACCGGTACCGCTGCCATCGACCTCGGCAACCGCACAGTGAGCCTCGAGTATCTGGGTAAGGGCCACACCAACAGCGACGCAGTCCTCCACCTCGACGACGTCACCTTCGCCGGTGACTTGGTAGAGGAGGGGGGACCGCCCTCGGTGGGTGACTCGTTCCCCCTCGGTTGGGTCAACACCCTCAGGGCGCTGATTCCCCGCTGCCGTTCCCGGATCGTTCCCGGTCACGGCGACGTCGTCGACACTGAGTATGTGGTCGCGGCCAGCGGGGACATGGCCTGGGTCGCCGACCTCGCCCGGCGGGGCTGGGAGGATGGCGCCATCCCCGACGATCTCGACCTGAGCGGCGCCCCTTATCCCGCCGAAGTCACCCGGGAGGCTCTTCGCCGGGCCTATCTGGAGCTCGCCTAAGGGTCCTCACCGGAAAGGCCACATCGCAGGCGGGATCGTCCTCGGAGATGGCATCCCAATCGGCAAAGTACACCTCACGGGGTGATCCGGCGGGGGAGAAACTGCCAGCGGCGATCCAACTCTCGACCGCCTCATACGCTTCGAGGATTCCAGGGAAAGCCACCTGCCGCTTGCTTATCCGGGTAAACGCCTCTTCATGGCCGGCTTCGGTCCGAGTTCTCATGCCATCAGCGGGTTGGACGACGCCTTCGTAGGGGACACAAACCTCAACCGGTCCATCGGAGTCTTTACCAACCTCGCCGTGATAGATGACGATGGGGACGCCCACAGCTTTCGCCCCCAGGTGTTGGTAGAGCGACCGCAGACCCTCTTCGATGAATCCAGGAAGGCGATCCACCAGCACGTGCCGTTCCATGGTCAGTAACTGCTGCGTAGGGGCGTGGCGGGTTTCGATCTTGAACATCGACTGTCCTTTCTTGCTGAGGTGAGCCGTTAGGTAACGCACCAATTGGCGCTTGGTCTTGACGTCGGCCTCCACCCCCTGCCAGTACTCAGCGATGCTCTTGGCGGCGGCGTCCCCCTCCAGGGTGATCACCTCTGCGATCTGTGCTAGCGGCATCTCCAACCGACGGAGCAGTCCAATCAAACGAGCGGACTCCAACTGCCCCGCCGAGTAGTACCGGTAGCCGTTAGCTGGATTGACGCTGACGGGCTTGAGGAGCCCCATCTCGTCATAGAGCCGGAGCGCCTTCAAGGACAAACGCGAAAGCCGTGAGAAGTTGCCGATGGTCAGCTGGGGTTGACCGGTCATCTCCCCAGTCTCCAGCCTGCCCCTGGGGCAGAGTCAAGCCCCGGTTGACAAGGAATCAACGTCACCGGTTAGGCCGAGCCCTCCTCGTCGGTGAAGTTCTCCCAGTACCGCGAGGGGGTGGGGCCGACTTGGTCGATGTATTTACTGCGTAGAGGATCCGACCCGTAGGGATGTTGGGCCGGTGAGGTCATCTGGAAGAGGCTGATCTGGCCGATCTTCATTCCCGGGTAGATGGTGATGGGGAGGTTGGCCACGTTGGACAGCTCCAAGGTCAGATAGCCGCGGAAGCCGGGATCGACGAAACCGGCAGTGCTATGAATGAGCAACCCCAACCGCCCCAAAGAGCTCTTGCCTTCCAGCCTTCCCACCAGGTCGTCGGGCAGCGCCACCCGCTCCAGGGTGGAGCCCAGCACGAACTCACCGGGATGGAGGATGAAGGGCTCCTCGGCCGAGGCCGGCACCATCTCGGTGAGGTCCTCCATGGGCTGGCGGACATCGATGAAGGGGTACCGGTGATTGGCGAACACCCGGAAGTGGGTACCCACCCGAAGGTCGATCGATGAAGGTTGGATGGCGTTAGCTCCCAGCGGTTCCACCACCAGCCGCCCGCTTTGAAGGAGCCCGCGCAAGTCCCGATCGGAGAGAATCATCGACGGGGCCGAGAGTAGCCAGCCACTGGCTCACCGCTCACGCTCAGAGCGGATGAGGGGAATCGAACCCCCACTCCGGGCTTGGGAAGCCCGTGTTCTGCCGTTGAACTACATCCGCAGGGGCGTCCTAGATTACCCGGTGGCCCGGGTGACGATCGAGGCCACCCCCCACAGGGAGAGGATGACGCCGACCACGAGCAGGAAGCCCACCCTGCCGGGTCGGAACTCTCCCTCCACTCCGGAGGGTCGCTCACCTCGCCGGTGTTTCCACCAGGCGAAGCCGTTGCCGATGAGGAGAGCCAGCCCCAGACCCGTCACCAGTTCGGCAAAGAGGCTGTCGAGGCCCAGGATGTCGACCACCAGCTGACGGTAGCCGGGTATCTTCCGGCCATGGCTCGCCACTGCTACGTCCTCCGGGTGTTCACCCGCGAGGGGAAAGGCGGCAATCACCTGGGGGTGGTTCCCGACATCCTCGGCCTCGACGACCAGAAGATGCAACGTCTCGCTACCGAACTGGGTTTTAGCGAAACCATCTATCTCTCCTGGTTCGAGGGGAAGGTGCCCAGGGCCCGCATCTTTACCCCGGCGGCGGAGATCGCCTTCGCCGGGCATCCCCTGGTGGGCGCCGCCTGGCTGCTCCTCAACCTCAGCCCCATGGACCCCGACGGGATCGACTGCGCCATTGGACCGGTCGAGATCCATCAGGAGAACCGCACCACCTGGGTGGAGCGGCCCGGGCGAATCGTGGCGAGAGAGGTCGAGGTGCAACTCTCGGCGCCGGAGGCAGTGGAAGTCGAGCTGCCTCAGCCGTATCTCCTGCTCCAACTCCCATCACCCGGAGAAGTGGCGGCAGCCCCTCGACCCTCGATTCCCGGTCACGACGAGGTCTATCTTTGGGCCTGGGAAGAGGAAGGCCGCACCGTCCGGGCCCGTTTCTTTGCTCCCTCCTTTGGCGTTCCCGAAGATCCCGCCACCGGCTCGGCCGCGGTGGCGCTGGCAGCCCGGATGAGGCTGCGAGGTATCGAGCAAGGGGAGTTGACCATCAACCAGGGCGAAGAGATGGGTCACCCCTCGCGGATCCATCTCCGGTGGAGGGAGGATGCCACCGCGATTGGGGGAACGGTGGTCAGAGACGAGACGAGATTTGTCTCCATCTAGCCTCAGCTGATGCCGACGGCCTCCGCCCCCGCCTCATCGGCCAACCTTGGTCCGGGTTTCGACATCCTCGCTCTGGCCCTCGAGCTGCGCTGTGTCGTCACCGCCGAACCTGCCGCGGACTGGCAGATGACCCACATCGGGCCGGAACGACCCGAAACCGGCAACGATCTCGTCTTGGAGGCGGCTCGCCGCGCCCACGACCTCGGACCCCCCCTCCATCTCACTGTCGACAACCGCATTCCCATCGGTCGGGGAATGGGGTCGTCGGCTGCTGCCGCCGCCGCCGGGGCGGCAGCAGCCTGGCGGGCCATGGGCCTCGAGCCCGATCCGGCCACCGTGTTCCAACTGGTCTCCGACCTAGAAGAGCACGCCGACAACGCTGCTGCCGCCGTCTACGGGGGCTTGGTCTTGTGCACCGCCGAGGGAGGGGTGGCCCAACTCCCGCTCCATCCGTCTCTGATCCCCCTGGTGGCTATCCCCGACCGACCCCTGGCTACCAGCCTCGCCCGCTCCCTCCTGCCCGAGTCGGCCTCCCGTCAATTGGTCGTGCAGACCCTGGCCCGGGTTGCCGCCCTAGTGGCCGGGCTGGAATCTGCCGACCCGGCTCTGTTGGGAGCGGCCGCCGGCGACGAACTCCACGAAGCTCCCCGCAACCTCCACCGTCCAGAAGTCGCCAAGTTGATCGAGGTGGCCCGGGAGGCGGGTGCTCTCCACGCTGCCTGGTCGGGAGCAGGGCCCTCGGTGCTCGCTTTCGTCACCAACGTCACGGAGGGGGCGGTGAGCGAGGCCTTACGATCAGCTTTGGACGGCGGGGTGGTGGAGCGGTTCGAGGTGGCGCGTACCGGGCTAAAGTGAGTCCGGCTCCAGGCGTAGTGGCCATCACGGCCCGCCCGGCGGCATTCACCAATAGCCAACGTTGACTACACCTGAGGATGGCATGGGTTCACTGATCAAGAAGAGACGCAAGAAGATGTCGAAACACAAGTACCGCAAGCGTCTCAAGGCCAACCGCCACAAGAACCGGAAGTAGCACCGGCGGTTTCGGCCCGCCCCGCCTGGCCCCATGTCTGTCGGCTATCAACTGAGCGGATCGGTGGCCCTTGGCTCGGCCCGTGTGGATCTTTGCACCTGTAGGGGTGGGAAAAGCCGCACACCCACCTCTGGCTCGGCCCGTGCGGACTTTCACACCAATGCGGTGGGTAAACCGGCACGGCACCTACCACTGCTCGGCCCGTGCGGATTTTTGGGTCTCCTGCTGTTTCCGTGGGTGATCAGCAAAGGAAAAGAGACAGTTGCAGGCCGGGGTGGGGCCTTACCGGACCGGTCGGGGACAGTGTCGAATCGGGAGCCAAGCTGATTCTTCGGCGGCTGGGCCCCGCTCTCAACCTTCTTCGGTGCACCAGCCCCGTATCCGCGGCCAGCACACCGAAAGTCGTAGTGGGCGGGGCTGGGCCACCAAAGAACCCGAAACCCGCCAACGGTGATACTCGAGGTTGCAATTCGTTGACCCGTTTTGGTGAGCCCACCTTCTTTTCGCTGCTAATCAGTCGGATCCCCCCGCCCACCGCCAACACATCGACGGAAACGTGAGGAGACCCGATTTTTCACACCAATACGGGGGTAGCCGAGCGAGCCTGGCAACGGCCGCCGAGGGAGCAGCCCGGTTAGCTTCCGGGGAAGGCCGCCATGGGGTTTCTTCGGGCGGCTAACGCTCTTCCAGGAAGCGCTCGATTTCGTCCATCAATCCGTCGGTGCTGTCACTTTCTCCGGCCTGGCGTTCCAGCCGGGAGATGTAGCTGCGGAGCTCTTCGTTGTCGGCTACCACCGAGTCGACGGTGAGCCTGAACTCCACTGCCGCCGCCGCCAGGTCGGAGAGGTCCATGGGTAAGGCGAGGATCTCGCTGGCTTTGCGTACCAGGGCATGCACCGCCGGCGGGTAGGTCTGATTGGAGAGGTAGTGGGGGACCGCGGCCCACACCGACATGGTTTCGAAACCTCGCTCGGCCAGACCCTGGGTCAGCACTCCGACGATGCCCGTGGGTCCTTCGTAGCCGCTGATGGCCACCTCGCGTTCGATAAGGATACGGGCATCGGCGGCTGCGCCCACCAGCGGCACCGGCAAGGTGTGGGCTACCTGACCGAGGAAAGCGCCCAACAGGACCACCCTCTTCACCCCCAACTCTTCGAAAGCGGTGGCGATCTCGTCGGTGAATGCCCGCCAGCGCAGGTGAGGCTCCTCGCCCAGCACCGCCACCAGGTCACCTTGGGGATGGTGGAGGGCGTGAAACTCGTTTTCGGGCCAGTGCACGGTCCGGACCCCGGCGTCGAACTCGACCTGAGGACGGCGAGCCTGGAACTCGTAAAACTCGTCAGGATCTATCTGGGCGAAGGCGTCCCCTTCGACGTGGGCGATGAGGTAACGCACCGCGCCGGTGGAGGCGTCGCCGGCATCTCCCCATCCGCTAAAGGCACAGACGGCCTGGGGCTGACGAAGGGTGGGACGTCGTACCCAGAAAGTTGCACTCATCACCCGAAACCCTATCCGATCCGGGCGTTTGGGCGAGGAGGGGTTGGTCCTCCAACGCCTTTCTAAGACCCGCCGGATCCGTCGGGGCTGTCGTCGGGGCTGTCAGAGCCGCCGCCTTCCGGCGGTGAATCCTCGCCGCCAGCGGGATCGTCCGCGGGGCTGGCTTCCGGGGAATCGTCGGGCTCGTCGCCGCTGTCCTCGGCCCCGGCGGTGGTGGCGGTTTCCGGGGTGTCGTCGAAGGGGGAATCGAGGTCGGAGGGGATGATGATGGTGGGACCTGGCGAGCCGGCCGGCGCCGAAGTAGTGACGGCTTCGATGTCGGTGAGGGTGATGGGGGGAGGGGTCTCGGCCTGTCCCGGGTCGGCCAGCGCCAACCCTCCCAAGCCGATGGTGCCGGCAGCCGCCACTCCGGCCAGGGCCTTCCAGTTGGCGGGTCGTTTAGTCATAGATCTGATCTGCATTCGGTTCCCCGTCAGCCCTGGTCGAGGGTCAGCGCCTTACCTTGCTGCACCCGCCGGGAGCTTTCCATCCAGCGGGCGGCGAGGCCTAGCCGGGCCAGGGTGGCTTGCGGCCAGTTAGGCCGTTGCACTCGGAAAGGTCCTCCGGCCAGGGAAAGGATCACCGCCGCCGCTCGGCGACGAATCGAGACCGGATCGAATCGGGCGTCGGCCCGGGCCAGGGTTTCACCGGCGAACCGGCGCAAGCGCAGGCTGTCGTGGCTCTCGGTGAGGACTGCCAGGTGCCCGAGCAAGGTGGCGGAGTCGTCGGCCCGCCTTCCCCATCCGAAGGTGTCGAAGTCGAGGAGACCGCTCACCCTATCTCGGGTCACCATCACCTGGGCTTCGTAGAAGTCGCCGTGGATGGCGCCATCGGGCTCCTCGGTCTCGGGCCCGATCTCGGCCACCAGGTTTTCGATGAAACCGCGGTCTTGGGGGAGGAGGGCGGAGAGAAGCTCGCCTTGCCGGGCAACCCGGCTAAGGGAGGAAGGAGCCTTCCATCCTCGCTCCGGTTCCGGCAGGGCCTCGAGCAACGTCTCCAGGGCGCCGGGAGATGGGAGAGGACCGCGGCCCACCAGCCGGTCCCGAAGGGTGGTGCCAGCCAGAGCAGCCAGTGCCATGAGCCCCAATTCGGGGGAGTATCCCAGCGACTGGGGGATCGGGAGATGGGATGCCAGCCGGCGGTGGACCTGATGCAGGCGGGCGACCTCGTCGGTTGGCACCAACTTGAGGAAAATGGTTCCCCCCGTCGCGCTTACCTCGACCACGGCCCGCTTGCGGGGCCGGTAGGCCCGGAGGCGGGTGCGGACTTTGCCCGCCGCCACCCCCAGATCGTCGAGGAGGGCACCGGCGGTGCCCGGGTCAAGAGCCGAAGCAAGCCCGGGTAGCTGGGGATCGAACGGGACCCGCCACAGTCCGATCCGGGCACCGCCGCTGCCTTCCACGATCAGTGTCCCTGAGGGGACGTCACCTGCCACCGCTACCAACTGGTGTTCACCGGGAAGACTTCCGCCTTCGATCATCACCCGGTAGCGAACGGTGATGCTCTGACCTGGCCACCAGGTCACCTGGACGGCGGTGGCTTTGGTGAGGCGACCGCCAAGTTCGGAGGCGGCCATCGACAGCGGCTCGGGGATCCCCCCCGCCAAGAGCACGGCCACCTCCGGGAGTCGCTGATCGACTAGGGCGGAGGTGGTGAGGTTGCTGACCGCCATCGGCCCCAATCTGGCCGTTCTTGGTGAGACCCCCATGAGCCAATCATGAGAACATTCTTAGACGGAAGACGGAAGACGGAAGACGGAAGACGGAAGACGGAAGACGGAAGACGGAAGACGGAAGACGGAAGGCGGAAGACGGAAGACGGAAGACGGGAGACGGAAGACGGAAGACGGAGAAAGCCACCGGCTCACGGCTACCGGCTTCCGTCTCAAGAAGTGAGGCCCCGGCGGAGGGGACGCCGGGGCCTCGTCCTTCTAGGCGTCGCAGCGTCGGGGGAGGGGGAGAGAACCTGAAACCGCAACGCCGAGAAGAGTGGCGAACTCTGCCGTGAGATCAGGTCCCTTCGGGGAGGATCCTGCCTCGGACCCGGGGAAAACGCACCGGGGCGTGGGCATAACAGTATTCACGGCGGTTGTATTGACTTAATTTGGTTACACAGCCCGGATGGGTGCAGACCCGGCCTTCGGCGTATCGTCTCGACGGCCTCGTCATCCCCTTGATGGCTGACCCCTTCATGGTGTCTGACATAGCTCTTATGGCCTCCTTCCCTACGGGGGCCCGGTTGTACCGATTTCAACCAACCTTTTGGGTCAATTGTTCCCGTAGCCGCCACCGGTTCCCCGACTCCCCTTTGGTTCGGAGCGCCTGGTCTCCTGGATGGCCCGGTCCTTGTCACAGAGTGTGCCCGGGGAGTGATAAACCTCCCGTTAAGGCTCCCGGTTGGGGGCCTCGACGGGCACCTTCATAGGTTTATACGCCTAAGAGGACGATTTGGTTCCAATCCCCAATTTGGCCAGGAAGGCCTCGTTGTTGGGCTCACGGCCCAGGAACATCTGGAGCATCTCCATCCCGTCGACCGAGCCGCCCTTTTCCAGCACTTGGCGCCGGTAAGCCATCCCTACTTCAGGGTTGGTGACTCCTTCCCGGGCGAAGCGACTCCACATGTCGTCGCCATAGACCTCGGACCAGAGGTATCCGTAGTAGCCGGCGTCGTAGCCGCCGAGGAGGTGGCCGAAGCTGGCCGGGAAGAAGGTTCCTTCGTGGAAGGGGAACAGGCTCACCTCCACCGCTCGCCGCAGCACCTTCTCGACGTTCTTGTCGGAGCTTTCGTCGTGGAGCCACATGTCGAGGAGACCGAACTGGGTCTGGCGGAGATTGTTGAGGGCGATGTTGAGGTTCTTGGCGGCGGTGAGTTGCTCCACTAGGCGATCGGGGATGGGTTCTCCGCTCTGGTAATGGCGGGCGAACCGTCGTAACACCTCCGGCCGCCAGGTCCAGTTCTCCATGATCTGGGAGGGGGCTTCGACGAAGTCCCGCTCGGTGTTGGAACCGGCGAAACGGACCAGCTCGGCTTTGGTCAGGGTCTGGTGGAGGATGTGGCCGAACTCGTGGAAGAAGGTTTCGACCTCGCTGTGCTGGAGAAGCGAGGGGCGATCGATCCCGGGTTTGGTGAAGTTGGCGACGATGGCGGCCACCGGTTGCTGATAACTGCCATCGGCGAGTAGCCGCCCGGGCACCAGTGGGAAGGCGGCGGCGTGGCTGTATTTGCCTTCCCGGGGGAAGAGATCCATGTAGAAGTGGGCGATCAGCCCGGAATCGGCCCGGTCGTGGATGGCATAGGTGATGACGTCGGGATGCCAGGTGGGGGCGTTGACCCGGCGGTATTCGAGGCCGAATACTTCCCCGGTCAGTTCCAGCATCCCATCGACCACTTGTTGGAGCGGGAAATAGGAAGCCACCTCGATCGGATCCACCCCGTAGTCCCGCTTGCGGAGCTTGGTTTCGTAATAGCGAAAGTCGTAGACCTGGAGAGGCCCCTCATCGGCCGACTCGGCCAGCAGTTCCTCCATGGCCACGATTTCGTCTCGCCCTTTTTCGGTGAGGGGGGCGATGAGGTTGCGGTAGAAGGAATGGACTTCTTCCGGGGTCTTGGCCATCCGCTCCTCCAACTGGTGGTGGGCCCAGGAGGGCTGCCCGAAGAGGGTGGCGATCTTCTGGCGAATGGCTACCGCCTCATCGAGGAGAGGGCTGTTGGTATCGATGGCTCGGCTGTTGAACTTCCGGGCCAGTTGTTCACGAAGGTCGCGTCGATCGGCGTTCTCGAGGAAGGGGACGACATCGGGGTAAGACATCCCCACCTTGAACGTGCCTTCCTCCTCGCCTTTTTCCAACCCTTCGATATAAGTGTCGGGCAGACCGGCGAGATCCTCCCGGGTGACGATCAGCCAGTCCTGATGCTCGTCGATGTTGCGCTGGAAGAGGATGCCGAGTTCCACCAGCCGTTGGGTGAGGGCTTTGACCTCGGCTCGCACCTCGGGGTCGAGCTCATGTCCGGCTCGGCGTAGGTCGCGGAGGGTGAAGTCGAGCAACCGCCGCCGCTCCTCTGCCAGCCCGGCTGCCTCTTCCGTCTCCGAAAAGCGTTTGATGGCCTGGTAGAAGTCGTCCCGGAAGACCAGTTCGACCCCCCACTTCTGCAGCCGTTCCTCGGCGGCATTGCCGGCATCGCGCACCTCTTTGTCGGGGTGGACGTACCCCATGAAGGCGGTCTGCCCGTAGGTCTTCTCCAGTAGGTCGCCGATTTCGTCGGTGACACCAAGGGTGTTGTCGTAGGTGGCGGGGGTGGCGGGGTCGACCATTCTCGCCACGAGGGCATCGGCCCGTGCCAGCGCCTGGTCGGTGGCCGCGGCCACGCCGGCAGCCGTCACTTGGGTGTAGTCGAAAAGCATGCCGGCCAACTTAGCCGCCGAGGTCGGCTAGCTCTCCGTGGCGGTAGAGGGCCAGGACCTGAGTTGCCCCCGGCTTTGGGTGGAGGCGAGGGTCGCGATCGACCACCAGCAAGTGGGCTGGCGCCCCGGCCTCGAGTTCGCCGCCGAAGAGAGAAAAGGCTTGGTGGTGAGTGAGCCCGGCCCCCTCGATGGCGGAGGCGATTCCTTCCCACGGGTTGGGAGATTCCACCGGGGCGTCGGAGCCTCCTAGGACTCGTATGCCGGTCCGGAGCAGGGCGCCTAGTTGATACGTGATGGCGGTGCGCTCGCCGATCCTCTTGCTGAGCCAGCCCACCTCCGAGGTGATGAAGGCGGGTTGTACCGAGGCGGTGACCCCAAGCTGCGCCATTCTTTCCACGCTGGCGGGGTGCAACATGGAGGCGTGTTCGATACGCAAGCGGAGGGGATCGGCCCCACCTTCGATCAGCTGCTCGTAGAGGTCGAGGACGCGATCGTTGGCGAGGTCGCCAATGGCGTGGATGGCGACGGTACCGCCAAGGCCGAGACAGACCCGGGCCATGTCGGCGGCATGGATGGGGTCGAGGCGGAGGATCCCCCGGTTGGAGGGGTCGTCGTGGAAGGGTTGGTAAAGGGCGGCGGTCCGTCCCCCCAAGGCGCCGTCGGCGAACTCCTTCCAGCCTAAAAAGTCGACATTGGAGGGCCCGGCACGGAGCCGGTTCGCCGCCAGTTCTAGATCCTGGGGAGTGGCGGCTATGACCAGGACCTCGAAGTCGAGGGGAACTTGGGGGGCTACCGCCAGCAGCATCCCAATCTCGTCGGGCACCGAGCACCACAGCGGTTCTCCGGCCGAGATGATGGCGGTGACCCGGCCCAGACCCAACCCGGCCAACTCGGTCAAAGCGCTCGCCACCTCGGCCTCGGAGAGCGCCGGCTGATGGGGGAGCAGGGCATTGGCCACCGGCTGGATCTCGTCTTCCCGAAGGATGCCGCTGGGGGAGGAGACGCCAGCCAAGGCCAGGGCAGCAGTGTTGGCGACGGCGACGTGGCCGCAATAACGGTGAAGCAGGATCGGACGCTCGCCCGCCACCGCATCCAATTCCGATCCGGTGGGGAGGCGGGTTTCGACCAGGCGCTCGTCGTCCAACTGGTGACCGACCAGGGCCGTCCCGACGGGTAGCCGGGAGGCGGCTTCCGTTACCAACTCGGCGACCTCCCGGAGGCTGGTGGCGGCGGCCAGGGAGAGACCCCGGGTGGCGGCCGCATAGCCGAAGGGGTGGAGGTGGTGATCGTGGCGGGGAGCGAGGATGACTCCGTCCGGGTAATCGTCGATGGGAAGGCTGTGCTCGGAAACCCCGTCGGGCGAAGTGATCCGCGTTATCCGCCCTCGATCGATCTCGAGGCCCAGGTTGGCGGCGCGGATCAGTCGGCGGCTCACGGCAGGTGGGAGGGTGGAGCGAGCTGAACTGCCTCCACCAGCCCCTGATGGATCAGCCGGTTGGAGGCGACGATCCCGCTGTCGTCGAGGTGGTAGTCCCCACCCCGGGGATTGGTTATCTGCCCTCCGGCTTCGGTGACGAGCACCACTCCGGCGGCGGTGTCCCAAGGATGAAGGGCGTATTCCCAGTAGCCCTCGTAGCGGCCCCATGCCACCCAGGCGAGGTCGAGGGCGGCGCTGCCCAGCCGGCGGATGCCCTGAACCCGAGCGAGGACGCCGGCCAGGTTGGCGGCGTAGGCCTCGGCGTGAAGGTTTCGGTCGTAGGGAAAGCCGGTGGCGATCAGGCTCTGAGCCAGTTCGGTTTGGGGAGAGACCCGGATCGGGTTGCTGCCGTGGAAGGCGCCGCCTCCCCGCTGGGCGGTGAACTCTTCCCCCCGGATAGGGTCGATCACCACCCCGAGGGCGGCCTCACCGTCTACCCACAGCGCCACCGAAACCGCCACTTGGGGCACAGCGTGGAGATAGTTGACGGTTCCGTCGAGTGGGTCGACCAGCCACACTCTTCCCTCGAGATCGCCGGCACCGCCGCTCTCCTCCGCCATGAAGCGGTCGTGGGGATAATGATGGCGCAGAACCGCCAGGATGTGGTCTTCGCTGGCCCGGTCCACCTTGGTGACCGGATTGGCGTCCCCCTTGTATTCGGCGTGCATCACCGCCCCGAAGTTCTCCCGGACCACCGCCCCTCCGGCCCGCGCCGCCTTGAGCGCCACCCACAATTCCTGCTGGTACACGCTCCTCCTTCGACTTCTTCGACTTCTCGCCAACCCCGGGTTCCAGGTGATCAAAACGATCACCTACAGCCCCGAGAATGAGGGAAACCCGGGGCTTGGTCTGTTCGAGGGTACGGGATCGTTCATACAATCGCCGGGTGCGGTCGGTGGTGGCGGCCCTGGTGGCGGCCGGTCTCCTGGTCCTCTCTTTCCCTCCCTTCGGGTGGGCTTTTCTGGCAGTGCCGGCGGTGGCGCTCTTCTTGTGGACGCTCCGCTCCGGCCGCCGCCCCGCCCTCGCCGGGTGGATCTTCGGCTTGGCTTTCCTCTCTGGGTTGATTTGGTGGGTGTCGCGGCTCGGGTTCATCGCCTTCGCCCCTCTAGCCGGAGTGTTCTCCCTCTACTTCCTTGCCTACGGCTGGCTGCTGGGCAAGGCTGCCGGGTGGTCGGCTCCCCGCTGGTGGCTGGCGGCGGTGGGAGGGTGGGCGCTGGCAGAGTTCGCCCGGGTCAGGTTTCCGGTGGGCGGTTTCGAATGGGGACTGCTCGGCTACCCGATGGCGGAATACGCCTGGACTCGTGGCGCCGCCCAGTGGATCGGGACCAGCGGTTGGGGAGTGGTGCTCGCCGCCACCGCCGCCGGTCTGGTGGTGGCGATCGAGACCGACTTCATCACACGACTGCTCTGGGTGCCCGTGGTCGTCACCGCGGGCCTGGTCGCCGCCGGGGCCTTGTTTCCCCCCCATCCCGAGGGGGCCGAATTCCGGGTGGCGATCGTGCAAGGGTCCACCCCCTGCCCGCTAACCCACTGCCCCGGAGAGCGGTTCGGCACTTTCCAGCAACACCTCGCCCTCACCCGGACCATCGCGCCCGGTTCGGTCGATCTGGTGGTTTGGTCCGAAGGCTCGACCGGCGGTCTTGACGCCGACCCGGTCCTCCACCCCGAGGTCGGTGCCGCCATCGGCAATGAGGCGGCTCGGATCGGTGCCTATCTCCTGGCAGGTGGGGACCGACCAGTATCCGACACGCATTGGATCAACGCCAACGTGGTCTTCACACCCGAAGGTCAGGTCCTGGGTGAATATCGCAAACGTCATCCGGTGCCGTTTGGCGAATACATCCCCGCCCGGCCCCTCTTCGAATGGATTCCGGAACTGGCGCAAGTGCCCCGGGACATGATCCCGGGCGACGGCCCCCTGCTCTTCCAGATGGGGTCGGCCCTGGTCGGGTCGGTGATCTCATTCGAAGGCGCCTTCGCTCGTTACCCCCGCGACACGGCCGCCATCGGGGCCCAACTGCTGGTAGTGGCCACCAACGAAGGGAGCTACAACTTCACTCCCGTCTCCGATCAGTTCATCGGCATGACCCGGATGCGAGCCGCCGAGCTGGGGATGGACGTGGTCCACTCCGCCGTCACGGGGAAGTCGACATTTCTTATCGACGGAGGCAAGATCGGCGAAGTGGCGGACTTCACCGAACAGAAAGTCATCACCGCCACCCTCCACCTTCGCCAGCAGGGTCGCACCTTTTACACGATGGCGGGAGAGTGGCTTCCGGCCTTGGCCCTGGCCGGGTTGGTGCTCGCTAGCCTCCACCGATGCCCCGTTTTGCCTGGCTTTGTGCGCACGAGAGTTACCAGCCTGAAGTCCTGATCGAGCAGGCGGTCCTCGCCGAGCAGGTCGGCTTCGACATGGTCACCGCGCCCGACCACTTCCATCCCTGGGTGGACGACAACTCAGCCTCGGGTTTCGTCTGGTCCTGGCTGGGAGCAGCCGCCATGCGCACCGAGCGGGTCTCGTTGGGAACCTCGGTCACCTGCCCTCTCTTTCACTATCACCCCGCCCTCATCGCCCAGGCGGCGGCCACGGTGGAGCGTCTGCTCGGAGGGCGGCAGTTCGTCCTCGGGGTGGGAACGGGAGAGAACATCAACGAAGGCCCCATGGGTTACGAGTTCCCCGGCTACCGCGAGCGGATCGAGCGGATGGGGGAAGCCACGGAGATCATCCAGCGGCTCTTCAACGGTGAGAAACTCGACTTCGAAGGCCGCTACTACACCACCCGCAAAGCCAAGCTCTACAGCCCACCGCTGGGGTTGATACCGATGTGGATGGCCGCCGCCGGGGAGAAGTCGGCCCGTTTTGCGGGGCGCAACTGTTCGGGGCTCATCACCTCGGTGAAAGACCCGGCGGAGACCGTGGCCAACGTCATCAAGCCTTTCCAAGAGGCGCATGGCCGTCCCGGCGCCACCATGGCTACCCGCTGGGTGGTGCTGGCCTCCGATGACGAGGAGGCCTGGCAGGCGTTGGGGTCGATGCGGGGTCTGCGGGCTCCGGGCCGGCTGGAGGAGGTCGATCCTATGGTCTTGCGGCAGCGGGCCGATGAGATGGACCGCTCCGAGATCCTGGGGAAATACACCGTGGTGGCCGACGCCGCCGGGCTCGTCGACGCCTACCGACCCCTCGTCACCGAGGTGGGGGCCGACGTTGTCTCCATTCAGGTGGCTTCCACCGACCCGGAGCGGGTGCTCCGTCTCCTCGGCGACGAAGTCCTTCCCGAGCTACGCGGGCTTTCTTAGGACCCAGAGGGGCCGTTTTCCGGCCCCTCTGGCTGATAAGAACGCAGGTATGCGGCGCCTCGGGGGGAAATCCGGTAGCCCACCTTGAGGCTCAGGGTCAAGCCCAGGTTCTTGAGTTTGCGGACATCGGTCTTAAACGATTGAGTTTCCCGCCCGAACATGGCGGCCAGATCGGGGGCGCGACGCCCCGGATGAGAGGCGATCGCCTCTAATACCTGGCGAGTCCAGGGCCCGTGGGAAGAGGCCCGGTCGAGGCGGTCGAGGCGCTTTTGGATCTCGGCCAGGTCGGAGGCGGTGAGCTGGTCGTTGGCGGCCAGCTCGGCGCGGGGGTCGGGCTCATCCACCAGATGGAACGAAATCCGGTAGATCGGCAACCCTGGACGCTCCGGAAGGTCGGCGAGGAGGGCGGTGGCGTCGGGGTGCCCGGCCATGACCGCTTCTGCGTC
>DATEDX010000096.1:0-13851 GCA_035281425.1 Acidimicrobiia bacterium
TGACGAGCGGTCTGGGGAGGCGCATCGTGGGTGTTCCACGTTTGGAGGATGCGCGGGATCTCCCACCGGGAGGCAACATGACGTTTCGATCGGCGGCACGCCGGACGGGACCTCGATGGCTAGCGGTGCTGGCCTTGTTACTGATCACAACGATGATGGCGACCTCGGCGGTCGCCGTTCCTTCGTTCACATTCGTGCCCGATGATGCGGGCGCAAACGACGAACCGGGTCAGAAGGACCTGACTGCCCAGGCCTCGGCCCTGGACGGAAGCACCTTCTACACCGCTTGGAAATGGGACGACACCGCCTGGAACGGCAAGAACACGGGCGATGCCTGTTCTCTGTTTGATACCGACTCTCCGGGCAACGGCCTGGTGGACTACGCGGTGTGTGCCACGGTGGGCGGCAACCCTGCGGAGATCCAGCAAACCCGGGTGTACGCCTGTAGCGATCGGAGATCGGACCGGTGCACGAACCCGGTTCTGATTGGCACCAACATCGGTGATTCCTGGTGTGAGACATCGCAGGTGGCAGGTCAGTTCGGAGGAACCGATACTCAGGCGACCTGCAACATCACCCTGGCCGAAGCCGGAACTAACCCGCCGGCGAGCGATCTCGACAATGGGACCTTGCTCAATACCTGCTCGTATCCGTCACAGGAGCCCAACTCGGATCCCTCCGACTGCGTGCTCACCATCACCAACGTCAACACCAGCATCAGCACCCTGTCTTCGGGTACCACGACCTGGACGGCGACGTTGAACGACACGGCGACGATGAGTCCTCTCACCGCCACCGGGTCGGTGGTGTTCAAGCTGTGGCAGGACTCTTCCTGCACGGTTCTCCAATGGGAGACAGGAGCGGTAGCTCTGGTCAGCGGCATCGCCTCTAGCAATGGGGCCTCGACCGTGTCAGGGACCAATGTGATTACCAACGCCACAGTTGACGGCGACGGGGTCTACTACTGGACCGTGGATTACTCCCCGTCCGGTGCCTTCAACGGCTCGAGTTCCACCTGCGGAGAGGCAACCACCATCACACCCGCCTCGGTCGCCGGGAGCAGCGGCTGACAAGAAACGGGGAGGGGGATTGGAGGGGGGCCGGGTTGTATAGGCCCGGCCCCCCTCTCTCTTTCTCTCCTGCTCCCAACCTGGTCAGTAGCCTGCGCCAATGGACACATCCTTGCTGGGGCTGCTGATCCTCGCCCTCGGGGTTATCGGGGTGGTCGCTGTAGCCGTGGTCCTCTGGGCGGTCCTGCGCCGGCGCTAACCAACGCCACGCCAATTGAGCGCGACCAACTCGCCGTCCCGCCATAATCAGTCGACTGTTGCAGCCGCCCGGACCGCTGCCGCCCGCAAAGTCAGCTGACACCTGCGCGGATTTTTACGTCGTAGCGACGGAAAAATCTTCACGGAACCGTGAGCGCCCGACATCCGTGCAACTTTTTCCGTCGTAGCGACGTAAAAAACTTCACACAACGATGGGGGGCAAGGTTTTGTGCAGGTCTTTGCGGGGGTAGTAAAGGGTCCGCCGCGGGGATGCCGTAGAGATCCCGCTACGTGAGAAACCCCGGGCGTGCTCGTTACCCAGTCGGGCTGGGGAGATTTGAACTCCCGACCTCTTGACCCCCAGTCAAGCGCGCTAACCAAACTGCGCCACAGCCCGGATGTGGGAGAAAATTGTACCGCCGAGTGCAGAGCGAAGGACCGCGTCCTAGCGACATGATCGATACGGGCGCTGCATAAATTGTTACGACCGCCGGTGGGCCGTTGCCGGCTGGTTGCCGGAGGGTGTCCTCTGTGGGTATCCTCCCGGCGGTTGCCCGGGCCTCTGCCCGGGCAACGGCAAGTAACGGAAACAACATGGGAGGACCATACGGTGAGAGCCTCTGAAAAGCTCGGCCGTTGGCGCTGGCTGGTGCTGCTGGCAGTTTTTGGACTGGTAGCAGCTGCCTGCCAAGGCGGAGGGACGACTACCTCTGCCACAACTGATGGTACAGGTACCACCGCCACCACCACTGGTGAGGTAACAACTACCACAGCCGCCACGGAAACGGGCTTTACCTATCGGTTGGGTATCTTCCAAGACACCACAACCGACAACTACTGGAACCGCTATGGATCGCCAACCGGTGGAACGGTCTGGAACGCCTACGTTCTCGACCCCACCAAGCCGGCGCTCTATCAGCTGAACTACCCGGGCCTTGAACTCGACTCCGATCTGGCAGCGAGCGCTGAAGTACCCACGGGTCAGGCTGAGGGCGACGGATGGGCGATCGAAGTTCCGATGCGCGAGGATGGCGTCTGGTCAGACGGCACCCCCATCACTGCCAACGACATCGTCTTCACCTATGAGACGGTGCGCGACCTGGCTCTGGGTGGAGACTTCCTCAGCGCTTATCCGATCGCAGCCGAAGGCAGCGTCGGGCTGACCTCGGTCGAAGCCGTGAGTGACTACACGGTGAAGTTCGTGTTCAACTCGCAGCCCGGATTGGCCATCTGGCCCCACAATGTGGGTCTGGCTCCGGTGATGGCGGCCCACATTTGGACCGACATCGTCGAAGAGGCCAAGGCTTCGGAGGACCCGGCGGCGGCGCTCTACGCAGCCACGGGCACCGGGGTCGATGTATCCGGTGGCCCAATGGTGTTCGCCGAACGGCAGGAGAGCTCCTTCTCCCGCAACGTGGCGAACGACGTGTACTACGACCGCGATCGCGGGGTCACCTCGGCCGGAGTCACCTACACAGTGGGCCCCTTCGCGGGTGAGTCGATCTTCACCCTCTACGGTGGACAGGACGCGGCGGTGCTGGCCCTGGCGGCTGGCGACGTCGATTACCTCCTCAACCCGCTTGGCATGCAGCGTGGACTCCTCGCTCAGGTGGAGAACAATCCGGAACTGACCGCAGTGGTTAACCCCACCAACGGGTTCCGTTATCTGGCCTTCAACCTGCGCAAGGAGCCGATGAGCCTGCAGGGCTTCCGGGATGCGCTGGCCATGATCATCGACAAGGAGTTCATGGCTAACAACGTCCTTCAGGGCGTGGCCTTCCCGCTCTATGCCACAGTGCCATCCGGCAACACCAAGTGGTATAACGAAGAGGCAGCGAACACGATCTCCAGCCAGTACGTAGGCAAGCCAACCGCAGACCGGCTCAATGAAGCCATCGCACTCCTCGAGGCCGAAGGCTTCAGCTGGGTCGATGACGCCAAGCCGACGGTCGACGACGCCGGCCAGATCCTGCGGGGTGGCGACATCCTCCTCAACGGCAACCCCGTTGAGACCCTGGAAATCATCGCCCCCGGACCCGGGTACGACCCATTGCGGTCGACCTATTCGATCTGGATCGAGACCTGGTTGAACTACCTCGGATTCGATGCCGAAGCGAACCCCACTGACTTCAACGCTCTGGTGGCAGCGGCTTACCCCTGCCCCCCAGAGCCTGACGCCGAGTGCAACCCCGACTTCGACATGTACATCCTCGGATGGTCGCTGGGCAACCCTGCCTTCCCGACCTATCACGAGGCGTTCTTCCACTCGAAGAACGATCATGCCGGAACCAGCCGGGGCGACAACGCGCCTGGGTACAACAACCCCGAATTCGATGCATTGTCGGATGCCTTCTCCGCGGCTCAGTCCGAAGAGGAAGCCTTTGACCTGATGTGGCAGATGGAGGAGATCCTGGCTCAGGACAAGCCTTACGTTCTGCTCTTCGACACCGGCATTCTCGAGTTCTACCGGCAGGGCAACGTGAACTTCCCGTTCACCCAGACTCTGTCCGGCCTGCAGTTCCTCAACGGAATGCAGGGACTGGTTACTTCGGCCCGATAAAAGTGCCGAACAGCGACCTCAAGGTCGTTGTTGGATCGGGGGTGGAGGGATTCCCTCCACCCCCGTTCCGCGCACAAGAGACGTGGTAGCCTCGCTGATAGGGAGGATCGAAGGTGCTGAAGTTTGTCGGAAAGAGGGCCCTTCAGGGCTTGATACTGCTGGTAGTTTTCCTCGCCCTCGTCTACCTATTGCTGGAAGCCCAGCCGGGTGACATCACCCAACAGCTCATCGCCAACCCGGACCTTCCCCCCGAAGCCCAGCAGATGATGCGCGAGTCGTTGGGCCTCGACCAGCCGCTAGTGGTCCGCACCTTCAACTACGTCATCAACTTCTTCCAAGGTGATCTCGGGTTCTCATTCACCCAGTTTCCTCGGACGGTGGGCAGCCTGATACTCGAGCGCCTTCCCCGCACCATCCTCTTGTTCCTCTCCGCCGTCCTCGTGGCCTACTACCTGGGGTTCGGGCTGGGAAAGATCATGGCTTGGCGCCGAGGGAGGGCTTCGGAAACCGCTCTCACCCTTGCCGGGGTAGCGGGCTACACAGTGTTCTACCCCTGGTTCGCAATCCTCATGTTGTGGTTCTGGGGCTTCGCCCTCGATCTCTTCCCCCTCGGTAAGTTCATCGATGTGGGGGAGTGGAGCGGCCAGCCATTCACCGCCAATCAGGTGTTCTTACGCTTCCTCGTATCGCTGGCCATCATCAGCTTCCTCATCCTCTCTTTGTTCATCGGTTCGCGGAAGCTCAAAACCGAGCAAGCCCGGCGAGTCACGTGGACAGTCGGGTTCTGGGTACTGGCGGTGGGGTTTGTCGCTTATTGGTGGTTCAACCCCCTGCGGCCATTCATCGGCGACATCCTTCACCACACCATGCTCCCGGTAATGACCCTGGCTGCCGTCGCCTTCGCCGGGGTGATGCTCCTCACCCGCTCGTCAATGCTCGAGACTTTGCGGGAGGACTACATCCTTACCGCTCGAGCCAAAGGACTGACCGATCGGGCCATTCGCGACGACCACGCCGCCCGAAACGCTCTCCTCCCGGTCATCACTTCCCTGGTCTTGGCCTTAGCTTTCGTGATCAGCGGCGGCATCGTCACCGAGACAGTGTTCTCTTGGGAAGGCCTGGGGCAGATGTTGTTGACCGCCACCGTCAACGAAGACGTCCCCCTTGCTACGGGTACCCTCGGCATCATTGGCATCATCGCGTTGGTCGGTCACATCGTGGCCGATGTCGCCTACATGTACCTCGATCCCCGCATCCGTTATCAGTAAGGGAGACACCCGCGAGATGAAGCGACCATGAGTCAGCTAAGCACGGAGATGGCGACCGACACCGTCGCCGAGCCCCAGGTCACCGGGATCGAGGCCTCCCTCAAGGAGCCACTGTGGAAGATCCGCCTCCGGCTCGCTCGCCGATCGCTTCGCCAGAACTGGAGGCTCTTTGCGGTCAATCGGATGGGCCTGATCGGACTGGGCATCATCATCTTCTTCGGTCTTATGGCCCTCTCCCATCCGATCCTCATGTCTACGGTGTGGCCCACCCAGATTTATCACCCAGTGACCGGCTACGACGCCCCCGCCGTCGAGAAGACGGTGGTGGAAGTCGTCAACGATCCCGTCACCGAGATCGACCTCAACACCGCCCGCATCCAAGGCAACCCCACCATCCAATTAGGTCAGGTCCTGTTCATCCGCCAGCAGCCCGCCCCGCCCACCTTCCAAGGTCCCTACCCGCACTATCTGGGAACCGATCCTCTGGGCCGTGATGTCCTCAGCCAACTGCTCTACAGCACCCGGGCGGCCTTCTTTCTAGGGATGATCGCAGCGGTGGTAACGGTGGTCATCGCCACCACGGTGGGAAGCGTGTCGGCTTATTTCGGGGGATGGATCGACAGCACCTTGATGCGGTTCGCCGACCTCATCCTGCTGGTGCCGTTGCTTCCGGTCCTGATCGTCGTCTCTGCGCTCTTCCGAATAAGCCTGCCTCTGCTGGGGCTGTTGATCGGCATCTTGGGCGGCTTCGGAGGAACCGCCATCATCCTCAAGTCGCAGGCGCTACAGGTCAAGGTCAAACCTTTTCTCGACGCCGCCCGCATCGCTGGAGGGGGACACGCCCACCTCATCTTCCGCCACATCATCCCCAATGTGCTCCCCTTGTCGTTTCTCTACCTCATGTTTACGGTTACCGACGCCATCGCTCTAGAGGCCACCCTCTCCTTCTTGGGTCTGCTCAACATTCCCATGAGCTGGGGGATCATGATCAACGTGGCTCAATCACAGGGGTATCTGCTCTCCGGTACCTCGTACTGGTGGCTGCTGATGCCGGCCGGTGCCTGCGTCAGCCTCCTAGCAGCCGCCTTCTTCCTGGTTGGTCGAGCCATGGACGAGGTTGTCAACCCGCGCCTGAGAAGGCGTTGATCGTCCAAGGCCAGGACTGAATTTGGGCCAGGGAAGGCATACAGGTCAGGGAGGAATGTAGTGACGACTAATGGAAGGCCCCTTCTCGAGGTGGATCGCCTGGTCATGCGATACCACACCAAAGGGGGTGATGTCTCCGCCATTGAGAACGTGAGCTTCAACCTCGGCCATGGCGAATCACTCGGACTGGTAGGGGAATCCGGCTGTGGAAAGACTTCAGTGGCGATGTCGCTCATGCGCCTCGCCGCCGACAACGCTCGCTATCTGAACGGCGAGATCCGCCTCGAGGGTGAAAACCTGCTGGCGCTGAGCGAGGACGACATGCGCAAGCGACGGTGGAAGTCAATCTCGATGGTCTTTCAAGGGGCGATGAACGCCTGGAACCCGGTCTACCGAGTCGGCGAGCAAATCAGGGAGGCGATCGATCTACATATCCAGCCCCGCTTAAGCGAGCAGGCGGCCAAAGGACGGATGGCCCGGCTGTTTGAGATGGTGGGTCTCAACCCGGCCATGTTGGAGCGCTACCCCCATGAGTTCTCCGGCGGCATGCGCCAGAGAGCAGTGATCGCCATGGCCCTCTCCTGCGATCCCAAACTGATCATTGCCGACGAGCCCACCACCGCCCTGGACGTGATCGTCCAGGACCAGATCCTCAAAGAGCTGAAGAAGATCCAGGATCAGTTGGGGATGGCCCTCATCTACATCTCCCATGACATTGCCGTCATTGCCGAGGTCACCGACACCATCGGGGTGATGTACGCCGGCAAGCTGGTCGAATATGGCCCCACGGTGGAGGTTTTCCATCGACCCCGCCACCCCTACAGCTATCTGCTGCTTTCTTCGACGCCTTCCATCACCGGCCCGCGGCGTAAGCTGGCTCCGCTGGTGGGGGAGCCTCCCAACCTCTTAGACCCGCCTTCCGGATGCCGGTTCCATCCTCGCTGCCCCTTCGCCACCGAGCAGTGTCGTGTCGAGGAGCCGCCGCTGGAGACCATTGGTGGCGGTCACAAGGTGGCCTGCTGGAACTGGCAACAAGTCCCAGTATCGATCGGAGCCACGGCGTGACTGCACCCCTGATCAAAGTCGATCAACTCACCAAGCTGTTCCCGATCCAGCGCGGGCTCTTTCGGAAACCAACCGAATTCGTCCACGCGGTTGACGGCATCAGCTTCGAGATCGGCCAGGGCCATTCTCTGGGGCTGGTGGGAGAGTCCGGCTGCGGCAAGTCCACCACTGGCCGAATGCTCACCAAGCTGATGGATGCCACCAGTGGTCAGATCTTCCTGGCCGACAACGGCAACCCGGTCGACGTGGCTCACATCACCCGGGAAGGAATGCGACTCTTCCGCAAGCGGGTGCAGATGATCTTCCAGGACCCCTACGAGTCCATGAACCCTCGTCGCACCATCTACGACACCGTGGCCGAGCCGCTGACGGTGCAGGGGATTGGAACCGTTACCGAACGGGAAGAAAAGGTCGCCGATCTGTTGCAACTGGTGGGACTGACCCCGCCCGAGACATTTATGTTCCGCTATCCGCACGAGCTTTCGGGCGGACAACGGCAACGGGTGGCAATCGCCCGGGCCCTGGTCATCAACCCGAGCTTCGTGGTAGCCGACGAGCCGACCTCCATGCTCGACGTCAGCATCCGCATCTCGATCATGGACCTGATGCTCAAGCTCGCCAACGAACTTGACGTCTCTTATCTCTACATCACCCACGACCTGGCGGTGGCTCGGTACATGTGTGATCGCATTGCTGTGATGTATCTGGGCAAGATCGTCGAGCTGGCCGAGTCCGAAGAGTTGCTTTCCAATCCCCTCCACCCCTACACCAAAGCCCTGCTCTCGGCGGTGCCGATCCCCGACCCCTCAATCAAGCGGGCCCCAGTGCTGATCAAGGGCGGTATCGGAAAAGCCATCAACCCGCCGCCGGTGTGCCGCTTCCTCGACCGGTGCCCGATGGCCACCGAGTTTTGTCACAACCACGAGCATCCTCCCCTGGAGGACAAAGGTGGCGGGCACTACGTTGCCTGCCACTTGGTCTGAGCAGAGGTCAGACCAAGTGGCACTGGTGAGTAGCGAGTTGTGGGTTGTGGGTTCAGAATCCAACTCGACACCCATTACTCATAACTCATAACTCAAGACTCACCACCGTCATGTTCACCCTTCCCAATCTCGTATCGGGACTTCGCTTGCTGGCCGTCCCTTACTTCTGGTACGTACTGGTGGGGGAGGAGCGGGTAGCGAAGGCCGCGGTCTTGATCTTCGTCATTGGCGGCACCGACTGGGTAGACGGCTACCTGGCCCGTCGCCTCAACCAGGTGTCGGAGATCGGCAAGTTTCTCGACCCGCTCGCCGACCGGCTGATGATCGCTTCTGCCTTGATCGGCGGCCTGATGGTCGGGGTTATCCCGGTCGTGATCGGCTGGCCGTTGGTGGTGCGGGAAGCGGCAGTGGGGGTCGGAGCCCTGGTGGTAGCGGCCCGGGGCGGGGAAAAGCTCGAGGTGCGGCCGCTGGGCAAGGTCGCCACCTTCCTTCTCTACGGCGCCATCCCCTCCTTTTACCTCGCTGCCGCCGGGGTGACCCCATGGCTTTTCGGGCCGCCCGCCTGGATCGGGAGTGTGATGGGGTTGCTTCTCTACTGGTATGTGGCTTTCCAGTATTTCCGTGACCTCTCCGGGCGCACCCAGTCGTTAGAGTCGCCCGGCTGACGCCGACAAGGAAGGCAAATGAACGTTCCCGACCACCTTCACTACACCGAGGAACACGAGTGGATCGAGACCCGGGAGGGCTCCCGGATCAGGGTGGGTATTACCGACTACGCCCAGGATGCTTTGGGGGACGTCGTCTTCGTCCAACTGCCCACCGTGGGAAGCCGTCTGGAAGGTCACGCCATTCTCGCCGAGGTCGAATCCACCAAGTCGGTGGCGGAGGTGTATGCCCCGGTGGCCGGGGAGGTGGCGGCCGTCAACGATCAACTCGTCACCCAGCCTGAACTGGTAAACCAGGATCCTTATGGCGAGGGGTGGTTCGTGGAACTCGACCTCGACGACCCCGATGCCGTCAACTCGCTGCTCGACGCCGACGCCTACCGAGCCTTGACCGAGACATAGACCGGGCGCGACCGCCAGATCTCAATGTCGTTTCTCCGGGCCGGGGACGATGTCATCCCCACCCTCTACCATTACCTCGATGCAGTGCCCACGATGTGACTCCCCGATCGAGCCGGGTGCAGCTGCCTGCCCCAACTGCGGACTCGTCCTGGAGTCCGAACCGACTGTGGCCTATGTCGAGCTTCCCGATGCCGAGCGGCCCCTGACGCCCGAAGAAGCCGCCAGCGTCGACGGCATTACTGGATGGGCGCTGGTGGTCGAGCGAGGTCCCCGGGCCGGGCTCACCTTCCTCCTCCATCCTGGCGAAATCGCGGTAGGGCGCCACCCCGAATCCGACATCTTGCTCGACGATGTAACTGTCTCCCGTCACCACTGCCGATTCCTCTGCGAGGAAGACTCCCTGACGGTGGAGGATGCCGGCTCCACCAACGGCACCTACGTCAATGAGTCTCGGGTCGATCGGGCCGAGCTCGGACCCGGCGACGAGGTTCTGATCGGTCGGTTCCACTTCATCGTGGCAAAGGGCGATGGCTGATACGTCTCTCTCCATCGGCGACGTCATCAACCTGCTCCGTGACGATTTCCCCGATGTTTCGGTCTCCAAGATTCGGTTTCTCGAGTCGCAGGGGCTGATCAGCCCGGCCCGTTCCGGTTCTGGTTACCGGCTCTTCGGACCGGCCGAGGTGAAACGGCTGCGATACATCCTGGGTTTACAGCGCGATCACTTCCTTCCCCTCAAGGTGATCAAATCGAAACTAACCCTGTGGGAACGGGGCGAAGACGGCTCGGTGGAGGACGGTCTGGCCGAAATGGACGATGACGGCGAGCCGCTCACCCGAGCCGATCTGCTCCGCCGCAGCTCCCTTTCTGCACCGCAACTCGAAGAGTTGATGAGCCATGGCCTGCTACAGCCGGAAGAGACCAAGTCGGGTGTCCTCTTTCCGGCCTGGTCGTTGCCGGCGGCCATCGAATGCCGCCACCTGTTCAACTTGGGATTCGAAGCACGCCACCTGCGGCAAGTGCGGCTGGCCGCGGAGCGGGAAGCCGAGTTGCTTCGTGCCCTGCTCGTCGCCGGACTGTCCTCCCCCCAGGCCGAAGCCCGCAATCAGGCACGTAAAGCGTTGGCCGAGGGGGCCGACGCGGTAACGGTGCTGCACCGGGTTCTCCTCACGGCGGAGCTCAGAGGCCTAATCGAAGAGTGACCCCACGGCATCCCTCAACCATTCGGTGGCAACACCGGGCAGCGCTGGTCGGGTTGGCGCTGGCATTAGCGATCGCTCCGGCCACGGCAGCACATGGGCGCAGTTGGAAGCCGCTTCCTCCCCGCCAGGGCTGGGTGCTGGGCACAGCTCCGGTCGTCACCGCCGCTTCCTGGATCCTTTACGATGCCACCGCCGACTGGGTGATGGGCAGCTCAGCCGCCAATGCGCGGCGGCCGCCTGCCTCCACCACCAAGATGATGACTGCACTGGTGGCGGTGGAGCACGCCGATCTCAACGAATTGGTGACCGTAAGCCAGAACGCCGCTGACGTCGGAGAAGCGGAGATCGGATTGATTCCTGGCGAGCAGGTCCCGCTGGGTGAATTGCTCAAGGCGGCTCTGGTGCGCTCCGCCAACGACGCCGCGGTGGCGGTGGCCGAACACGTCGGCGGCACCGTCGAGGCCTTCGCCCAGATGATGAACCAAAAAGCCGCCGAGATGGGGCTCGCCAACAGCAGCTTCAAAAACCCGCATGGGTTAGATGAGCCCGACCATTACTCCTCGGCCGCCGACCTCCTCGAGATAGAGAAGCAGTTGTTATCCCATCCCGGGTTGGCGGACATGGTTCGTAGCGAGGAAGTGGCCATTCCCCCTGCCCCCGATGGCACCCTTCGAGAAGCGGAAACCACCAACCACCTGCTCGAGGAGTATCAGGGGGCGGTGGGGGTCAAGACCGGGTTCACGTTACGGGCCGGGCTGGTACTGGCGGCCGCGGCCGAACGGGGGGAGCGCCGGCTGCTGGTGGTGGTGATGGGCTCGGTGGGGGAGCGAGCCCACTTCAACGATGCTACCGCCCTGCTCGACTACGGGTTTGCTTCGGCTCGCATGCTGCCGATGGTCAAGGGCTATGGCTACACGGTCGGGGACGGCACCATCGACCCGGTGGCGGCCGCCGCCCGGGTGGAAGCCATGGCCTGGCTGGCAGCCAGCGGGGTGCTGGTCCCCCCGCCCCCGCAGCCAGCACCGGAGCCAGTCGTATTCGAACGGGAAGCCGAGGTGGTGGCCGATTGGCGAGAGGCTCTCTTCTGGGGGGAGCGCTACTGGGCATGGTTGGTCGGTGACCGCTGAAGTCGTCGCTGAGGTCATCGGGGCCTCCGACCTGGCATTGCGGGTAAAAGAACTAGGTGAAGCGATCAGCCACGATTATGGCGATACCCGCCCAGTGCTGCTCTCGGTCTTGGTCGGCTCACTCCCTTTCGTCGCCGATCTGGCCCGAGCCATCAAGGTCCCGGTAGACATCGACTTCCTGGCCTTGAGCCGGTTTGGTGAGGGGGGACGGATCCGAATCGCCCTGGACAGCTCCATCGCCCTCCAGGACCGCCATGTGCTCATCGTCGAGGACATCGTCGACACCGGGTTGTCGCTCACCGTCCTGCGACGAATGCTGGCCGACCGGGGGGCAACCTCGGTGGGCACCGTGGCACTGCTCGACAAGGTGCCTCGCCGGGTCGTCGAGGTTCCCCTGGAGTATCGAGGCTTCGAAGTCGGCGATGGCTATCTGATTGGCTACGGGCTCGACTACGAGAGCCGGTTTCGCAATCTCCCTTCCATCTGGGCGGTGCTGGACGGTGACGAGATGGCCCGCGACCCTGACCGAGTGGCCCATTTGCTCTACCCCGGCAAGTGATAACCTGACCCCATGAGCGGCAACGGTGACCGCGTCCCTGTAGATGTGGTTGGCGTCAGAGTGGAACTGCCTTCCAACTCGCCCATTGTGCTCCTCCGAGAGCGGACGGGGAATCGCTATCTCCCCATCTGGATCGGAGCCCCAGAGGCCCAGGCCATCGTCTCCGCCCTCGATGGGGTCGAGCCTCCCCGCCCTCAAACCCACGACCTATTGCGCTCGGTGATCGACACCCTGGGCGGGGTCGTCGAGGGAGTAGAGGTGGTGGATCTGCGGGACAACATCTTTTTCGCCGATCTGGTCATCAACCAGGGAGGACGGACGGTCCGAGTCTCCTCGCGACCGTCAGACGCCATCGCCCTGGCGGTGCGGGTGGAGGCACCGGTGTTCGTTGCCCCCCAGGTTTTGCTCGATGCTGGAATCGAGTTCTCCGAAGAGTCCGAGGAAGACGAAATCGAACGATTCCGGGAGCTGCTCGAAGACGTCACGGTGGAAGACTTCCTACGTGACGTCGATCCCGAAAGCTAACCCACTCTTCTCGGGGTGGGACCGGAGGATCTCACACCCAATTCCGGGCACAGGCGTCTCGCTTTTCCGAGGATTTTTTTGGATTCCTCGCCACAACCCCCTGGTTTTTGTCCCACCAGGGTTATATGGTCATCGTACAGATGTTCGCCACCACTCACCGTTCGATCGATAGCTTGGAACAGGAACTGTTGGGCTGGCAAAACGAAAAAGCCCGGGCCAGCTTCCAACAGTTGCAGTTGATCCGCCAACTCGATCAAGCTCAGGTGGCGTTGGCGGATGGCTGCAAAAACATGGCCGATTGGATCTCCTCCCGCCTTGACCTAACCCCTCGGGTGGCCCGAGACCTGCTCTATGTGGCTCGGGCCCACCACCAAGTAGTGGAGGAGTGGTTGGAGACCGATGAGATCGGGTTGGAACGAGCGGTAGCCCTCATCCGGCTGCACCGCACCGGTGCCTCCCCGGAGTTGATGGAAGCTTCCCGGGGAATCGACTTGGGGGGTTTGTGGCGGCTGGTGGCTAGTCGGGAACGGCTCACCATTGAAGACGAGGTGAAGGGGTTTTCTGACCGGTTCCTGGTCATGCAACCCTCGTTGGATGAGTCGTGGTGGAAATTGTGGGGTGGCCTTCCCGCAGCCGACGGGGAGATAGTGGAGAAGGCCCTGTTGGCCCGAGCCGACCAGTTTCCCCGTCTAGAAGCAGAGGACCGGTCGCAAAGGATGGCCGACGCTTTGACCAGCCTGGCCTTGGATTCATTGACTGGCGGTTCGGAGGAAACCCCGGGTCGGGAAGTGATAGTGGCAGAAGTGTTAGTCGACGCCCAACTCGCCGCCGACAGCCATGGGGAGGCAGGAGTGGTGCTTGCCTCGGGACCCAAGGTAGGTGCCAATGTTTTGTCAGAGATCCTCTGTTGTGGTCAGATCCGAGTGATCGTTTCCGACCAAGAAGGGAACCGTGTCGACTACTCCGATTTGGGGGAAGCGATTCCCCCCGCCCTCCGCACCCTGATCTGGGCTCGGGATCAGGGAGTGTGCACGGTGGATGGCTGCTCTTCTCGTTACCGGCTGCAACCCCACCACCTTGT
>DATEDX010000097.1:0-6457 GCA_035281425.1 Acidimicrobiia bacterium
TGGTGGGTTCGGTCACCGACTTGGCCGTTCCCGAGTCGCTGCAAGCCGTGATCGGCGCCCGCCTCGACCGGCTTGCTCCCGAAGACCGCGCCCTCCTCCAGGATGCCGCGGTTCTTGGGCAGAGCTTCACTCTGGAAGGTCTCAGCACTGTTAGCGCACTTCCCGCCGCCGACCTGGAGGCGCGGGTCGGCTCCCTGGTCCGCCGGGAGCTGATCGAGCCGGTACGCGATCCTCGGTCCCCCCAGCGCGGCCAATACCGATTCCTGCAGAGCCTGATCCGGGATGTCGCTCTCCGGCGGATGAGCCGGGAGACTCGCCGAGACCGCCATCTCGACGTGGCCCGTTATTACGAAAAGCTTGAGGACCCGGAATTGGCGGTGGTCGTGGCCTCTCACTACCTCGAGGCTTTGGAAGCTACCCCCACCGGACCCGAAGCCGACCAGGTGCGGGCCAAGGCCCTGGCCTCGATGTCGGCCGCCGCTCATCGAGCCGCCGACCTCCGGGCGCACGAACAGGTCTTGACCATCAGCCAGCAGGCGCTGGCCCTGGCCGACACCCCGGCCCTGCGGGCCCCGTTCTGGGAGATGATGACCGAAGCCGCCACCCGGCTGGCACGCCGCGAGGAGTCGGAGAGATACGGCCGGCTGGCGCTCGACTACTACCGCTCAGCTGGTGACGGGACCGGGGAGAACCGGATGGTTGCCAGCCTCGGGTTCTCCTATCTCGAGGAGAGCCTTCCCCTCAAAGCAGTCGACCTGCTCGAACCCCATCTCGCCAAATTCGATGATCTCTCCGCAGATCCTGAACTCGCCCGAGGGGGTGCATTGCTCGCCCGGGCGTTGCTCTTGAGCAATCAGGACGAAAGAGCCGTTGCCGCCGCCGACCGTGCCCTGGGGGCCGCGGAGGCTCTCGACCTGATGCCGATCGTGGTTGACGGTCTCATTACCAAAGCCACCGCCATCGGTCATCCCGGCCGGCTGGTGGAAGCCAGGATTCTCATCGAGGGGGCGATCGCTCTGGCGGATCATTACAACATCACCCACGCCGCCATGCGGGGTCGCAACAACTTCGCCCACCTTTTCGGTGCGACCGACACTCTGACCGCCACCAAAGCTGCCCGGGAGGCGTACGAACTTGCCAAGCGAATCGGGGACCGGTCGATGGCCCTCTTCTTGGCTGTGAACGTCGCTAGTTGGATCAGTTACAACTTTGACTTCGGCGAGATGGAGCGGATTACCGCCGATCCCATCCTGGAGAACGCTCCCGACCACCTCGCCGCCGGCTTCGCGGCTATCAAGGCCTCGGCGGCTTTCGCCCGCGGTGAGTTCGATCAGGCTCGAACCCTTCTCCTGCAGGCCTCCGCTTTGGTCGCCCATGAAGACGATCCCCAACTCGTCGCTAATCGGGATGGGAACCAGGTCGTTCTCCGCATCATCGACGGCGACTACGAGGCCGCCTTGGAGATGGCGCTTGAGATCTGCCGGCGAGGCTGGTCGGGAGTCAACACTGCCATGGACTCGGCTATCTGGTGTTTGATCGTGCTGGGTGATCGCACCCGGATCCCTGCGGTCGTTGAAGTGATGACCACCTATCACCCCCTCCTCTTAGATCTCGAGCAGGTGTGGGGTGCCATCGCCGAGGCCGAATTGGGCCAGCCGGTGCCCGCCGAAATCATCGAGGCGGCGGTGCAACGGTTGGAAGATCGGGAAGCCCGATCGTGGGCCCTTGAGTCTTTGGCAGCTGCCGCCCAGTTCAGCCCCCCCGGCCCCGACCGGGACCATTTCCTGGCCGAAGCCCGCCGCCGCTGCCAGGACTGGGGCCTGGCCGGCTACCTGACGCTGATCGACCGCTATGTGCCCACCGCTGCCACCGAAACCTAATGCAATAGCAGTGCTCTACTCCCCAAGATTGCATTCGGATTAGTGGCCTGACCCGGCGCGGCGACCAGCTAGAAGCTTGCCAGACGGGCTATGGCGGTGGGCGGTGTTCGAGAGGCCGGCTGCGCTGGCGGAGAAAGCTGCGTTTGAATCGTCGATCCACCCGCTGTCGGCGTGCCTGCCGAGCCGCGTTCTCGAAGGAAGCGTTGGAGCGTTCGACCAGGCTGGCTCGGTGGAGTTGGTAGACCCAAAGGAAGAGATCGGCATCGGTCTTGTACTCGTAGGTCTGCGGAAGCTCTGCACGGTTCAAAGCTGCCACGCCGGGGAGGTAGATCTCCTCGTACCAACTCGCCGCCGCGGTCCGGAGGGGAAGGACCTCTCCCCGGGCAACGCTCTGGCGATAGGCCCAGGCCTGGATGATCTCGAGCAACTCGGGATACCCCTGGGGGCGGCTGAACCTGATCGGCGCCGGTGGCCGGTCGGTCTGAATTCCGGACTGCAGCTCGAACCGCCGCACCTGATCGGTGTGGACGAGGGTGGGAACGTCGACATCAGGGGGGATCTCGTAGGTGGTACTCATCCGGGTGATCTCGGCGTCGATGTAATCCATGCCGAGGCTCTTGGCGAGAGCCACCCGATGGTGACCGTCGACCACGAAATAGACCTCTCCCAGTTCGACGACCTGGATGGAGGGAAAGTCGCCCTCCGGGTAACGGCGTTGCAGGCCGGCCAGCCGCCGCCGGAGATCCGACCGCCGGGGCTTGAACTGACGATCGAAGTCACCGACGCTGCGATCCAAGGTGCCAACGATCCGGTCGGTCTCGATCGGCCGCACTCCCACGTAGAAACCCTGCACCGCTCCCACCCGCGAGGCGACTTCGTCGAGCGGCAATATCTCGTTCGCCATGGCTCAATCGTAAGTTCCCCGCCGCCGCCGAGCGGTGGCCGACGCCACCTCTGCTTCGGGCAAGACCGGTTGCTGTCACCCCCCGTGGTTAGGTTGGAGCAGCCGTGTACGAATCCGACCTCCAGGACCTCCGCAAGCTGAGCCTGCGTGATCTCTGTCATCCCTGCGGGGCAGTGACCAGGGAACGGGGTACCAAACAGCCGCGGGCTCAGCTCGACCGTTGGGGCATTCTTCGCGACCTGGTGGTCGATGCCTGGCTCAACCCCGACGACCCCCCGGAGGGGATAGCCCGCCGCCACCTCGAGGCGCTGAGCCCGATCGAACGCGACCTGGTTTGGAAGATGTTCCTCAACGTGGGGCGCATTCTTCCCCGGCCCCAGGGCGTAGAGATCGACGTCGAAGGCACCTCCCGCTACTACGACCGGGTCGAGGACGGGGTGGCCACATCCGTCTTCATCAGCTGGACCTTCTCCCACCCCGACGGCACCCGGGAGCACTTCCGACTCAAGACGGGGAGGTCGGGGACCACGGAGGAAGAAGCGGCCCTCTTGTGGCTTGAGGCCGAAGCGGGCGAGTCCTTCCACGACATCATGGCCTGGACCGGGGAAGTCACCGACATCAACCCTCCGCCCTCGCTCGAAGATCGGCTGATCGCAGTGATCCGGGCATCACCCGCCCTTTCCGACCCCCGGCCCCAGCCCGGCTATTACTGCGTGCGTTGCGACCGGGCCGCCCGCTGCGGCGCCTATCCCACTGGGGATGGGGAACGGGCCCCCAGCTACGCCCGGACCCTCAACCTCACCAAGACCGACTTGATCGACCTCGCCCTCTGCCAGCGGCGGGTGGCCTGGCGGCGGGTCCACGGCATCCCCTACGACGACGGCGACGACCCCACTGAAACCGACGAACTCTCCCGGGGGATCGAATTCCATCGCCTCCTCACCGTCGCTCATGAAGGCGGCGATCCCGCGGGGAAGGTGGAGGACTTCCTTCGGGCCCTCCCCGTCTCGGAAGTGGCCGACTTCCGCCAGATGTGGGACAACCACCTCACCCTCCTCCAGACCGAGGGACTCGAGGTGCGCCGCACCGAGTTCCCAGTTGGCATCACCCTCCTTCAAGGTGAGAAGCAGGAGCTGCGCGGCGCCACCCTCATCGGCTTTGTCGACCTCACCGCCCGCGACTGGCACGGCCACCCTGCGGCCATCGAGGTGAAGACCGGCACTTCCCTCGTCTCTGAAGTGGAGAACGATCTCTACGCGCTGGGGATGCGCCGCTGGCTGCCATCAGGTGAGCCGGTGGTGATCCACCGTCACCATGTCCGTCGTAACCCGCCCGAGTGTGAACGCTTCGAATACACCGACTCCGACCTGGTTGAGGCGATGTCTCGGCTGGAGGAGCGGATCTCGCCCGCCCTCGGTTGGGATTGGGACGACCCCTTGCAGCCGCCCTATCAGGTGGGGGGCTGGTGCCAGAGCTGTCGCCACCGGGGAATCTGCAGCGCGTACCGAAGCTGAGCTCGAGCCTGTTCCCTTTCAGGTTTTGGCGCGTAAAGGCGACGCTCCGCTGTCGCCTTTACGCGCCAAAAACGGATGGGGTCAGATCCGAAAAGTGATCCCGGTTTCCTGCTCGGACACCTCCCACAGCCTGGCCAGCTCCTGGGGGCGGCGGAAACGGGGGCCGATCCCGCCCACCACCGGGGGTCCGCCCCACACCCACCGGGGCCGGTAGAGAGTGCCGCCTTCCGCTCCCGGGTCGGTCCCGGCCCGGAGCAAGGTCAAAGCCCCTTGAGCGGCCGATTGTCCGGTGCGGCTCACCACCGCATGGGCTAGTCGCTGGGTGACTCCCCCCGACAGCCGGGCGCTGGTGCTCTGCAACTCGGTGTTGGAGAAACCAGGATCGGCCGCCAGTGCCCGCGCCGGGGATCCCGCCGCCTGGAGGCGGCGGTCGAGCTCGAGGGCGAACTGAAGGTTGGCTCGTTTCGAGATTCCGTAGGCCTCCCATGGCTGGTAACGGCCGCGCAGATGAGGGTCGGAGAGGTCGTAGCGTCGTGCCAGGTATCGCCCGGTGGAGGTGGTCATCACCACCCGCCCCCCTGGGGTCGAGAGCAGAGCCGGGCCGAGCAGCGCGGTAAGGGCGAAGTGCCCGAGATGGTTGGTCCCGAACTGGGTCTCGAAACCGTCGGTGGTGATTCCCTCGGGCGTGGCCATCACCCCGGCGTTGTTAAACAGGAGATCGAGGCGGGGGTGACGGCTCACGACCCTGCCGGCGAAGTGATGCACCGATTGCAGCGAGGCCAGGTCGAGCTGCTCGACCTCCACGCGGGCCTCGGGCCAGGTGGAACTGATGTCCTCTTCTGCTTGGGCCGCCTTGTCGAGGTCGCGGGCCGCCATCACCACGGTTGCTCCCCGCCCGACCAGTTGACGGACGGTTTCGAGGCCCAGGCCACTGTTGCCACCGGTGACGACCGCTACCCGGCCCCTCTGATCCGGGATGTCCTCAACGGTCCAGGACATCACCACTAGCCCGTCAACGGCGCCGGCTCTTCCACCCTCTGCGCATAGTCCGCCTCGATCGCCCGGCGGAACTTCTCCATGTCCTGACGGTTACGTTTGGCTTGCGCCTTCAGCCCGAGCCGCAAAGCCAGCGCTTTGAGGGCCGGGCCTTCTATGTCGCCGAAGGCCAGCCGGAGCCGGGTTCCCTTCTCCGTCTCCGTGAGCGTGGCGGCGAAGATCAGGCTTACCCCCGGTATCGCCTGATCGCGGGTGACGAGTTCTTCGAAGGGATGCCACTCCAGGATCAGTTCTCTGACCGTCCGGTCGCCGTGGTAACACAGGAATGTCGACCCCTCTGCCAACCTCCCGTCGTTGCGCCGATCGGCGGTTTCGACCTGGAAGCCGCCGACCAGGATGCCGCGGAACTGGGGAGTAACCAGGTAGTCCCACACCGTCACCGGGGTGAGGGCAATCTCGATCTCGTCGGCCATCAGCAGTTGCTGGGGGAGCTGGCCGGTCCGCGCTTGGCGGGCCTCCTCCCATATCGGATGCATGTCTTGCACCAGTAGCTCGACCGTGCCGAACTCGGGGTAGCTCTCCTGATGGCCAACCAGGTCGGCCCCCTCCAGGTGGAGGCGATCGGCGGCGGCCTTGGTGTAGAGGGTGTAGGCGTGGATCCCGGTCGCTTCCCGGACTTGATTCTTCAACAGCCGGTGGATGAGGATGACGTCGGGTCCGAACAGCTCCTCGCCCTGGCCCAGTTTCTGCAGGGTGAAGCTGCCGAAGTGGACGAAGAACTTGAGGTCGAGAGCGTTGATATTGGCGCAGGCGCTGCAGCCGCAGGTGTTGTTGAGGACCAGGAGGTCCATCTGCCTGCGGAACCTGACGTAGCAGGTCTCGATGATCTCGAGGAAGGTCTGGCTGGAGACCTCTGCTCCCGGGATGGTGTAGCTGAGGATGGCGTCGCCTTCGAATCCCGACACTCGCAGGGGTGGCTTGGTCTCGTCGACCAGGACCCGAAGGAGCGACTCCAACACGCCCTGGGCGTGCTCCAACTCGGACGCGGTCAGGTATCCGGTGTATCCCGTGATGTCGGCGATGAGCAGCAGACCCTGATGGGTCGTGGACACAGTCCCACATTAGTTTTTGGCGCGCCGCGATCGGGCTATAGCCCGATCGCG
>DATEDX010000098.1:0-11990 GCA_035281425.1 Acidimicrobiia bacterium
AGAATGGGGTTGGAGGAGGTCAGAGTCCCAGATAGCGGTGGACGTAGTGGACGGCGATCGCCCCTTCACCGACGGCCGAAGCCACCCGCTTGAGGGAGCCGGCCCGGACATCACCGGCGGCGAACACCCCGGGAACGCTCGTCTCCAAGGAGAAGGGAGAGCGTTCCTCTTTCCACAGCTTCGACCCGCTCAGTTCCGGGCCGACCAAGAGGTAGCCCTGTTCATCGCGGGCCACCATCCCTCCTAGCCAGTCGGTGCGGGGAGCAGCCCCGATCATGACGAACACCGCCGCCGTGGGAAGCCAGATCTCGGTGCCGTTCTCGGTGACCCGGACCGCCTCCACGTGACCATCGCCTCGGACCCCCGTCACCCTGGTCTGGTAGCGAACGTCGATGATGGGGCTGTCTTCGATTTGGCGTACTAGGTAGGCAGACATCTTGGCCCCCAGCGAATCCCCCCGCACCAACATGGTGACCTTGCGGGCGAAGCGGGCGAGATGCATGGCCGCCTGACCGGCCGAGTTGGCCGCCCCCACCAGCACCACCTCCTGGCCGGAGTATTGCCGGGCGTCATGCATGGAGGCGCCGTAGAAGAGCCCGGCCCCGTTGAAGGTCTCGGCGCCTTCGAAGTCGAGCATCCGGTAAGAGACCCCGGAGGCAACGATGAGGGAGTTGGCGGCGAGGACGGTGCCGTCTTCCAAGGTGACGAGCTTGTAGTTGCCGCGAGTGCTGAGGCTGGTGGCGTCGCGGGGAGTGAGGATCTCCGCTCCCAGGCGGCGAGCCTGGTCCAGCGCCCGGCGGGCCAGTTCGCCGCCGCTCACCCCCTGGGGGAAACCGAGGTAGTTCTCGATTTTGGCGGAGAGGCCGGCCTGTCCCCCCGGTGCTTCCCGCTCCAGCACCGCGGTGCGCAGCCCTTCCGAAGATCCGTAGACGGCGGCGGCCAGACCGGCCGGGCCGGCTCCGATGATGAGCAGGTCGTAGGTGTCGGTGAGGGAGGTGGTGTGGATGCCGATGGCGCCGGCGATTTCGAAGTTGGAAGGGTTGACGAGGAACTTGCCGTCGGCCAGGACCAGCAGGGGGAGCCCAGGATCCCCGGCTGCTTGTCGCAACCTCTCCATTTCGGGGTCTTTACTGTGAGCGTCGAGCCACAGGTAGGGGACGAGGTTGCGAGCCAGGAACTCGCGGATGCGATGGGAATCACTCGACCACAGCTGGCCGATCAGCCGCAGCCCCTCGAAGGGAGGATGGAACTCGGCCTGCCAGTCGTCTAACAGGTCGTCGATGGCGGGGTAGAGGAGGTCCTCGGGGGGGCTCCAGGGCTTCAAGATGTAGCGGTTGAGCTGGACATCGTTGATGGCAGTGATGGCCGCCTCGGTATCGGCGTAGGCAGTAAGAAGAGCCGTCCGAGTCAACGGTTGCAGAGTCTTCACCTGGCTCAGGAGTTGGACACCGCTGATGCCCGGCATGCGCTGGTCGGACACCACCAGGGCCAGCGGCTGGTTGGCCAGCGTGAGTTGTTGGACTACCTCCAGCGCCTCCGATCCGCTTTGGGCACGAATGATGCGGTATTGGTCGCTGTATTTGCGACGGAGATCGCGGGCCACCGCCGCCAGCACCTGGGGATCATCGTCGACGGCGATGATCGCCGGTTTGGGCGTCTTCTCCTCCCCAGCCTCTTTTGCAGTCACCGATCAGTGATCGTAGTGACCCGCCACCTGTTGCGGTCCGGTGCCCGGCAAAGCTCGTAGGCTGATGTTCGCCGTGTCGGTGATGGAACAACGCCCCCCGGTTTCCTCCCCCAGCCGTAGCACCCTGTGGGTTCAGGATCTGGGCGCCGCCCTCCTGGCGGGATGGATCACCCTAGGAGGATTCGTCGACGGTTTTGCCCACCGCAACCTCAACACTCCCGAGACCTTCTTTACCCCCTGGCATGGGGTGCTCTACAGCGGATTCCTGGCCACCGCCGCCTACTTGGTGTTCTTGGTGGGGCGCCGCCGTTCGGAGGCGGCGTCACTCCGCGAGGCCATACCGCCGGGCTACGACACCGCTCTGGCCGGGGTGGTGATCTTCGCTCTGGGAGGGCTGGGAGATATGTGGTGGCACACCCTGTTCGGGATCGAGGTGGCGATCGACGCCCTTCTCTCCCCCACCCACCTCATGCTCTTGGTCGGGTCGGTGTTGATGCTGTCGGGGCCGATTCGGTCGGCTTGGGCCCGCACCGGGACCGAGCCAGGCTTCAAGGCTCTGGCCCCGGCCCTCATCGCCCTGACCATGGCCACCGCCCAGTTGGGATTCTTCTTCCAATATGCCGACGGCTTCAGCGTCCGGGTGATGCAGGCTCCCTACGTGCCGGTGCCTTACGTACCGGGAGCCAACGATGAGGCCAATCTGGCGGCGGTCTACGGAATCAGCGCCGTTCTTCTCACCACTGTCATCGTGATGGGCCCGTTGCTCTTGTTCATCCGCCGCTGGCGGCTGCCCAAAGGAGCCGGGATCCTCTTCTTCTCCACCCTGGGGCTGCTGATGGCCCTGCTGGAAGGATTTCAGTATCCCGAATCGATCATCGCACCTCTCATCGCCGGCATCGGTGCCGACCTGCTCATCCACCTCCTCGCCCCCTCCCCCGAGCGGCGCCGGCAGTTGCGTCTCTTCGCTTGGTTGGTGCCGATGGGGTTGTGGGCAGCGCGAGCGGCCGTGGTGACGGCGGTCTACGGGATGGGCTGGCCGGTGGCGATGTGGAGTGGTCTCATCGTCATGGCCGGACTATTGGGGTTAGGGCTGAGCCTGCTGGTGGTCCCTCCCGGTCATCCGGCCCGAGCGGGCTAACACGGTGAGGGCGTCGACGGTGACCCAGGGATTGGCTCGACGACGGCTGGTGCCGCCCCAGTCGACGCTGTCGCCGTTGGCGCCGGACTTGCTCGCCGAGTAGTACCTCTCTTCGGCCGGCCAGCCCCCATCAGGAAGACGCTTGTCCATCAGCATTTCCAGTGCCTCGCCGGCCCGGGGATCGCCCAGCAGACCGAGCTCGCCGAGACCCTTCAAGCCGCCGAGGATGTCGTAGTGCCAGTAGAGCGGGTAATGGAGGTTGAGGAAACTCTGGTTGATCACCTCTCCATCCCGCCTCCTCCGGAACAGCCCCCGCTGCAAGAAAACCTCGGCAGCGGCCCGGGCGGCTTCCAGGGCTCTGTCATCGCCGGTGACCATCCCGTGGAGATGGAGACCGCGCATGGGCAGCAGGGTCTCCATAAAGGAGGAGGTGTCGGCGGCGGGATCTTTATCGCAGTTCCAACCACCATCGGGCCATTGCCAGTCGAGCAGCCGCGAGGCGAGCAATTGGCACCGCTCGTCGGCCAATCCCAGACGGTGGAGAAAGAGAAGGGCATTTCCCTGCTGGGAAGCACACCGCCGCGCCCGCCCCTCGATGATCGGCACACCGTCCTTCGAGTAAGCCCGGGCTCGAGTGGTAACCACTAGGTCATGGAGGTAGCCCTCGGCCAGCCACGTGGTGAGCACCGCCTCCCGCCACGGATGAAGGGCAGGGTCCCCCGGCGGATATCCGAGATCGGCCAGGGCAGCCAGCACCCAGTGGGGACCGCGCCATTTGTCATAGACCCGGGACGCCATCCCCTCGAGTAGCGCCTTGACCCTGAGCGAGGACCGCACCGCTTCCGAAAGGGCGGGATCGGGTGGCTCCCCGAGGACGTGAACCCGGGTCTTCCACACGATCGAGGGCTCCTCGGAGGTCAAGAGGGCTTCGAGAACCGCCGCCGAAACGTTACCGGAAGCCACCACCCGCAAATTAGCGTGATGCCATGACCGAAGAGCAGGCAGCCGAGCCAGCGGGGGAGAGACGCCGCTGGCCGTGGGTGGTGGGGGGGATCGGCCTAGTGGTGGCGTTGGCGGTTGGTGTCTTCCTCTATGCCCGACCGGGGCCGTCCTTTCAGAGTCTTTTCGAGGCCACCCACAGTGCGGAAACCGATCCCCTGTGGGCAACCTACTTCACCGCCCAAGACTGCTTCGTGGCGGCGGTGCTGGACGTGGGTGACCCCGACTTGGCCTACGAGGACGGGCTGGCGCTGCTCGATCAGGCCGACCGGCTGGCCATTCATGTGGACAGCGCTCTCCAGGCCTTTGACGGGCTTCCCATCCGTCCCTGGCATGACGAGATCGAATCGGCCCGGGAGGCCATCGTTGGTCACTACCAGGTTTGGGATGAACATCTTCTCCGCCTGCTCGGCATCCTCGACGGCCTCACGGAAGATCCGGAGGAACTGGCGGCTCTCTTCGACGAGTGGATCGACGAGGTGGTGGAGGCCAGTACTCCGATCGAGGACACTTACAACGAGGCCAAGGCCGCCTTCCTCGCCGCCGCCACCGACGACGCCAGCCGCAACGACATCGAGGAGCTCTTCACCCCCTCCGACGTGGAATGTTCTCGCGGAGCGGTGTGACTTAGGCGGGGATCAGGGACCGCGAGGGCACCTTCTTCTCGGGGTCGACGAAGGGCAGCGAGTGGGTGGTGGCGGAGAGCTCCGGACCGTCTTCGTGAATCACCGTGAGGTGGTGGCCGGGGCCGGCAAGTTCGATCGGAACCCAGGCGTAGCCGATGTTCTTCTCCATTCCCGGTGACCAGACGGCATCGGTGACCCGGCCCACCGGTTTGCCGGCGGCATAGACCGGCCAGGTTTCTGAAAGCTCGGCCCGGAGCTCGTCACCCTCCAAGACCACCCCGACCAGTTTCCGGTCGACGCCTTCCCGCTGCAGTCCTTGCAGGGCCTCCTTGCCCAGGTAGTCCTGATTCTGGTCTTCCACCAGTCGCTCCATCCCACTCACATGGAGGGGGGTGTCGGCCAGGGTCATGTCCGAGCCGTAGTTGAAGATCCCCGCTTCGATCCGGCGGGCTTCGGAGGGAGCGATGGGGCGAATCCCGAACTCTTCCCCGGCGGCGGCGACGGCCTCCCACAGGGAACTGCCCAGGGAGGAGTCGAGAAGATTGACCTCGAATCCGGGCACCGCGGTCCAGCCGGTGCGGCTGATCACCACGGGAATCCCGGCGATCTCGAATTCACCGAGCCAGTAGTACTTGAGGTCGTAGATCCCCCGACCCACCAACTTCTCGAGAGTTGCCGCCGCCAGCGGGCCCTGCACCTGCATGGGGTGGACGTCGGGCAAAGTGACCTGGGCGTCGAACCCGCCCGCCGCCGCCACCCCGAGGGCGTAGAGACCGGCATCGGAGTCGGCTAGTTGCATCCACCAACGATCTTTCGCCACGTGGAGGAGAACCGGGTCGTTGACAATGCCCCCGTCGGGGGCGATCACCGGCATGTATTTCCCTTGACCGATGGCGCAGCGGCGAAGGTCGCGACAGGTGAGGTAGTCGACCAGTCGATCGGCGTCGGGCCCGCTCACCTCCACGGTCCGCTCCACCGCTACGTCCCACATCGTCACCCCCTCCACCAACGCCCAATATTCGATATCGGGATCGTCGTAATAGGCGGGGAGATACATGTGGTTGTAGATGTCATAGGCGGAACAGCCGGCAGCCAGAGTTGCCCGGAAGAAGGGAGACTGGCGGTACCAGGGACCGAAATACAACGTGGTGCTCTTCGCCAGCATCTCCGGTCGCAGGGTCATCACCTTCTCCTCGCTCGATAACTGAACCGCCGTTCAACTATACGGGAGGGCCGGCTCCGGTGCCGCTCACAGCCCGAAACACTGGGCTTATGCTCTGGTGATGCGTTTTGGGCTCGATGTCTCCCAGCACCAGTTGACCTACGCCGAGATCCTCGATCGGGTGAAGTACGCCGAAGCCTCCGGGTTCGAGGGGGCTTGGATCTTCGACCACTTCACCGCTCTCTACGGCGACCCAGGAGGACCCTGTCTCGAGGCATGGACCCTGCTCGGGGCTTTGGCTGCCGCCACCGAACGGATCCGGTTGGGCACTCTCGTCACCGGGATCACTCACCGTCATCCTTCGGTCCTCGCTACCGAGATCGTCACCGTCGATCAGATCTCCGGTGGCCGGGTGGAGTGCGGGCTAGGCGGGGCCTGGAACGAGGAGGAACATCGATCTTTGGGGATCCCGTTCCCCTCCACCCGGGAGCGACTGGAGCGTTTGGAGGAGGCGATCGAAGTCTTTCGCCGCCTTACCACCGGGGAACGGGTCTCCTTCTCGGGTCGGTATTACCAACTCGACAACGCCCGCTACCGGCCCCGCCCCGTGCAAACTCCGCATCCGCCCATCTGGATCGGCGCCAACGGGATGAAACGAAGCCTGCCCCTGGTGGGGCGGCAAGCCGATGCCTGGCACGGCTGGTCCCGCAACTACGCCGAGAAGTGGGAGGTGGTGCAGAGGGCGGCCGAACAAGCCGGACGCGATCCCAACCAGATCCTGCGTTCGTCGTCGCTCTCGCTCTCTGCTCCCTGGGATCAGGTGAGGGCTGCATACCAGCGCCTGGCTGAAGCCGGCGTGCAGTACTTGGTGGTGGGCTGGCCCACCGAAGGCCGGGCCCACCTGGAGGAGTTCGTCACCAAAGTCATGCCGACTCTGTGAGCTTTCGGCTTTCTGCTTTCGGCTTTCTTATCTGCTGAAACGGCCCTCCGAGGGCCGTTTCAGCAGATAAGAACGTGGTCTTGTGACCGGGATCTTTGGGACCACTTGGGTCGAAGTCCGGGGCAATACAGGCCCCGCCCCGGACTTCCGACCTCGCCCCCACCCCACCCAGAACAGGGCAAGCAGACGGCATCCTAAGGGAAGCGGCTTAAGGAACTCTTAGGCTGGCTGGGCCATGGGGTAGGGGGAGGCTTCCACCCCCAGTTCTTCCATCCGGGCGCAATATTGGCGATAGAGCCGACGGGCCTCCCCGTGGCGCCGAGCCTCCATCGTCACCGTCACCAGGGCCAGGTGAGCACTCTCGTCGTAGGGATCCCGCTGCAGCAGCCGGAGCAGATAGCGGATGGCGGCGTCGAGGTCACCCTGCTCCCGGCTGGTCTCGGCCAGCCAGCGGGCCACCGAGATGTAGGCGGCGCGGGCCTCTTCCCGGGCCGCCTGGGCCCAATCCTCGTAGGGCTCGTCTTCGAACAGGTCGCCTAGATACAGCGCTTCTGCCTCCTCCAGCAAAGCCGCCGCCCGAGCGGGGTTGCCGGTGCGGGCCGCCGAGAACCCGGCGTTGACGGTGGAGTGGAAGACCTCCAAGTCGATCGCCAGATGGGGCAGATGGAGGCCCACCGAATCTCGGTCAGCCTCCAGGTAGTAGTCGGCGGGATAGGCCTTTCCCGGATCGAGCACCCCCCGGATCACGCTCAGCGCCACCGACAGACGGTTGGCGGTCCGTTTGGGATCTTCCTCTGGCCACAGCAACTCCATCAGCATCTCCCGGTGGATGGGAGTTCCCCGCCGGGCCACCAGCACCCGGAGGATTTCCCGTGCTTTCTTCGACTGCCAGGCGGTGGCGGCGACGGGTTCACCCTCCACTGTCACCCGGAAACCGCCGAGGGCGCCGATGCTGACCCGGGGCCGGGACCGCTGGCGAAGATCGTCGAGCAGCCCGGTTGCCTCTTCGGCCAGCCGGCGGGCCCCCATCCGCCGCAGGGTGGCGACCAACTCGAGCAGCTGCTGCTCGGTGCCCCCGGTGTGGCGGGCCAGCCGCAACTCGGCCCGGGCTTGTCCGAGCGGATTGCCCAACTCGGTCCAAATGGCGATCGCCTCGTTGAGTGGTCCCTCCGGTTGGTCGCTCACCAGGGCCGTCAACTCCAGGGCATCGGCCATAGCCGCCCGGTCGCGCCGTTCCCGGGCGAAAGCCAGGGCGGTGGCGGCAGCTTCCTCCACTCGAGATCGGGCCCCTCTCCCCATCTGCACTTCGGCGGCGGCCAGCAAGGCTTGGGCCCGGCCCAAGACCGGACCCACCGCCAGTGCCTTCTCCACCAGGTGGCCGGCCGCTTTGGGATCTTCCGAGGCCAGCACCCGGGCCAGCCCCGCCCAGGCCGGCACCAACGCCTGGGCGTCACCCACCGGCTCGGCCACTCGGAGGGCCTCTTCGTAGGAGAGCCGGGCGAGGTGGAGATCACCCCGCAACCGGTGAATGTCGCCGGTGGCCGACATCGAATAGGCGACCTGGCGGGCGGACAGTTGTTGCCAGAGGGTGGCCGCTTCTCGGAAGTCGGTGACCGCTTCCTCAAACCGTCCCAGATGCATCCGTGCCTGACCCCGATTGTTGACTCCCAGCGCCCGGAGGGTGGTGTAGCCGGCGAGGTCGGCCAGCGGCAAGGCGAGCTCGGTTTCGGCTATGGCCTCCTCGTAGTTGCCTTCTTCTAAGTGGCGAGAGCCGCGGTTGACGTGGATGCGGATCAACTGGAGGACATCTCCGGCGGCGGTGGCGTGTTCAAGGGCGCGCAGGTAGAGCAACTCGTTGGCCCGGCGATCGCCGTCGCTGGCGGCCAGCATCGCCTTGACGGTGAGGGCGGTGGCCAGGGCCCGATCGCTGCCGGCTTCGGCAGCCCACTCCTCCGCCTGTTGGGCAAGCTGGCGGCTCTGCTCCAGGTCACCGGTGAGCCACAGTGCCCCGGCCCTCCATCCCAACAACAATGCCCGGTCGGTGAGAGAGCCCGATTCGAGGTCGCCCTGCTCGTAGGCGGCCAGAGCCGCGGTGAGCTCCCCCCGCAGATGGAGACCCAAACCCATCCTCCAGGCCAACCCGGGATCGACCGGGCTTTGCTCGCCGCTGACCTGGCGGAATGTGGCCAGCGCTCCCTCCCAGTCGCCCGTGGCGAGTTGAGCTTCTCCGTAGAGCCGGCCGATCACTCCTCGCCGGGCGGTGGAGGGAAGTTGACGACAGGCGGCCAGCACTGCGGCTGCTCCACCCCCGCTCAACGCTCGTTCTGAGATTCCCTCCAGCACCTCGACGAGCAGGTCCTCGTCAACGGCCCGGGTGGCATGACGAAGCGCCCGGATCGGCTCGTGACGCTGGCGGTACCAGGCCGCCGCTCTCCGATGAAGATCGATGGCCTTCTCCGGCTCGAAAGCCAACTGGGCGGCGAGAAAGTCGCCGAGAAGCGAGCGGACCGCCAGTTCCCCATCACGCTGCTCAATGAAGATTCCTTGACGGATGAGGGAGGCCAGCGCCTCCCTTCCGGAGAGTTCCAGACTCTCCACCAACTCCGGCGTAAAGACATCGAGCTGGGTGAGCTGGGCGAGGAGTTGCCGTTCCGATTCGGGAATCCCCGCCAGGACTTCTTCCGCCAGGTAGTCGAAGAGGAGGTTGCCGGGGGAAGGCGCCCGGGCAAGCAGATCGGAGGCGCGGGCGCTGGATCCGTCCCTGAGCGCCTCGAGGGCCATCCGGGTGGCGGCGGGCCAGCCGGCAGTGGCGGAGTGAACGATCTGGGCGTTCAGGGTCTGACCAGGCCCGAGCAGGGTGAGGGCCAGGTCGGTGGTCTCTTCGAGGGTGAAAGCCAGGTCGGCGGAGTCGAGGTCGACCACCTCGCCTCGGGCTCTCATCCTCGCCAGTCGCACCGGCGGCTCTCCCCGCCCGGAGAGGACGATCGCCAATCGGGCGGGGGCATGCCTTACCAGGGCCTCGAGGAAGGCGGCGCTCTCCGAGTCTTCCACCTCCTGGACGTCGTCGATCATCAGCACCAGCGGCCGGGACAGGTGCGGTTCGAGGGAGGCGGCCACAAACCCGGCTAGGGCAGCGGCTCGGTCTAAAGGGGAGGCGGCGGGGCTGATGCCACCGGCCAGATCGGGCCGGGAGCCGATGGCCGGGACCCGAAGCCGCATGGTGTCGATGAGGCGCCGGCTCATGCTGGCCAGGGTGCGATCGGCCGGAGTGAGGGAAAGCTGGGCCGAGCGGAGCCGTTCTGCCCAAGCGTCGAGAAGCACGCTCTTGCCGAAGCCCGCCCCGGCCGAGACCACCGTGACCCGGGAGTTCTGGACCTGGCTGACTAAGCCCTCGAGCCGGGGGCGAGACAAAAGCGAAGCTGGTGGGGACTGTGCTGTCACCATCCGCGGATTGGGAGGGGCCTGTGAGGCCATCCTAGTTTGCGAACCGGTACCCGTAAGCTGGCCCCACTTCAATCACGAGGGAGATCCGGATGCGTCGCCTTGTCGTCTATCTGCTGGTCGTGGCCGGGCTGGTCGCCTGCGGCGGAGATGGTGGCTCCACCACCACCGCTCCCGCTCCCTCCGGTCCCACCCTCACCATCGAAGGCCGCTCTTTCGGTCAGGCGCCGGAGGTTGCCCCCGGAGAGAGCTTCACCGTCTCCAATCTCGACGGGGTGCGGCACACCGTCACCTCTCCCGACGGCCTCTGGGATGAGGTGAGCGTACCCGGCGGGTCGACCGCGACCTTCACGGTGCCGGCCGACCTCGCTCCCGGCACCTACAGCTTCGTCTGCACCGTCCACCCCGACATGGGGGGAACCCTCACCGTCTCCGGTTGACCACCCTCTTCCTGCGCGGATAATTACGTCGCCACGACGGAAAAATCTGCACGGCTCCCGACCCGCCGCCGTTCCGTGCAGAAAAATACGTCACCACGACGGAAAAATCCGCACAGGAGGGTTGAGAGGCCAGTTTCCTCTTCAGTCGCGGTCTAGGAGCGGTAGCTTGTCGGGAGCCAGTAGAAGGGGAGTGATGCGCCGGTACCTGCCCACCCTGTGGGCCTTCACCTTGCTGTCGTTCTTGATCCCGGTGACGGCAGTTGCCGCCCCGCCCTTGCAGCGGGTGATCGTGGTCCTCGAAGATGGGGGTCCCGGCCCGGCGGAGGTGGCCCAGGAGATGGCCCGCCGCCACGGCGGCTCCGTTGGCTTTGTCTACCACCACGCTCTACGTGGCTTCTCGATCTCGGTCCCCGCGGCGGCGGTAGCGGCGCTGGCAGCCAATCCCCAGGTGGCCTACGTCGAGTCCGACGTCGAGGTGTTCACCACCGGCACCCAGCCCATCCCCACCGGGATCGGGCGGGTGGAGGCTGATCTCAACCCGGCGTCTGGTCCGTTGAGCAACGTTGACATCGCCATCATCGACACCGGTGTCTACATCGGGCATCCCGACTACAACCTGCGTTATGTCAGCGACTGCACCTCCGCCATCTTCTACCCGATGTTTGGAGGCTGCTCGGCCGAGGGCAACCACCAGGACGAAAACGGCCATGGCAGCCACGTGGCAGGTATTGCCGCCGCCTACGACAACGATATCGGCACCATCGGCACCGCCCCGGGGGCGGTGTTGTGGTCGTTGAAGGCGCTCAATGCCGATGGCAGCGGCTACCTGGGCAGCATCCTCGCCGCCATCGACACGGTGGCCGCCTATTCCGCAGACATCGACGTGGCCAACATGAGCTTTGGGTTCGAGGGATCGGCCCAGTCGCTCGACGACGCCCTCCGCAACGCCACCGCCCGGGGGGTGGTGTTCGTGGCCGCGGCCGGTAACAGCGCTTCCGACGCCACCACCTTCAGCCCCGCCAACCATCCGGATGTGATCACCGTTTCGGCCCTGGCCGACTTCGACGGGCTCCCCGGAGGGTTGGGTGCTTCCACTTGCCGCTCCGACGTCGACGACACCTTCGCCGACTTCTCCAACTTCGGCGCCCCGGTCGATCTAGCCGCTCCGGGGGTGTGTATCTATTCGACCTATCTCAACAATGGCTACGCCACCTTGAGCGGAACCAGCATGGCGGCCCCCTTCGTGACCGGAGCCGTGGCTCGCTTGCTCGCCCAGGGTTATCCCAAGCCGACCAACCAGGCTCAGGTCCACGCTCTTCGCGACGCCTTGATCAACGGCGGCATCGGGCAGAGTTCGGAGTGTGGCTTCAGCGGCGATCCCGACTCGCTGGCCGAGCCCCTGCTCTTCCTTAACTCCAGCCTCTTTGGAGGGAACGGCTCCTGCGGCGGCGGCGCCGAGCCTCCACCCAACAGTGCGCCCATGGCGTCGTTCACCTACAGCTGCGAGGACCTGACCTGCAACTTCACCGACACCTCCACCGACTCCGACGGCTCCAT
>DATEDX010000099.1:0-6966 GCA_035281425.1 Acidimicrobiia bacterium
GGCTATAGCCCGATTGTGGCGCGCCAAAAGCAAGAGAGACCGTGGGCATCAGGCCGCTTTCCCGATTTCGGCTGCCTTGCGGGCTACGTCTTCGGCGTCCCCGACCATGTAGAAGGCCTGCTCCGGGTACTGGTCAAGTTCGCCCTCTAGCACCGCCTTGAACGAACTCACCGTGCTCTCGAGTGGCGTGTAGACGCCCTCCTGGCCGGTGAATTGCTCGGCCACGAACATCGGTTGGGCGAAGAAACGCTGGATCCGGCGAGCCCGGGCCACGATCAACTTGTCCTCCTCGGAAAGCTCATCGATCCCGAGAATGGCGATGATGTCGGTGAGGTCCTTGTAGCGCTGAAGGACCCGCTGCACTTCTATGGCCACCCCATAGTGCTCCTCGCCTACGATCTGAGGATCGAGGGCTCGGCTGGTGGAATCGAGGGGGTCGACCGCCGGATAAATGCCCAGGGCCGTCAGCGGCCGGGACAACACCGTGGTGGCGTCGAGGTGGGCGAAGGCGGTGTGGGGGGCGGGGTCGGTGATGTCGTCGGCGGGGACGTAGATCGCCTGCAGGGAGGTGATCGAACGTCCTTTCAGGGAGGTGATCCGCTCCTGGAGGAAGCCCATTTCCCCGGCCAGGGTGGGTTGATAACCCACCGCCGAAGGCATCCGACCCAGGAGGGTGGAGACTTCCGATCCGGCCTGGGTAAAACGGAAGATGTTGTCGATGAAGAGCAACACGTCCTGGCGCTGGACGTCACGGAAGTATTCGGCCATGGTCAGGGCCGACAGCGCCACCCGCAAACGAACCCCGGGCGGTTCGTCCATCTGCCCAAAGACCAGGGCAGCCTTTTCGATCACCCCCGACTCCTGCATTTCCAGGTAGAGGTCGTTGCCTTCCCGGGTCCGCTCCCCCACCCCGGCGAAAACCGAGACCCCTCCATGTTGCTGGGCGACCCGGCGGATCATCTCCTGGATGAGGACGGTCTTGCCGACACCCGCCCCACCGAAGAGACCGATCTTCCCGCCCCGCAGGTAGGGGCAAATGAGATCGAGCACCTTGATGCCGGTCTCGAACACCTCTTTCTGCGGTTCGACGTCTTCGAACAGAGGGGGCTGACGGTGGATCGGCCAGCGGGGATCATCAAAGGTCTGATCGGGAGCATCGAGCGACCGGCCCCAAACGTTGAAGATGTGACCCAGGGTCTGGTCGCCGACCGGCACCGTGATCGGACTTCCCAGGTTGCGGACCTCGGAGCCCCGCACCAGGCCGTCGGTCGGCGCCATGGCCACCGCCCGCACTTTGTTGCCTCCGAGGTGCTGGGCAGTCTCGGCGATAACCAACTTCTGTTCTCCCCCCATGGTGAAGTTGATCTCCAGGGCGTGAAGCAGCTCGGGGAGGCCATCGGGGGGAAACTCCACGTCCACCACCGGACCCGCCACCTTGACGATTCGACCTACCGAAAGTGCTTCTGCCATCTCAACTCCTTACTCACGTCTTCCCCCTCCGCCCCGTCGGGGCACCTCCCCCAAGGGGAGGAAGTCACTCATTCCGTCTCACGTCTCACGTCTCACGTCTCACGTCTCACGTCTCACGTCTCAAGACTTCTGACCTACCAACGCTTCGGCTCCTCCCACGATCTCGGAGATCTCGGTGGTGATCTCGGCCTGGCGGGCCCGGTTGGCGGCCACCGTCAGCGAGCGGATCAACTCTTCGGCGTTGTCGGTCGCCGCTTTCATTGCCCGCCGGCGGGCCGAATGTTCCGAGGCCGAGGCCTCTAAGAGCATGTTGAAGATCACCGCCTCCACATAACGTGGCAACAACCGGTCGAGGATCTCCTCCGGCGACGGCTCATAGTCATAGCTCACCGCCGCTCCTCCGGTCCTGGCCGGAGGTTCAATGGGGAGGAGGTCGTAGCGTACGGGTACTTGGGTCAGAGCCGACTGGAACCTCGTGAAAAACGCCTCCACTCGATCAACATCTTCAGAGGCGTAGGCCTCCATGACGACATTGGCCAAGGCCCGGGCGTCACCATAACCGGGGGTGTCGGTGACCCCTAGGAAGACCCGGGCGATGCGATACCCGCGGTAGCGGAAATAGGTCTGGGCCTTCTTCCCCACCGCGAAGATCCTCACCTCTTTGCCCTCCCGGCGCAGGTCGATGATCCGCTGCTCGGCCATGCGGATGATGGTGGAGGCATAGGCACCGGCGAGACCACGATCGGAGGAGATGACGACGATCCCCACCCTGCGGACCTCGCGGGTGGCGAGCAACAGGTGGGAGGTACCGGCTGAGGCCCCGCCGACGTTCTCGATCACCTCGATCAGCTTGGCGGTGTAGGGCTTGGAGGCGGTGACCCGGGCGATCGCTCGGGGGATGCGGGAGGCGGCAATCAGCTCCATGGCCCGGGTGATCTTCTGCGTCGCTTGGACGCTGCGGATCCGCCGGCGAGTGTCACGGAGTTCGGCGCTGGCCATTACGTCTCAATCCGACGAGAACGAGCTCTTGAAACCGGTAATCGCTTCTCCCAACTTCCCTTCGTCGGGAAGATCTCCGGTGTCGCGGATGTGATCGAGGAGCTCGGGGTGACGTTCGCCGATATAGGTGCGCAAATCGCGCTCGAAACGGCGGATGTCTTCGACCGCCACCGAATCCATGTGGCCGTTGGTGACGGCGTAAATGGAGATGATCTGCTCCTCCACCGGCACCGGGGCGAATTGACCCTGCTTGAGGACTTCCACAACTCGCCGGCCCCGCTCCAGCTGGGCGAGGGAGGCAGCGTCGAGCTCCGACCCGAACTCGGCGAATGCCGCCAGCTCCCGGTACTGGGCAAGGTTGAGACGGAGCGGCCCGGCGATCTTCTTCATCGCTTTCACCTGAGCGTTGCCTCCCACCCGGGAGACGGAGATGCCGGCGTTCATGGCCGGGCGGATGCCCTGATAGAAGAGGTCGGTTTCGAGGAAACATTGCCCATCCGTAATCGAAATCACGTTGGTGGGGATGTAGGCGGAAACGTCGTTGGCTTTGGTCTCGATCACCGGCAGCCCGGTCAACGATCCCCCGCCGAGCTCGTCGGAGAGCTTGGCGCAGCGCTCCAGGAGACGGCTGTGAAGATAGAACACGTCCCCCGGGTAAGCCTCGCGCCCGGGCGGCCGCCGCAACAAGAGGGAGATCTCCCGATAGGCCACCGCCTGCTTGGAAAGGTCATCGAACATGACCAGGGCGTGTTCCCCTTTGTACATCCAGTACTGCCCGAGGGCGGAGCCGGCATAGGGGGCATACATCTGCAGGGCCGCCGGGTCGGAGGCGGGCGAGTTGACCACCACCGTGTACTCCATCGCTCCTGCCCGCTCCAGGGCATCCACCACTTCGGCGACCGTCGACGCCTTTTGTCCGATGGCGACGTAGATGCACTTCACTGCCCTGTCGGTGCCCCAGTACTGACGCTGGTTGATGATGGTGTCCACCAGCAGCGCGGTCTTTCCCGTCTGACGGTCGCCGATGATGAGCTGGCGCTGGCCCCGACCGATCGGGGTCATGGCGTCGATGGCTTTGATCCCGGTTTGCAGCGGTTCTTTCACCGGCTGCCGTTCCACCACCGAAGGGGCTTGCACCTCGAGCAGGCGCCGGTCGCTCGCCTCGATCGGTCCCTTGCCGTCGATGGGGTTGCCGAGGGGGTCGATGACCCGGCCGAGCATGGCGTCCCCCACCGGGATGGAGAGGACGGTGCCGGTCTGTTTGACGGGAGCGCCCTCTTCGATGTGGGAGGCGTCACCCATCAGGACCACACCTAGGTCGGCTTCGTCGATGTTGAGGGCAACGCCCAAAAGCCCCCCGGGGAACTCGAGCAACTCCGAGGCCATGGCATTGGGAAGGCCCTTTACCCTCGCCACTCCGTCAGCCACCGAGGTCACATATCCCACTGTCTCCTGCTCGAGCTGGGGACTCCAGTCGCTCAGCCGGGCCTTGAGCGAAGCGGTGATGTCCTCCTTGGTGATCGTCAATTCAGCCATTGCTTGCTCCTCAAACGTTGGTCAACACCTGTCTCATCTCGGCCAGGCGGCGGGCCACACTTCCATCGATGACGACGTCGCCCACCCGGGCGACTACCCCGCCCACCAGGTCGGGATCGACGATCGCCTTCACCTCCAGCTCTTTACCGGTAACCCGGGCCAGCACCGCCACCAGTCGCTCCAGGGTGCTGTCGTCCAACGGCACCGCCGAGCGAATCTCCGCCACCGCCTTGGCCCGGCTGGCCGCGGCCTGGTTCACCACTGCATCGACGATGGCCGGTAGCTCCGAGGCCCGACCCTGCCCGACGATAAAAGACACCAGCCCGACCGTGAGGGAAGAGGCACGGCCGCCGATGAGGTCGTCGATGATTCCTTGTTTCCGCTCCACCGAAAGCTGGGGGTTGGTCAGGGCGTCGCGCAGTTCGTTGGAAGTGGTGAAGGTCTGGGCGATGGTGAGCAACTCGCGCTCGACCTTTTCCAGCTCGCCTTCAGCCCGCCCGATCTCGAAGATGGCGGCGGCGTAAGCCTCGATCGGCTCCTTCGAGATCGCCTCGGCCACTTATGCCTTCTCCAACTCGGCGATGTAGCTCTCCACCAGGCCCAGCTGCGCTTCCCGATCAAGGTTCTTCTGCACCACCTTCTCGGCCAGGTCGATGGCCAGGTTGGCCACCTCCCGGCGGGCGTCGGCCAGGGCTCGTGACTTCTCCCCAGATGCCTCTTCGCGAGCCTTCTGCACCAGGGCGTCGGCTTCGCTCTGCGCCTTCGCCTGGATGTCGTTGCGAAGCTGCTCACCGGTGCGGCGGGCTTCTTCGATGATCTGGTTGGCCTGGGCTTTGGCCTCGGCGATCTGCCGTTCGTAGTCGGTGCGGAGCTTTTCAGCCTGGGCTTTGGCTTCTTCCGCCTCGCTCAGTTGCCCGGTGATGGCCGCCTGCCGTGCTTCTAGCGAGCGGTTGATGGCCGGCCAGGCCCAGCGCCGTACGAAGAGAAACACCAACCCGAAGGCCACGATCCCCGCCACCAGCTCCGGCCAAGCGGGGAGCAGCAGTTCGGCCGGGCTGCCGTGCTCTTCGGCTTCGGCGGCGGCGATGATGACAGCAAGAGGTGGCATCGGGTTCAACCCTGGGCCAGGAAGAAGACCACGAAGCCGATTAGGGCCAGAGCCTCGGAGAGAGCCATGCCGATAAACATGTTGGTGCGGACCAGGCCGGCGGCTTCCGGCTGGCGGGCCATGGCTTGCACCGCGTTACCGGCGACGATGCCCACCCCGATCCCCGGGCCGATGGCGCCTAAACCGTATCCGACCGCGGCCAGACCGGCGGAGATGTTGCCGGTGACCCCCACCTCGGCCTGCGCCAGCACCTGACCCATCAGGGCCAGGCTGGCTATTACTGCATCCATTCTCTTCCCTTTCTGTTACCGATCTGATCAATGGGCCGGGTGCAGCGATGACTCGATGTACACGGCCGACAACAACGTGAATATGTAGGCCTGGAGGAACAGCACCAGCATCTCCAAGACGAAGATGGCCATCCCCAGGATGAACCAAGCCGAGCCGACCAGGCCGCCCTTGAGCAAGCCGATGTTGCCGATGTTCACCCAGAAGACGATGGCGGTGCCCAACAACAGGGCCAGCATGGTGTGACCGGCGACCAGGTTGGCGAACAACCGCACTGCCAACGAGAACGGCCGCACGATGATGGTGGAGACGAACTCGATGATCCCAATCAGGGGCTTGAGCGCCACCGGAACTCCCGGCGGCCAGAGTAGGTGCCCGATGTAGCCCAATCCCTGCTTCTTGATGCCCATGAAGACGAAGATGACCCAGGTGAGCAGGGCAAGAAAGAGGGGAATCGCCATTCGAGACCCAAGTGGGAAGTTGATGAACGGGGTCAACCCGAAGAAGTTGCCGACCAGGATGAAGAGGAAAAGCGACAGCAGGTAAGGGGCATATTTCTCTCCACCGGGACCGATTACTCCGATGGCGATGTCCTCCTTTACAAAGCGAACCAGCGACTCGACCGCCACCCCGAAGCGAGTGGGGACGACCCGAGGCTTTCGGTACGCGAAATAGAGAACGGCCATCACCACCAGCGCCGCCAGCAGGATGTAGACCACGGTGCGGTTGACCACTCCAAAGAGGACCGGCAACTCGAACAACTCCAGGATCGAGGCGGGAACACAAAGCGCCACCTCTTCGGGGTGACACTCGAAGGCGAGGATTACCTGGTCCACTCGAGTTCTCGCTCCTTTCCTCTTGCCACCGCGGTGGCCTCCCATCCGATCAAGACCAAGTAGGCGATCACGGCGCTGAGACCGAAGGCAATCCGGTCGATTTCGAAGAGCCGCGCCACCAACAGCATGGTCACAGTGATGAGCCCCAATCGCAGCGCAAAGCCGAGCAGGGCGGCGGCATGATACATAGCCAGAGAAAGCCTCGCCGCCAGCGAGAGGAGCGCACCCGCCAACAAAAGGTTGCCCACCACCAGACCCACTCCGATGGCGGCGGCTATCGCCCCCGACCCGCCTCGGGCCAGCCAGAAAGCCCCGATCAGAGGTGGACCGACCAGCACCGCCCGTGCAACGGTATGGCGGGCGAGGATGGCTTCGACGGCGACGTCGCTTCCGGGTGCGGGGCCGATGCCGCTATCGGGGGCCACGGCGTTCCCTCGCTTCGGCGTCTTTGGAGAGCTGCCAGAGCCGGAGGAATCCCGAATAGGCGCCCAATCCGAACCCGATCAGGAGCAGCCAGGGCTCGGTACCCAGCCAGCGATCACCCAGATAACCGAGCAGCATCCCGGAGAGGATCGACCCCATGAAAGACCCACTGGCGACCCAGCCGCCGCCCATCATCGATGCCGGGTTGGTGTCTGGTCTCATCTTGTGAATCTGTTCACAAAGTCTACCTGGTGCTGATCATTGGCCCCAAATCGGACCGTCGGGTTGGGGAAAACTAGCCGTCCC
>DATEDX010000100.1:0-5363 GCA_035281425.1 Acidimicrobiia bacterium
CGGTTTGATGCTTCGTCGGCGGTGCCCCCTTCGTTGTTGACCGCTTTTGGGGAGGAGCCCCGTTGGGTGGATTTGAGTTGGGTGGAGGAGGAGACCCAACTCGATATGCGCAACTCTCGCTTCCGGGAAGCGGTTGCTGACGTCGCCTCTGCTTTGCACGGGGTGTCGAAGGACGATTTGGAGTCGGAGGAGGTTCGTCAGCATCGCCGGACTCGTCGCACCGCCTGGACGGCGGGCGTCCTCCTGGCGGTTCTGGCCCTGGCGGCCGCTACCGGAGCCGTCATTGCCTTCGATCAGCGCAGAGAGGCCGAGGCGCAGCGGGCGGCGGCCGAGGCTGAGACCGCCCGCGCCGTCGCCGCCGAATCCTTGGCTCGTTCCCGGGAGCTGGCCGCCTCGGCCATCAAGGTGCTCGACCAGGATCCAGAGCTGAGCGTGCTTCTCGGTCTGGAGGCGATCGCATCCACCCCGCCCGGCCTGCCACAGCCGGTGGAGTCGCTCAACGCCCTCCGGGAAGGCATACACGCCAGCCGGCTGCGGGAGCGTTGGGTCGTCTCCCCCGGCCGGGGCTGGGTGACGATCGCCATGTCTCCGGAAGGCAGCCGTCTGGTCGCCGTCTCTGAGCAGGAAGGCACGGTCAGCCTGCTCGAGGCGGACACCGGCCGGGAGGTGTGGAGGTATTCCGATCCGAGCACGGTCGACAGCCTGTTGACGGTGTCGATGGCACCGGACGGCGAGTCGATCGCCGTGGGCGTGCACGACTCTGCACTCCGTCATCCCTCCTTTCGAGGCCCAGTTTTGCGACCAGGCGCCGACCTGGACGATGGGCTGCCGGCCCGTGTCATCGTCCTCGATGCCAGCAGTGGTGAGGTGATGGAAACGATCGCTTACCCGGAATGCACGGAAGCGATACCGGCTCCCAGCTTCTCGCCCGATGGCAGATACCTCGCCATTGCAGGTGTCCTTGGAAATGGCTGCGATCTGGAGACTGACTGGGCACTGGAAATGAGGGCCCTCACCGGCCGGCAGGAGACGCATCGATTGCGAGTCGCAGGAGACCGTTTCCTGTCATGGACTGCAGACGGCTCCACCGTCGCAGTGGGTGGTGACTTTGTGCAGGGCACCAGCCTGGTTGAAGTGGAAACTCTCCAACTATTGCGCGAGTTCGAGCGGGGAGGCGGGATCGTGAGCCCCGATGGGCGGTATGTAGCGACCGACCTGGAATGGGCGGTGATCGTTTTCGATGCCCAAACCGGTGCGACCGTGGACAACATCACCGGTTTGAATCAGCTGGTGGCAGGGACGGCGTTCACCCCCGATGGATCACGTCTGCTGATCGGTACCTACGGCGGCGAAGTGCTCGTGGTCGACGTTGCTTCGGGTGAAACGCTCCACCGGTTGGGGAGCGCAGGCCTCACCACCTCGTTTGCATGCGCGCAGGGCTGCGACACGTTGTACACAGCATCGGTAGATGGCGAGATCCGGATATGGGACTTGTCGGACCAGGCGGCCGGGGAGATCAATTCAGCCGAAGCCGGTTACTGGATCAACGCCAACTCCATCACTACTGCCGGCACCCGGGGGGCGTTTTTGGGTTTTTCCCTGTCGGCCGCTGGCTATCCGGAGGTGGTGCCTTTCGACCGCACGACCGGTAGCCTCGACGAGGCCCGCCGGTTGACCGACACCAACTACCCGACCGCTCTCCCCGATGGCCGGATCCTCCTCTTCGAGGTCTCCAACACAGCCCCCGAGTACGGCCCGGTGGTGGCATGGGACCCTGAAACCAATGAGATTGAAGAGGTCCTCGGTTGCTGGACGTCGTTTGCGGCGGTTCAGGAGTCCGGCTTCGGGGAGCTGTCCACCCCGGCCTGTGAAGACGAGCCCGGCGACTACTTCGTGCTGACGGCGGCACACTCCAGCCCCGATGGGTCAAGAGTGCTTCTCGCCTCGGGCGGAGGGGAGGTGCGGATCTACGACAGCACGACCCTGGCCGAGACGGGGAAGATACAGCTGCCACCGAGCCAGCGCTTGGTTCTGGAGTACGGGGGCGACTGGCTGCTCGGCACCGATGGAACAGTTGCCCACGTGCTGTCAGCGACGGACGGGAGGGTGATCGCCACACTCGGAATCGGCAGCCCCGGCTCGACCGCGGATATATCCTCTACGGGCGACCTGCTGGTCATCGCCGAGTTCCTCGGCAAGGTGGTTGCTCACTCGACCGCTTCCTGGGAGCCGCTCACCTCTTTCGAGACCCTCGGGGCTATAAGGGGCATTTCGTTGTCACCCGACGGGTCGATGCTGTTGACCGCCAACAGCGACGACTACGTCCGCATCTGGGACACCCGCGGAGGTAAGGAGCTCCATCGCATCCCCCTTACGGCGCCTTCGGATGGTTACTGGCTGGACGAGAAGCACATCGTGGTGGGCACCACACGGGGTCTCTGGACCACCCTTACCCTCGACCTCGACGAGCTCCAGGAGATCGGCGCTTCCCGACTGACCCGCAGCTTCACGCCGGAGGAGTGCGAGGTCTACCGCATCGACCCCTGCCCAGGTCTGGAGGCGATTCGTGACCGCTGAAGCTCAGAAGCGGCGATGCAAACCGTATGCAAAGGCCGGGGGCCGGGATACGGGATGCAGGAGGGAGGTCGAGGGGCGATGGTGAAGGATTCGGAAACGGGTGTGCCTGCGACTGCCCGTTTCGACGGCTTCATCTCTTACAGCCACGCCGCCGACGACCTGTTGGCTCCCCGCCTGCAGACCGCCCTACAGACCTTCGCCAAGCCCTGGTGGAAACGAAGGGCGGTACGGGTCTTCCGAGACCAGTCCTCTCTCTCCGCCAACCCCCACTTGTGGTCGTCGATCACCGAGGCGCTCGACTCCTCGCAGTGGTTCATCCTCCTCACCTCCCCCGAAGCGGCGTCCTCGCAATGGGTGGACCGGGAGGTGGCCTACTGGTTGGAGCGCAAGGGCTCCGACCGGATCCTCCCGGTCCTCACCGACGGCTCGCTTAGCTGGGACGAGGAGCGAGGCCGGCTGGCCGAAGGCTCGGCGGTGCCGCCCTCCCTGATCGACGCCTTCCCGGGGGAGCCTCGCTGGGTGGACCTGTCCTGGGCTGCGGAGGAGACGCAGCTCGACCTGCGGAATGCCGGTTTCCGCGGTGCGGTGGCCGACATCGCCTCTTCTCTGCGCGGCATCCCCAAAGACGACCTCGAGTCGGAGGAGGTCCGCCAGCACCGCCGCACCCGCCGCACCGCCTGGGGAGCGGGCATCGCCCTCGCCGTCCTGGCGGTGGCCGCCGTGGTCGGGTTCGTTATCGCCCGCAACAATGAGAACCTTGCCCGCTCCCGGGAGTTAGCCGCTTCGGCGATCAACCTTCTCGACCAGGACCCCGAGCTTTCCATCCTCCTCGGCCTGCAAGCGATCGAGGCCTCCCCGAGGGCGACCGAGGCGGTGGAGCCGCTCAACGCTCTGCGGGAGGCGGTCCATGCCAGTCGGCTGCGGGGCAGGTACCTCGCCTCCGAAGCCAGAGGCTTGGTGTGGATAGACCTCTCCCCCGACGGTTCGCGGCTGGCGGTTTTAGCCGAACGCGAGGGAACGGTGAGTTTGCTCGACACCAATACCCTCGAACCACTCTGGGTGTACTCCGACCCGGAGACGGTGGACAGCTTCATACGGGTGAATTATTCCCCTGATGGGAGTCTGATCGCGGTCGGAGTGAAGGAGCCGAGTGCCAGTTTCTTGAGGATTTACCTGCCCACGACACCCCGACCGGGCGCCGAGCGCGACGACGGCCTCCCTCCCCGAGTCCTGCTGCTCGACGCCACCACCGGGAGGGTTGAGCGGACCATCGAGTTCCCCTCCTGCCCCGATCAGGCTCCCACCCCCGTCTTCTCTCCCGACGGTCGCTGGCTTGCCGTGGGAGGGTTGACCGACTGTGCCGAGGCCGGCGTGGGGGAGATGCTTCTCTTCGACCTTGCCACCTTCGAGCAAACCTCATTCCACCATGTCGGCGAAACCGGACTGGTGTCGTGGTCGGCGGACGGATCGACCCTGGTGGTCGGGCACTACGACGTGCAGGCGACCATGGGCACGACGCTCATCGACCTCTCGACCATGGAGCCGGTCGTGCTTCCTAATAGAGGAGCGTTGATCACCCCCGACGGCTCCCGACTGATCGCCGATGCGTTGCTGACCCAGGAAGTGTTCGATCTCGCCACCCGGGCCACGGTCGACATCCTCGGGGGGCTCAACCAGATCGGAGCGGCCCGTCTCATCACCGAAGACGGCGGGAGGCTGATCGTCGGAACCATGGGCCAGGAGCTGTGGGTGTACGACCTCGAGTCGGGAGAGCAGCTGATGCGGTTGGGGCCGGCCGGTTCGCCCAACAGCATGGCCTGCCGTGGCTCTTGTGACACGCTCTACCAGGCGAACGACACAGGTAACGTCAACATCTGGGACCTCTCGCAGGAGGCGGGAGGAGAGGTCAACACTTCCAGCACGGGCTTTTTCGTCAACAGTGAGGGGGTCCACGCGACGGAGCAGATCGGTGTGTTCTTCGGCATCAATCTTGCGGAGGACCGGGCTTGGGCGGTTCCCTTCGACCCGGCGACCGGCCGCCTCCACTCAGGCAGAAGGGCGACCGACATCAACAACCCGACCGCTCTACCCGACGGGCGCATCGTCCTCGCCGAGTCCTCCGGCACCTCCCCCGAAATCGGCCCGGTCGTGGCCTGGGACCCGGAGACAGACCAGGTCGAGAAGGTGTTCGGCTGCTGGACCACCGTCGAGATGATGGAGCAGTATGAATTCGGCTTGCTCGGCGACCCCCCCTGCACCGACACTGAGGGTTCGTACTTCAGCATCGACACAATTCACCTCAGTCCCAACCGGCAAAGTTTTGTCGTCTCCAACTCGACCGGGCAGGTCCGCATCTTCGACAGCGCCACCCTGGAGGAGATCGCCGGCTTGCAGCTTCCCCCGGACCACGTCACTGTGCTCGCCTACGGGGGTAGCTGGTTGGTGTCCAAAGATCTGGAGACCGCCTACGTAGTCTCGGTCGATGGTGGCAACGTGCTCGCCACTCTGGGACCAGCTTCGGCCCGGCATTTCGCGGCTGTCTCCTCCGACTCCAGGCTTCTCGCCCTTACGTTCATAGGCGGGCAGGTGAGGATCTACGACAGTGCCACCTGGGAGCTTGTCTCGACCTTCGACACCAAAACAACCACCCGAGGCCACGCCATTTCACCCGACGGATCGATGCTGATGACGGCCAGTAGCGACGGCTACGTCCGGGTCTGGGATATGGGATCCGGCGAGGAACTAGCCCGGATTCCGGTGCCCGATCCCTCCGACGGGCATTGGCT
>DATEDX010000101.1:0-3661 GCA_035281425.1 Acidimicrobiia bacterium
TTCAACGATGTCCCCTTCTTTGAACTCGACCACGGTTTGGGCAATGGCTGCCTCAAAGTCGTCGCCAATGTCGTCTGGTAAAGAGTCAACGCTGGGGGGAACGATCACTGCCGGTCTGCTGGCCGGAGCGGGTGTGGGCTCTTCGATGGGCTCGGCTACGGCCGGTTGGGGTTCGTCGCCGGGGGACGGTTCGGGCGCCGCGTCCAGCGGCGCGGTTACTTCGGTTTCGGTGGACATGGGTGGGTGTGATACCTCCAAAGGGATTGGCTCTCGGTCGCGAACGAACCGAGGCGCTTACAGCATATCAGGGACCGGGTCGGTAGAGCAATGGAAGCTGATGAGACGGAAGACGGAAGACGGAGACGGAAGCTGGGAGACGGGAGTTGCTCGCGCTTCTCAGGCGCCTTCCTCGAGTTGTTGCCAGCGCCATCGGTCGTCGCTACCGAGCAGGCTCCGCAGATGGTTGATCTCGCCGGCGTGATAGAAGTCGTGACCGATGATGGCGGCCAGGATCCAGCGGGTGGGGCGCATCTCGCCCCAGTTCGTCATCCGCAGTCGCTCGAGGTCGTCATCCGTCAGGCTCTCGACGTGCGCCCTAAACGACCGATGGGTCTCCCGCAGCCACGCGTTCGCCTCGACCATCGGCGCCTCGCCGTCCGGCCACGGGCCCTCGACCTCCGGGGTGCCCGACTGCTTCGTGCCCGGCCCGAAGGCGTAGTCGGCGTACATCACCTTGCAGCCGGCAACGTGGCGCACCATGGACTCAATCGTGCGCGTCGCGCCTGGCGGACGCGCCGTCCACTCGGCCTCCGTGACGGTCGCCAGGTTCGTCACCAAGGCCTGGCTCTCATTCGACTCCTCGATGCCGCGCCCTTCGAACGCCTCGTCGAGAAGGAGGAGGTATTCGTCGACCGCGGTCATCGGCTGATGGTACGCCGCAAGCAACATCCACCGCCGCCGACGCCTTCCCCCGGCCCAGCGGGCCACCTCCCCCGGGCCTGCTCCGCTCGCTTGGGGAGGAAGAGGCGCTACTTGACTTCGCCGAGGTGGGAGCCGGTGGCCATGTCGACCCGGAGCGGCACCGCCAGCTTCACCACCTCTTCCATAGTGCGGCGGGTTACTTCCATCGCCAGCTCCAGCTCGTCGGGTGGCGCTTCCAAGATCAACTCGTCGTGGATCTGCAGGAGCAAGGTTGTCTCGAGCCGGCGCTCGGATAGGTCGGCGTCGAGATCGATCATGGCCCTCTTGATGATGTCGGCGGCCGTGCCTTGCACGGGAGCGTTCAACGCCATCCGTTCCCCCATCTGGCGGATGCGGAAGTTGTCGCTCTTCAGTTCCGGCAGGTAACGGCGGCGGCCGAACAGAGTGGTGGTGTATCCCTGGTTGCGAGCCTGGGAAACCACCCCGTCCATGAAGGCCTTGACTTGGGGGAACTGGGCGAAGTACTCGTCGATGTGGCGACGCGCCTCTTCCCGGCTGATCGACATCCGATCGGCCAGCCCGAACGCCTCCATGCCGTAGAGGAGCCCGAAGTTGATGGTTTTGGCTCGGCGACGCATCTCCCCCGTCACCAGGTCGAGTGGGACCCCGAACACCCGAGCTGCAGTAGCGGTGTGGATGTCGGTGTCGGTAGCGAAGGCCTCCACCAAACCCGGGTCGCCACTCATGTGGGCCAGCACCCGCAGTTCGATCTGGCTGTAGTCAGCCACCAGGAAGGTCCATCCCGGTCGGGGAATGAAGGCGCGGCGGATGGTCTTGCCGGTGTCGGAACGGACCGGGATGTTCTGGAGGTTGGGCGTGTCTGAGGAAAGGCGTCCGGTGCTGGCCGCCATTTGGTTGAACCGGGTGTGGATCCGCCCCTCCGGCGTGATCAGTGGCAGGTACCCATCGACATAGGTCGAGCGAAGCTTCTCGAGTTCCCGGTACTCCAACAGGAAAGCCACGATGGGATGCGATTCGGCCAGCTTCTCCAGCACCGAAGCGTCGGTGGAAGGAGCCCCCGTGGAGGTCTTCTTCAGCACGGGAAGATTGAGCCGCTGGTAGAGAACCTCCCGCAGTTGGTTGGTGGAGTTGACATTGAAAGGCTCCCCCGCCTCTTGATGGATACGCCGCTCCAACTCCGAAAGCCGGCTGCGGAGATCATCTCCCAGCTCGACCAGATACTGGCGGTCGACGCCGATCCCGGCGTGTTCCATTCGGGCCAATACCGGCACCAGCGGAAGTTCGAAGCTGCGGAACAAGTCCAACTCGTCCCGGGCCGAGAGCTCTTGCTCGAGGCGGGTTACCAGCCGGCCGATCGCCTCCACCCGCCGGGCGGCGGCCGCCAGGTCGGGGCCTTCGGAGAAGTCGAGCATGCCCTGGCCGGCCGGGCTGGCTTCGGCGTCGACGGAGTCGACCTCAAGCTTGAGATACTTGGCGGCTATCTCGTTGAGGCCATATTCCCGGGTGGCGGGATTGAGGATGTAGGCCGCCAAGGCAGTATCGAAGTGGAGCCCTCCCAGGGCGAGGTCATGATCGAGCAAGCGCCGAATCAGTTCCTTCCCGTCGTGTCCCACTTTGGGGACGGTGGGATCGGCCAGCACCGTCAACATGTCTTCGAGCAGATCGGCGGGCACGGCTAATGCGCGACCGGATTCGGTTTGAACCATGACTCCCCATAGCGGATCACTTCCTACCGGGTCAAGGATCAGGGTCGTCCCCGCCGTCACCGCCGGCGCCTCTCTAGCCACCTGCCATTCCACCTCGAGCACCGCCCCGGGCTCGGTGGCCTCTAGATCTGGCTGCACCTCGAGCAGGTCCTCCCACAGGCTGAAGAACTCGAGCGACTGGAACAACTCCTTAGCTCGATCCCTGTCCCAGTCATGCCGCACCAGATCCTTGGGAGCCACCTCAAAATCGAGATCCTTGACCAGGGCCATCAACCTCCGGTTGAGGAACACCTGCTCTCGATGTTCGGCCAGGTTCTGGCGAAGCCGAGGTGATTGGTCCTCGAGATGCTCGTAGATGCCTTCCAAGCTGCCGTAGTCGGCCACCAACTTGGAGGCGGTCTTCTCCCCCACCCCGGGCACCCCGGGGAGGTTGTCGGAGGTGTCCCCTCGGAGGGCGGCGTACTCGACGTATTGATGGGGGCCGATGCCGTAGCGCTCCTTTACGTAGTTCTCGTCGGCCGTGACCACATCGGTGATTCCCCGCCGTGTGTACAGCACCTTCAGCCGTGGCTCGATCAGCTGAAAAGCATCACGGTCCCCGGTCACCACCAGGACATCCCATCCCTCCTCCAGGGCCTGGGCCGCCATCGAGGCGATGAGGTCGTCGGCCTCGTAACCCTCCCTCCTTAGCTGACTCACATCGAGGGCATCCAACACCTCGTTGATGAGCGGTAGCTGGCTGCGGAAGGCGTCGGGAGAGGCTTGACGCTGCGCTTTGTATTCGGGGAATTGGGTGGAACGAAAGGTCTGCCGGGAGACGTCCCAAGCGACCGCCAACGCCTCGGGATGGTGGTCGCCGAGCAGCTTGATCAACATCCGAGTAAACCCATAGGCCGCATTGGTCACCTGGCCGGAAGTGGTGGCGAGGTCCGGTGGTAGGGCGAAAAAGGCCCGGTAGGCGATGGAGCTACCGTCGAGCAGGGCCAGGGTGGGCATCAACGGCGACTATACGT
>DATEDX010000102.1:0-2617 GCA_035281425.1 Acidimicrobiia bacterium
AGGTGGTCTTGCCGGCGATCAACTGGGCGCGGAGCGAGGTGAGGTAGCGGACGTTCTCGTCTTTCCACACCAACAAGGCCGCGGCTTGAGAGTCGCGTAACGCCTTGTTGGCCTTGGCAACCCGATCCCTACGGAGAGCGGTCAGGTCGTAGCGATCCTCCCAATCGACCGCGAAAGGACCTTTGGCATAGCCGGACATTGGCCGGGCAGTGTAAAGAGCACCGATGGGAGAGGGCCGCGCCCAGCCCCCTCCGGCCCTTCGGGCCACCTCCCCACCGTCGCTTCGCTCCTGGGGAAGGAAGGGGTCAAGGCGCTCTTTCGGAGGAGGGAGAAGTGGGAAAGTCTGGTCTTCTCCTTCCAGGACGCCCGTTAGGGCCGACGCTGGCTGGAGTACCCCGAGGGGGGAGGGGGGGTTCAAGTAAAGGGTGGCCCCGGTTTGGCCCTCCGAGCACCCGCCCCAATTCGAAGGCAACGTGATTCTGGTGGTAAGAACGTAATGAGAGTCGAGACCTCAAACGGTAGGTCACTCATCCGGCTCTGCAAGTGAGGCGCAGTGGACATGAAGCCCGGCACTACGCAACTAGCTCTGAAGCTCGGCGAAGACTTCCGCGGAGTTGTCGGCGTCCCATCGCTCGACAACCCGGCCGTTCTCAAAGTGCATGATTGTGATCCCGACCATCGAGATCTGCTTCCCGGTCGGGTCAATCCCGAGCAGCCTTCCCGTGTGTGTCGCGTCGACGGCGTATCGAGCGCACAGGCTGTCCTCGTGCCCGAAAGTCTCCAGGATGGTGAGGCGTAGGTCCGACGTGGCGGCAAAGAAGCCCCTATACATATCTTCCACGGCCCTCTTGTGTGGAAAGTCGTAGGTTCCCGCGTGCAGCTTGATCCGTTCGTCATACAGATCCAGATACGACTCGACGTCGCCCGAGTTCCACGCATCGACTGCTCGCGTGAGGGCAGCTTCGTTCTCCTTGACTCCCATTTCCCCTTCTCTCCCTTCGATCTACGCACGACAATGTACGCCAATCCTCAGGCCGATGACACGGTCCCGTCGCCGCGACGCAACTACGACCGCACCACCAACTACCAATTCCCCCAACTATGACCTTCCTCCGCCTTTTAGTGGCCACGGCCGGTGTCTGGCTGGCCGGCTTTACCCTCCTCTCGGCGGTCCGCACGGTCGTTCTTCCCCGTGCGGTCTCGACCGTCATCACCCGGGTGGTTTTCGTCACCGTGAGAAGGTTGTTCGATCTCCTCACCTTCGCCGCCAGGGCCTACGAGACCCGGGACCGTCTGCTGGCGCTCTACGCCCCGGTGAGCCTGGTCCTTCTCCCTCTGGTCTGGATGGCATTGATCATGCTTGGTTTCGCCGGGTTGTTCTGGGCTACCGGTTACGGCTCGTTTACAGAGTCGGTGGCGGCGAGTGGCTCGTCGGTCACAACGCTCGGCAGCACCGGAATCGACAACGTGGTGCATCAACTGCTGTCATTCGCCGAAGCCGGCATCGGCCTTCTGATCCTCGCCCTGTTGATCACCTTTCTTCCCTCCCTCTACTCCGACTTCTCCCGCCGGGAGACGCAGGTGACGCTGCTCGAAGTCCGGGCAGGCTCCCCCCCGACCGCGGTCGAATTGCTGCAACGGGCGCAGCGCATCCGGGGGCTGTCGCAGCTTGGCGAAGAGTTCGGGCAGTGGGAGACGTGGTTCGCCGATCTCGAGCAGTCCCACACCGCCTTTCCCGCCTTGACCTTCTTCCGTTCGCATCAGCCGGAGCGGTCCTGGATCACGGCGGCCGGGACCGTCCTCGATGCCGCCTCTCTGCTTGCCTCCACGGTCGACGCCCCGCGGGAACCGAGGGCCGATCTCTGTATCCGCGCCGGCTACATCGCTCTGCGGAGGATCGCTTCCTTCTTTGGTGCCCAATTCGACTGGATCCCGCGCCCCACCGATCCCATCGCCATCGCCCGCTCAGAGTTCGATGAGGCCTGCGAGGCGTTGGCGGCGGCGGGCGTCCCCCTCAAGGCCGACCGCGACCAGGCGTGGAATGACTTCGCCGGGTGGCGGGTCAACTACGACACTCCCCTCCTTTACCTGGCCGAGCTCGTCACCGCCCCTTACGCACCCTGGACCGCCGACCGCTCAGCTGTGACCAGGGAACAACCCAAGCCGTCGAAGTGGGGATGGAAACGGAGCGCCCCGGCCTAGATCACTGGAGATCAAGTCGGCCGAGAGCAGCTGGCCGGTCGAGGGGACTTCGGACGCTGGGCGGATCGAGTTAAGTCTCTGGGTGAGTAGAGCTGCCGTGACCGTGCTCCCAGATTCGCCTAGGAACGTTAAGCGGATGGGCTCTCTTTCATTGGGACTTGGCTGCGCAGGAACGTCAGGACTGCGGCCACGCGGCGATGTTGTTCGCCGTCGTCCGGGCTGAGCGACAGCTTGGCGAACATCGAGTTGATGTGTTTCTCGATCGCCGACTGGGATATGAAGAGCGCCTCAGCGATGGCAGTGTTCGACTTGCCTTGGACCATCTCGCTCAAGACTTCCATCTCACGTGAGGTGAGGGTTTCGAGTAGGGAGCCGGAGAGTTGTTGGCGACGGGCCAACAGTCCCTCGACGACTT
>DATEDX010000103.1:0-15341 GCA_035281425.1 Acidimicrobiia bacterium
AGTGATGGGGAGTTCTTAACCGTTGGCCGTCAGCCGCTCGACGATCAGATCCCACAGGCGCCTGGCCACCTCTGCCTTCGGCATCAACTCCCAAGGGCTGAGATCGCCTTCCGGGGTAATGATGGTGACCCGGTTGGTGTCGACTCCGAACCCGGCGCCTTCCTCGGTGATGTCGTTGGCGACCAGAAGATCAACTCCCTTGCCGCGAGCCTTTTCCACCGCTCGGGTGAGGTCGCCCGCCTCGGCGGCAAACCCAACAAGAAAAGGACGGGGAGAGCGGCGAGCTACCGAGGCGAGGATGTCAGGGGTGGGTTCCAGGGTGATGTCGGGGGGTCCGTCACCCCGGGCCAGTTTGGTGGTGGAGGCATCGGCCGGACGAAAGTCGGCCACCGCCGCCGCCATCACCGCGATATCCGCCTCTACCGCCCCCACCGCTTCCGCCATTTGCTGGGCCGACTCGACCGGGACCACCTTGACCCTGGGGTCGGCGGCCAGGTCGGAGGTGGTGACCAGCGTCACCTCTGCGCCTCGGCGGGCAGCCTCGGTCGCCAGGGCGTGTCCCATCTTGCCGGAGGACCGGTTGCCTATGTAGCGAACGGGGTCGATTGCCTCCCTGGTGCCACCAGCGGTGACCAGCACCCGGCGGCCCCGCAAATCGGAGGGGAAGGCGGCTACCGCTGCCTCGAGGATCTGCTCCGGTTCCGCCATGCGCCCGACGCCGGTGTCACCCCCGGCCAGGGGGCCGCTCTCCGGACCGACTATCTGATGGCCGTCGGCCAGGAGTTGACGAAGATTCCGCTGGGTGGCGGGGTGCTCCCACATTTCGGTGTGCATGGCGGGGGCGATGAGGACCGGTGCTCGAGTGGCGAGGACCGAGGTAGAGACGGCTTCCTCGGATAGTCCTGCTGCCATCCGAGCCATGGTGGCGGCGGTCGCGGGCGCCACGATGACCAATTCGGCCCAGCGCCCCAGTTCGGTATGGGGGCTGACTAGGTCGGCTTCGAAGAGGTCCCTAAGCACCGGTTGATTGGTGATGGAGGCAAAGGTGGTGGCGCCGATGAAATTGGTGGCTTCCTCGGTCATCACCACCCGGACCGAGGCACCTTCCTCGATCAATAGCCGGCACAGGACCGCCGCTTTGTATGCCGCCACTCCCCCGGTGACGGCCACCAGGATCCGGCGGCCGGTGAGGAGGGGCACGGGAGCTTCGTCAGTCTTCGGAGCGTTCAACCGCTACTTTCCCCTGGGCGATCTCCTCCATGGCGATCGTAAGGGGCTTGCGGGAGAGGGTGTTGACCTGGGGGGGAACGAACTCCCCCATCCCGGCTCCCAACTGGGAGTAGTAAGCGTTGATCTGACGGGCCCGGCGGGCGGCCACCACCACGGTGGCGAAACGGTTCCCTACGTTTTCGATGACTTCTTCGATCTTCATTTCGTTCGCTTAGACGCGGAGTCGACCGCGAGTTTACTGCAGGGGAAGCTCTCCGCCGCCCGTGTCACCTCCGAGCCCTTCCGGCTCCCGGCTTCCGGCTTCCGTCTCCTTAGGGCAGTCCATCTCCATCAGCTCCAAGACTTCCCCAACACAGGTCTCTAGCTCGTCATTGACGACGACATGGTCGAAGAGTCCGGGGGCCTGCTCCAACTCGCGGCGGGCGATGGCCAGCCGTCGGGCGATGTCCGCCTCATTGGTGTCACCTCGCCGGCGAAGCCTCCGTTCCAATTCGTCGAAGGTGGGGGGCACCACAAAGAACATCAGCGCGGGTACCGGACCCGCGCTGATCTGGAAGGCGCCCTGCACCTCGATTTCAAGCAGCACGTCTTCCCCCCGGCCAAGATGTTCCTCGACTGGGCGCAGTGGCGTTCCGTAGCGGCGGCCGTTGTATTCAGCCCATTCGAGCAGTTCGCCGGCTTCGATCAAGGAGGCGAACTCGGCGGGATCCACAAACCAGTAGTGAACCCCATGAACCTCTCCGGGGCGAGGGTCGCGGGTGGTGGCGGAGACCGAGAAATACACCGGACGCCGCTCACGGACTCCGGCCACCACTGAAGATTTCCCAGCTCCCGACGGCCCCGAGATGACGAATAGACAGCCGGGGCGGGTACCGGGATGAGAGCTCAGTTGAGTTCGGCCAGCAGCGCCTGGCGCTGGCGTTCCCCCAAGCCCCGGAGTCGGCGGTTGGATGCAATTTCCAGCGACTCCATCAAGCGCTTGGCTTTGATCTTGCCCAGTCCTGGCATCGATTCCAGCACCGCTTCGACTTTGAGGCCTCCAATGAGGTCTTCACCCGAGCGACTGAGGACCTCGGCCAAGCTCATCGACCCGGTCTTGAGCAGTTGCTTGACCTCGGCCCGGACCCGGCGGGCTTCGGCGGCTTTGGCCAGGGCGGCCGCTCTTTGTTCTGGGGTCTGTTCAGGTAGGGGCATTGGCAATTACCTCCTTCTGGCGGTCAGCGGCGACGGTCACCGCCACCAGCAGCAAGGCAAAGGTAGTCGCCAGGTTGGCCAGCCAGTGGTAACCCGCGGTTTCCTTGACCAGACCCGAGCCGAGGGCGGCCAGGGCGCTGATGGCGGTCACCACCAAGTCGCCGGTTCCTTGGGCGGCCACTCTGACCTGGGACTCCACCGCCGCCGTCAGCAGCGAGGACCCGGCGATGAAACAGAAGCTGTAACCCAAGCCGAGCAGCAACAAGCCTCCGAAGATCAGGCTTGGCTGGTATCCGGCCACCACCGCCATCACGGTCCCGCTCGCCAAGATCACTCCCCCGGCCATGATCACCCGGTTGGACCCGAAGCGGTCCGCCCATTTCCCCACCAGCGGGGAGAGCCCGAACATGCCCAGTACGTGGATGGCGATGACCGGCCCGGCCAGGCCGGCATGTCCATGGTCCTTGAGGTGAAGCGGCGTCATGACCATTACCGCCACCATGGTGGCCTGGCTGACGATCATGGCCCCGGTGGCGAGCCGAGCCCTTCGATTGCACCACAGCAAGCTGAGGTTGGCCCTCAACCCGCTCCCACTGCCGCCGGTTTGGACCAAGAGCCCTCCACTGACTTGGAGCGGATCGGGCCGTAGCCACCACATCACCGCCACCGCCGCCAGGGCGAAGAACGCCGCACCCAACGAAAGGGCCCCGCCGTAGGCACCGAACCCGGCCAAGTGGGCGTTAGCGGCTTCACCCAGAAAAGGTCCCGCCACCGCTCCGATGGTGCCTACCCAGACCACGGCGGCGATGGCCTGGCTGCGCCGGTCGGGCTCGGCGAGATCGGCGGCGGCATACCGGGTCTGGAGGATGGCTGCTTGACCTGCTCCAAAAGCCACCATGCCTGCCAACAACAGAGCGAACGAAACCATCCGGCCCGAAACCAGCGTGGCCACCCCCCCAATGGTGCCGACGACGAAGCCGAAAAACAGTCCGCTCCGCCGGCCGTGGCGGGCCGAACGTCGGGCCAGGACCGGTGAGAAGGCGGCTGCCGACAAGGTGAGCACCGCGGCCGGAAGGCCCGCCCACGATTCACTTCCCAGTAGGTCCTCTCCCAAGAGCACGATGTAGGCGATGGCCGTAGCCAGCGCAGCAAAACCGAAAGCCTGGGCGACCATCAGGGTCCCTAGAAATCGTCGCTGTAAGCGGACCCGGTCGTAGGTCATGCGAGGTCCTCTTCCAGGGCGGCGATCGCTGCCACTGGGTCGGGGGACTTGGTGATCGGGCGGCCCACCACCAGGTAATCGGCCCCCCACTTAAGGGCCTCGGCGGCGCTAGCCACCCGGCTTTGGTCGTCGGTGGTCTCATCTTGGCGCCGGATCCCGGGAGTTACCCGCAGCAGTTGGGGAGCGGTCTGGCCAACGTCGCCCAGTTCGCGGGGTGCGCAAACCACACCCTCCACACCGGACCGGGCCGCCAGCTTCGCCAGACGGGTCACCTGCCGGGCCAGTGAGCCGCTCACCCCGATCGAAGCCAGGGTCTCGCTTCGGAGACTGGTGAGGACGGTGATACCGAGAACGCCGGCCGGGTTTCCGGCTGCCCCCTCACCGAGCCCTTCCACCGCCGCCCGCATCATCTCCTCTCCACCACTGGCGTGCACGCTAACCCAGCGCGCCCCCCATCCCCCGAGACGTTGGGCGGCCCGCCCCACCGTGTTGGGGATGTCGTGAAGCTTGGCGTCTGCAAAGACCGGCAGTCCGAGTTCACGAACTGCGCCAATCACCCCCGGGCCGGGCCCGGTGATCAATTCCAGCCCGACCTTGAAGCCCGCCACATGGTGACGAAGCTTCTGGGCGATTAGCAGCGCCTCCTCGGCGCTGGGGAGATCAAGGGCGAGGAGGAGGCGGTCGGACAGCATGGTCACGACAGCTTCAATCCACCGATCAGGTCGGCGAGCCGCTCCAACCTTTGGCGGTGGAGAATGGAAATGAGCTCCCTCGCTATCCGCTTCCCTACCTTGGGCTCGGCGAAGTGAGCGGTGCCGATGGCGACGGCGCTAGCCCCGGCGAGCAGATATTCGACCACGTCGGCTCCGCTGGAGATCCCCCCACACCCCACCAGCGGTGCGGTCGGGAATGCCTGATGGACCTCGACGACACAGCGAAGAGCGACCGGTTTGAGAGGGGGACCGGAATATCCGGCAATGGGATGATTGACGAGGGGCCGCCGGCTCTCGATGTCGATGGCGGCTCCCCAGAGCGTGTTGGTGAGGACGAGGAAGTCGGCTCCGGCGGCTAACACGGCACCGGCTACCGCCGCGATGTCCAAAGCGTTGGGGGAAAGTTTGGCCCCCAAGGGGAGGGAGGTGCTGTGGCGGACCGAAGCGACCACCTCTGCCGAGGCCTCCGGGTCGAGTGCGAACATGTGCCCGTCGAGATTGGGACAGGAGAGGTTGATCTCGACCGCAGCCACCCCCGCTCCCTCCTGAGCCTTGGCCACCCGGGTGAATTCATCCGGGGTGGTACCCACGGCTGAACCCCACACCGGGACGGGAAGACCGGCCAAATGCGGCTCGGTCTCCGCCAGCCAGCGATCGATGCCTGGGTTCTGGATGCCGATGGCGTTGAGCATCCCCGCTCCCACCGGGGCCAGGCGGGGTGGGGGGCGTCCCTCCCAAGGCTCGGGACTGACGCTTTTCGCCACCGCCGCCCCATAAACCGAGAGGTCGGCTACCCCGGCGAAGTCGACCACCGAGCCGACCGTTCCTGAGGCGGCAATCAGCGGACTACGCAAAAGTAAAGGCCCGACCTGGGTAGTGAGGTCTGGCTCACTCATCCGGAGCCCTCCGTATCGACGGCCAACCCCGCCCTCTTCGACTTCCGTCTCCCGACTTCCGTCTTCCGTCTTTCATTTATGCCACTCCTGGAGACTCCGGGGCCGGCGTAGGGCCAGCGGTCCCGAGCGAAGGCTGCGGGCCACGGCCAGGGCTCCGGCGATGGTGGTGACACAGGGCACATCGAAACGTCGGGCAGTGTGACGGATGAGGCGACCATCCCAACGAGCCCGTCCCCCCCGGGGGGTGTTGATGACGAGGTTGATCTCCCCGGCTTCGATCCGGTGGCGGGAGTCATCGGGACCTTCACCCACCTTGTTGACCACTTCAGCGGCGATGGCGTGATGGGAGAGGAACCGGGCGGTGCCGCGGGTAGCGAGGAGGCGGAAGCCAAGCATGGCGAACGCCTGGGCCACCGCCAGCCCCATCGGTTTGTCTTTGTCGGCCAAGGACAGGAAGACCGTCCCTCGGCTGGGGAGGACGTGACCGGCGGCGAGCAGGGCCTTGGCATAGGCAACCCCGACATCGGGGCCGATGCCCATCACCTCCCCGGTGGAACGCATCTCCGGGCCGAGCACGATGTCTTCCTCCGGGAATCGATCCCAGGGAAGCACTGCCTCCTTGACCGCCACGAAGTCGCGGTGGTCGGCGGCGGTCACCATCCCCTCCGCCCGTAACTGTTCGAGCGTGGCACCCATCATGACTCGCGCTGCCACCTTGGCGAGGGGGATGCCGGAGGCTTTGGAGATGAAGGGCACCGTGCGGGAAGCGCGGGGGTTGGCTTCCAGGACGAAGACTTCGTTGCCTTTGACTGCGAACTGGACGTTGATCAGGCCTCGTACGGAGAGGGCTCGGGCCAGTTCGTCTGTTACCCGCAGGATCTCTTTAGTCGCTTCTTCACTCAACGTGGGAGGAGGGGTTACACAGGCGGAATCTCCCGAATGGACCCCGGCCTCTTCTACGTGCTCCATGATTCCCCCCACCACCAGTTCATGTCCGTCGAAGATGGCGTCGACGTCGACCTCGGTGGCGGCTTCGAGAAACCGGTCGATGAGGAGCGGCGCTCCGGTGAGATCCGCATCGGCGACGTTGCCATAAAGATCCTGCAGGTAGTCGCTCAGCTCGTCGTAGCTGTAGACGACCCGCATCTTGCGTCCGCCCAAAACGAACGAGGGCCTGATCACTACCGGCAGCCCTACCCGGTCGACGATTTCCCCCGCTTCCAGGGCCGAATTGGCCGTCCCTTGGGGGGGCAGCTTGATGCCCAGTCTTCGGCAGAGGGCCGAAAACTGCTCGCGGTCTTCTGCCGTTTCGATGGAGGCCGGCGAGGTCCCGGCGATGGTCACTCCCGCTTCCTCGAGGCTGGCGGCGAGATTGAGAGGGGTCTGACCACCCAGCTGAACGATCACTGCCTCGGGTCGTTCCGCCTCCACTACCGCCAGGACATCTTCGGTAGTGAGAGGCTCGAAGTAGAGGCGATCGGAAGTGTCGTAGTCCGTGGACACCGTCTCGGGGTTGCAGTTGATCATCACCGTCTCGAAACCGGCGGCTCGTAGCGCCATCGAGGCGTGGACGCAGCAGTAGTCGAACTCGATTCCCTGACCGATCCGGTTGGGGCCGGAGCCCAGCACCACCACCCGAGGCGCTCGGGCCGGGGCCACCTCGTCTTCATCCTCAAAAGTCCCATACATGTAGGGGGTGTGCGCTTCGAACTCCGCCGCGCAGGTGTCGACGGTCTTGAAGGTCGTCACCACCCCCGATGCCTTGCGGCTGATCCGCGTCTCAGCTTCGGTGGTACCGGTCAGATAGGCGAGCTGGCGGTCGGAAAAGCCCAGGCGCTTGGCATCCCTCAACCGAGCTTGGCTAGGGCCGTCTCCCTGTTCAATCCGGTGGCGCATGGCCACGATCTCACCCATCTGCTCGATGAACCAAAGGTCGATCGAGGTGTGGGCCGCGACGGCGGCGGGGTCCATGCCCCGGCGAATGGCCTCCCCCGCTTGAAAGATCCGCTGGGGGCTGGGGATCCCCAGCTGACGCTGGAGGTCGTCGTCGGAAAGAGCCCGCTCCACTCCCTCCCCGGGGTCGGCTCCCAGCCCGAAACGGCCGTTCTCCAAGCTGCGGAGCGCCTTCTGCAACGCCTCGGGAAAGGTGCGGCCGATGGCCATCGCCTCGCCGACGCTACGCATCGAGGTTCCCAGGCGGGTGGGAGCATTGGGGAACTTGGCGAAGTCGAAGCGGGGCACCTTCACTACCACGTAGTCGAGTGCAGGCTCGAAGGAAGCCGGGGTGGCCCCGGTGATGTCGTTGGGGATTTCGTCGAGGGTGTAGCCCACGGCGAGCAGGGCCGCGATTTTGGCGATGGGAAAGCCGGTGGCTTTGGAGGCCAGGGCGGAGGATCGGGACACTCGGGGATTCATCTCGATTACCAACCTGCGGCCGCTTTGGGGATCAACGGCGAACTGCACGTTGGAACCACCGGTCTCCACCCCGATGGCCCGAAGCACGGCGAGGCCGTCGCTACGCATCTCCTGGTATTCGCGATCGGACAGGGTTTGCACGGGAGCAACGGTGATGCTGTCGCCGGTGTGAATCCCCATTGGGTCAAGGTTCTCGATCGAGCACACGACTACGGCGTTGTCGTTGCGGTCCCGCATCACCTCCAGTTCGAACTCCTTCCAGCCATACACCGACTCCTCTACCAGGATCTCCCCCACCGGTGAGGTGTCGAGGCCCCGCCGGGCGATTTCGACAAACTCCTCGCGACCGGGGGCAATGCCGGTTCCTCCCCCGCCGAGGATGTAGGAGGGCCGGACCATCACCGGGTAGCCGATCCCCTCGGCGATTCGCAAGGCTTCAGCCACCGAACGGGCATATCCCGCCCGGGGCACGGCCAGTCCCGCCTCCTCCATGGTGGCTTGGAACTTGCCCCGGTCTTCGGCTCGTTCGATGGCGTCGATTCCTGCCCCGATCAGCTCCACCCCATGCCGGTCGAGGACCCCGGCGCGGGCCAGGCGCATGGTGACGTTGAGGGCGGTCTGTCCTCCCAGGGTGGGAAGGAGAGCGTCGGGACGCTCACGGGCGATGATCTCTTCCACTACTTCCGGGGTGATGGGCTCTACATAGGTGGCATCGGCGAATTCGGGGTCGGTCATGATGGTGGCGGGGTTGGAGTTGACCAGTACCACCCGAAAGCCTTCCCGCCGCAGGACCTTGGCGGCCTGGGTGCCGGAGTAGTCGAACTCGCAGGCCTGACCGATGACGATCGGGCCTGAACCGATGAGGAGGATCGAGGTGAGGTCGTTTCTACGAGGCATGGTGAGGAACCTCGGCCAGAGAGCGGACCTGGAACTGGTGCGACTTGGGAGCGAAGACGTGAGACGTGAGAACTGAGACGTGAGAGGAGGGATGGTGCGCGGTCATCTTGCAAGGCCCATTAGGGACATGAACTCGTCGAAGAGTCCCACGGCGTCTTTGGGTCCGGGAGCTGCTTCCGGGTGATACTGCACCCCGAAGGCGGGAACGTCCCGGCAGGCCAGGCCCTCGAGAGTGCCGTCATTGAGGTTCTGGTGGGTGGCGGTCACCGACCCAAACTTGGTATCGACCGAAGCCGGGAGCAGATCCGGACTGACCAGACCTGTTCGGGGGGGTGCCGCCTGGCCACTCAGCGACCAAAGGTCCACAGCGAAGCCGTGGTTCTGACTGGTGATTGTCACTTGTCCGTTGTCCAGACGGCGCACCGGGTGGTTGCCACCGTGATGGCCAAAGGGAAGCTTGAAGGTCCGAGCCCCGAGGGCCAGCCCCAAGACCTGATGGCCCAAACAGATCCCAAAGACCGGCACCTTGCCCAGCAGCTCCTGAACGGCGCTGATGGTCGCCCGGAGAGGTTCGGGGTCACCCGGCCCATTGGAGAGGAAGACTCCTTGGGGTCTCCGGGCCAGGATCTCCTTGGCGCTGCTAGTGGCCGGAACCACCTCGACCTCACATCCTCTCCCGGAGAGATGCAGAAGGATGTCCCGCTTGATGCCTAGATCGATGGCCACTACCCGGGCACGTCTCTCACCCCGAGCAGGAACCAGGTAAGACTCTCTGGTGCTGACGGTGGTGGCCAGGTCCTGGCCTTCCATACGGGGGGCACTGGCCGCCATCTCCGCCAGTTCCAATTCGCTGGTCCCCACCCCGAGGGCGACCGGCATGGCCCCCCGGCTGCGGATATGGCGGGTAAGCCGCCGGGTGTCGACATCCGCCAGGGCCACCAGCCGTTGTTGGTTCAGATAGGCAGCGAGGGAGCCTTCTGCCCGCCAGTTCGACTCTCGGGCAGAGAGTGCCCGCACCACCAACCCAGCGGGCATGGCGCGATCGGCTTGCTCGTCCTGGCTCGTCACCCCGTAATTGCCGATGTGGGGAGCGGTCATCACCACCACCTGCCCGGCATAGGAAGGGTCGGTGATCACTTCCTGGTAGCCGGTCATAGCGGTGTTGAATACGAGTTCTCCGACCGCGATGCCTTCAGCTCCTACGGCCCGACCGGTGAAGGTGGCTCCATCGGCGGTTACCAGCAGACCGGTCATCTGGTCACCGGGATTCCATAAGTGATCCGCCCCGAGAAGATGGTGGTTTGCACTTGACCGCGGAGCTTCATCCCTCGAAACGGTGAGTTCTCCGACTTGGACTGGAAGTGGTCGGGAATCCAGACGGCATCGGGATCGAACACCACTAGATGGGCGGGCCCTCCATCTTCCAGCCATCGCCCCTGTTCCCCCATCCCCGCCACCTGAGCCGGACCCACCGACATCCGCTCGAAGAAGGAGACGGGGTCCAGGTCGAGGGCGGTGTGGACTGCCGCCGCTGCCGTCTCCAGCCCTATAACTCCCCGCGGCGCCTCTTCGAATGGAACCTCACACTCAAAGGCAGCGTGGGGGGCGTGATCGGTAGCCACGGCGTCGATCATCCCCTGGCGAACACCTTCGGCGAGTGCTTCGACATCGGCCGGGGTGCGGAGCGGCGGATACATCTTGAAGTTGGGATCGAGGTTCTCGACCTGGGAGTGGTCGAAGGTCAGATGATGAGGGGTGACCTCGGCGGTTACCCGGAGTCCTTGCCGGCGGGCGTGTGCAATCTGCTCCAGGCTGGCGGCGGTGGAGAGGTGTTGGGCGTGGTAGCGGACCCCGGTGAGGGTCACCAAGGCGAGATCCCGGGCAATGACCACCTCTTCGGCTAGCGCCGGGATCCCCCTCATCCCCAGCCGAGAGCTAACCGCTCCTTCGTGCATGTGCCCACCTCGGGCGAGACCGGGATCTTCGGCGTGTTGGGCCACCACCCCTCCCAACTCGACCAGATACTCCATGGCGTTACGGAGCACCCCGGCATCGGCCACCGTGTCGCCGTCATCGGTAAACAGGCGAACCCCGGCCGCCCATAGCTCATCGAGGTGGGCAAGGGCCTCGCCCTGGCGGTGGAGGGTCAGAGCACCGGCGGGGAGAACCTCCACCAAACCCACCCGTCGGCCTTCTTCGCTAAGAAAGCGAGCCCGGTGACCCGTGTCGATAGGAGGATCGGTGTTGGGCATGGCCACCACTGCGGTGTAGCCGCCGGCGGCGGCGGCCCGGGATCCCGACTCGATGTCTTCTTTCCATTCGTATCCGGGCTGGCGGAGGTGGGCGTGGAGATCGACGAAACCTGGACCTACCCACGCTCCTCCTACTTCCAGGTTGATGTCAGCCGGACCGCTTGCCAGCCGTTCGATCCGTTCCGGACCGATCAGCAGGTCTCCTTCCACCACCCCGTCGGGGGTGAGGAGTCGGGCGTCGTGGAGGCAAATCAAGGCTGCATCCCCCCGGCCAGGATCCGGAACAACACCGCCATGCGAGCCGCCACGCCGTTGCTCACCTGGCTTTGCACGAGAGAACGAGGGCTGTCGGCGACCAGAGGATCGATCTCGATGCCGCGGTTCATAGGTCCCGGATGCATGACCACGGCGTCTTTGCTCATGCGCTCGTAACGCCGGCGATCGAGACCAAACCGCTCGACGTATTCGGGAAGGGAAGGGAGCACTGGGCCCGAGCCTCGTTCGAGTTGCACCCTCAACAGATAGACGACGTCCACTTCCTCCAATACCTCGTCAAGGCTGAAGGCAATGGTTACCGGCCAGCCGCTGACGTCGACGGGGAGGAAGGTGGGTGGCGCCACCAACGTCACCGAGGCACCGAGAAGGGTGAAGGCGGTGAGGTTGGAGCGAGCCACCCGAGAGTTGCGGATATCACCGATGATCGCCACTGCCAGCCCGTCGAGCTTTCCAAAATGGCGGCGGAGGGTAAGCGCGTCGAGCAAGGCCTGGGTGGGGTGTTGATGGGCACCATCGCCTCCGTTTACCACCGAGCAGTCCACCCAGGAGGCGACCCGGTGGGCGGCGCCCACGGCGCCATGGCGGATCACCATGAGGTCGGTACCCATCGCCTGTACGGTGAGCACGGTGTCTTTGAGGCTTTCCCCTTTGGAGAGCGAAGATCCCGAAGGTGAGAAGTTGAGCACATCGGCGGAGAGGGCCTTGGCCGCCATCTCGAAGGAGAGCCGGGTGCGGGTGGAGGCTTCGAAGAAAAGGGTGGCCACGGTCGATCCTCGGAGGGCGGGCACCCTGGGGATGTCCCGTTTCAATACCTCGGTGAAATGGTCGGCCAGGTCGAGGAGCTCCTCCAAGCCCGGACGATCGAGGTCGTCGATAGAGAGGAGGTGTTTCATCCCGCCACCCTTTCCAGCCACACTCCCAGCTCGCGATCGATCCCGTCGATTCTCACCATTACTCGCTCCTCGAGGGAGGTGGGGAGATTCTTACCCACATAGTCGGCCCGGATCGGCAGCTGACGGTGTCCTCGGTCGATGAGGACGGCGAGCTCCATCACCGCGGGGCGGCCCAGATCCGAGACCGCGTCGAGGGCCGCCCGGATCGTGCGACCCGTAAAAAGCACATCATCCACCAGCACCACGCTCTCCCCCGTGAGGTCTACGGGGATAAGGGTCCGGCCCAAACGAGTGGTGGGGCGGTGGTCGAGGTCGTCCCGGTAGAGGCCGATGTCGAGTTCTCCAACGGGTACATGGACGTCTTCGAACTCGGCAATGGCCCGGCCTAGTTCAAGAGCCAGCGGTACACCCCGGGTGTGAATGCCGAGCAGGACGAGGTTCTCTGCGCCGTGGTGACGCTCGCAAATCTCGTGGGCGATGCGGCGGACCGCCCGCCGAACATCGGCGCCGTCCATGATCTGGACGGGAACCATGGGTTGCACATCTTCTCCTTCCCGGCCTCACTGGACCGGATTAAAGGGCGGTGTCACCCTAGCAGCTCACCGCTTCCCTCCCCGGAGGCCGGCTCCCCAGCGGAGCCACGCTCGTGGAGCGCAAGAGCGGCTAGCACTCCATTGACGAAGGCGCCGCTCTTTTCTGTGCTGTAGGTCTTGGCAAGCCGTACCGCTTCCGATATCACGACTGCCGCCGGAGTTTCATGTTCGTAGCGAAGCTCGTAGAGACCGAGGCGGAGAATGGCCCGGTCCACCACCGGCATGCGAGCCAACCGCCAGTGCTCTGAGGCAGCGTCGATGGCGGCGTCGAGCTCAGCCTTGTGGGCGAGAACACCTTCGACCAGCCGGGCAGGCTTGGGCGGGAGGTCGACGGTGACCGAAGCCACCTCGCGCTGGTCGACTTCGTAAAGGACCTCGAGGGCCAGATCGCGGGGTTCGGTCACACCCGGGTGAGGTATTCGCCGCTGCGGGTGTCGACCTTGATGCGATCGCCGATGTTGACAAAGAGAGGTACCGCCACGACCAGCCCAGTCTGGACGGTGGCCGGCTTGGTGGCACCCGACACCCGATCGCCTTTTACTCCCGGCTCGGTGTAGGTCACCTCCATCTCCACCGAGGTCGGTAGATCCACGGAAATCGGGTTGCCCTTGTAAAGAGCCAGGGACACGGTCATCCCATCGATTAGGTAGCTGGCGGCCTCGCCCACATCGGCGGCGCTCATGGCGAACTGGCTGTAGTCGTCGAGGCTCATGAAGTGAAAGCCGAGGTCGTCTCGGTAGAGGAAGGTGTGATCACGCCGCTCGATGATGGCTTGGGATACCTCTTCCCCCGCCCGGAAGGTCCGATCGAGAACTTGACCGGTCTCCAGGTTGCGCAACTTCATACGAACGAAAGCCCGGCCCTTGCCGGGCTTGACATGTTGATATTCGAGGATGGTGAAGATGCCGTCTTCAAGGTCGAGTGCCTGACCGGGACGGACGTCGTTAGTGGTAGCCATTTTGCCAGTGGAACCGGGGGGAGAGTAGCCGATGTCAGTCAACGCCGACCGCGGCCAGCCCGTACCGCAGCTCGTCGTCGGATACGACCTCGACCACCGGGTCGCCCACCGCTTTCAGGAGGACCATCCTTACCCCCTGGGCAGTGCGTTTCTTGTCCTTGGCCACCAGTTTCAGCACGGTCTCAGCGGGCACCCCCGCCGCCGCCACTGGCAAGCCAAGTGAGAAGATCAACTCGGTCAGAAAACGGTCGGGGAAGCCGTAGCGGCGAGCGGAGACCGCCGCCGCCGCCACCATGCCCACCGCCACTGCCTGGCCGTGGGACCATGATGCCGCTAACTCGATTCCGTGGCCCAAGGTGTGGCCAAAGTTGAGCACCGCCCTCCCTCCCTCCTCCCGGGGGTCTTCGGTCACGACCCTTGCCTTCACCCGAATCGCGCGGCTCACCACCTCGGCCAACTCGACTTGTTCCCCGCGCTGGGCGAACAGCTCGACCAGCTGGGGGTCGCCAATCAACCCTGCCTTGAGGGCCTCGGCCCAGCCTTCTCGCTTGAGGTGATCGGGTAACGCGGCCAGCACTCTGAGGTCGATCACCACCCGGCTGGGAAGGTGGAATGCGCCCACCAGATTCTTGCCCTGGAGGTTGATTCCGGTCTTACCACCGATGGCGGCATCGACTGCCCCGAGCAGGGTGGTGGGAACGAAGACGGCTTCTACCCCTCGCTGCCAGGTGGCGGCAGCAAAGCCGGCGAGGTCGGTAACCGCCCCGCCGCCCACGCCGACGATGGTGTCGTGGCGACCCACCTGCTGGTGGGCCAGCCACTCATAAACCTCACCAAGCGTGGCCAGGGTTTTGGCCTGGTCGCGGTCGGGGAGCACCATGATTTCGGCCCGGCAGCGCCCGGCCACCTCTTCGGCAATGCGGCGAGGTCCAGGTTGGGTGAGGACTACTGCCTTTTCGCGGCCGGGTCGAAAGGGGAGCAGGGGATCGGGCCACCGCTCGCCGATGATCGCTTCCGTCCCACCGATCAAGATCGAGTCCATAGCTCCTCGATCTCGGCGGCGAGGTCGTCAAGCGTTCGACCATCGGTGCTGACCCGGTAGTGGGCCGCCGCCAGGTATTGGGGCCGCCTCCTGTTGGTCAACTCCACCAAAGCGACCCGGGGTTCGGCTCCCTGCAAGAGCGGCCGGCCCTGGCCGTCTCCGAGACGGGCCGCCAAGGTGGTGGGACGGGCATCGAGCCAGACGACCGTCCCCGAACGGCGCATGGTGTCGACATTTCCCGGGTCGAGCACCGCTCCACCCCCGGTGGCCACCACCCCGTCGCCTGCCGAAGCCAGCGAGGCAATGACAGCCGACTCCCGACGTCGAAGACCCGCTTCGCCCTCGTCGTCCCAGATCTGGCTGATGGATAGCCCCGCCTTCCCTTCCACGATGGTGTCGCTGTCAAAGAACTCCACTCCTCGGCGCTGGGCGAGCAGCTCCCCTACCGCAGACTTACCCGCACCCATCATTCCCACCAGCCACAACGGCACGTTCAAAAGCTCTCTGTCCGCTCCCGATAGCGAGCGGCAGCTCGGGTGAGGTCGTCCACGGTGTCGCCACCGAACTGGCGTTGCACCTCCTGGGCGAGGACGATGGCCACCATCTGCTCGGCTACCACCCCGGCCGCCGGGACCGCGCAGGTATCGGAACGCTCATAGAACGCCGCCTCCGCTTGTTTGCTCACCACGTCCACCGTTCTCAGCCCCTTCAACACGGTGGAGATCGGTTTCATCGCCGCCCGCACGCGCAACACTCCCCC
>DATEDX010000104.1:0-4685 GCA_035281425.1 Acidimicrobiia bacterium
CCCCCCTCTGGGGTACTCCCCCCAGCGTCGGCCCTGGCGGGCCTTCTGGGGGGAGAAGACGCGACTCCTCCCCCAGCGAACGAAGTGAGCTCTTCCTCCCCCAGGAGCGAAGCGACACTTCCTCCCCCAGGAGCGAAGCGACACTTCCTCCCCCAGGAGCGAAGCGACGTTGGGGGAGGTGGCCCGAAGGGCCGGAGGGGGTCGTGGGGAGGTGGACCGGAGGGCCGGAGGGGGTCGTGGGGAGGTGGCCCTAAGGCCCGGAGGGGGCTGGGGAGGTGGCCCGAAAGGGCCGGAGTGGGCAAGGGGTGGGAAAACGTCAGTTCAGCTCGGTGCGGAGCGACTTCAGCACCTGGCCGGGACCGACTACCACCAGCATCGACTTGGCCCGGGAAAGTCCGATATAGGCGAGTTGGCGATCCTGCTCGTCGGCCATGTCCTCCAGCACGACGATGACCGCATCGGCTTCCAATCCCTTAAAGCGGTGGATGGTCTCGCATGTGACTCCACCCTCGTCGAGACGAGTCAGCTTCAGTCCGGCTCGGGTAGCGGAGCACAACTCATCGGCCATTTGCCGTCCCTGAGTGAGAACCGCCACCTGCCCTGGCTTCAGCCCTCCTTCGTTGACCAGACGGTGAAGATGCGTCGACACTGCCTTCACCCCTCCCTCCCTCGACTCCACTTCCACCCACACCGGTTCCGGTCCCTCCACCCCGCGGCTCGACATCTCGTCACCGAAGACCTGGGACACCACCCGAGCGATGGGGACGGTGTTGCGACAGTTGATAGACAGAAGGAACGGCTCCCCGGGAAAAGGTGGCTCCCACCCCGCCCGGTAGATGGCCTGGTGGATGTCGGCAAACACATAGAACGGGTCTTCACCTGGGTTGGCGAGGATCATCTCTAGAGCGGTGAACCATTGGGGTGGAAAGTCCTGGCCTTCATCCACCACCACGGCGTCGAAGCGAAGCCCGTTCTTCCCCGCCGCCTCCACCAACTGGTCGGCCGAGATCCGATCCCACCACTCCTGCTCGGGATCTTCAGGCATCGACATCCCGGCCGAACGGACCTGCCAGTTGACGAGTTGGTGGAAGCTGTAGACCTTGATCGGCCAGGGATCGCCGAACTCCTTCGCCAGGTGCAGAGCCAGTGGCCGGTTGAAGCAAGTGAGCAGGACCGAAAAGCCGTCGTAGGCGAGCCGCCGGGCCCGCTCCACCGCCAGCACCGTCTTGCCCGTCCCCGCCCCACCCAGGATCAAAGCCCGGCGGTGGCGGCGGAGGGTGTCCAACACGATGAACTGCTGTTCGGTGAGGTGGAGCAGCCGGGCCTCCACCTCGGCGAGTTGATCCCGGAGCAGCGGCCGCACGGTGGTGGTGGGAGACAGCAGCCCGATGATGAGGTTGATCTGGTCGTCGGTGAGCTCGGTGTCGAGCTGCCAGTGGGCCACGACCCGGGTCAACCCCGCCTCGATGTCGCGCAGATCTACCCGGGTGAGGATGAGATCGGTGGGGGCGTTGGGACCGAAGCTCGCTGTCTGCGACACGTCAGGAAATGCCACCGCATGGCCCGCCGCAAGGTAAGGGAGGCGACCCGCACGCAGATACGAAATGAGGGAGTGTTTGGAGGCGGTCGCCTGCTGGAAAGGGTCCTTGATCTGATGCCGGCCTTTCGAGTTGAAGCTGAACCACTTCTCCCCCTCCCGCCGGATGCCGCCTCCTTTGACCTCGATGACGATCACCCCGTAACGGGGATGGACCACGACGAAGTCGGCCTCACCGTCGGAAGGCTTGCCGTCTTTCTTGGCTTGCCAGGCGACCGAATGCAAGACCGTCCAGGAGTCGGGAAGTTTCTCCAACACCGCAAACAGCCTGCGCTCGGCCTCCGAGGCGTCGGGCTTGATGCGATCGGGATAGAGGGCGGCCACAGCCCTATAGCTTGCCAGGTAAAGAGGGCACCGCTTTCAGCGCTCGGCCGGGACCGGCTCCTTCGGCTGGGGTTTGACCGGGGCGGGAGCCGGAGTGGGAGCATCTTCCTTACGCGGTACCGGCGCCACCCGTTCCGGTTCGATCCGAATCTTGCGTATTGGTTTGCCGATGTCAGCCATGAAGGTCCTTTCTCCTCCCGAACTCGAGCGACTCGATGCGAACCGGACAGTCATACCAAGCCCGAAGCTGGCGACCAACAAAGTCGTCGGGGGCGTAGAGCTCGACGATCCGGGCCCGCTGGGCGCGGTATCCCCGCTCGTGTTCGATCACCAACCCTGACAGCTCTACCCGCCCCACCACGGTGGCGGCAAAGCCGGCGCTGAGCAGCTGCCACCGCTCTTTCACCGCGTAGATGCCGCAGGAGCAGTGGTAACCGGGCGACTCCGGGCAGGTCGAACAGCGGCTCTCCAGCTCATCTGACGGCCAGCGCTGGCGCATCCCGTGCAGCACCCCACCGTCGACCACTCGCCAGGCCCGCCAGCCGACCGCGGCTTCCGGCGACCACAGCTCCTCCGGCTCCACCTCGGGTGGTTCGGTCGCCTTCAGCGCCGGTGACGCCGGGACGGCTGCCGGAGCGGGCAGCGCCGCTTGGTGGCGTCGCTTCTCGTTCTCGTAGAAGGTCCGCCATTCCCGGCCCAGGACCAGCAGTATCCAGGAAACTGCGTAGATCGCCCCCGCCACCACTCCCGCCAGGATCAGCACCCCTAGGGCGGGGTGAGGATGGGGCAGCCTCACACCGCCTCCCGGTTCGAGCACCGCCCCGGCGGCGTCACCGTACAACCAGAGACCAAAGAACAGCCAGGGAAGGTAGAAGGTGAAGGCATGGCGGTCGGGATCGAGGTAGCTGGACCACCGTCGAGGCCACTTCCGTGTGCACCATCGCAACGGTGGGTTGAGCAAAAGCTGCACCAGCCCCGCCGGGAACAACGCGACCAGCCCGATCATGGGTCCCATCAAGGCGGCCTGCACCCAGAACCACAGGGCGCTCCAACCCCCGCTCCACCAGATAGCGGCTACCACCGGAGATGCATAGGCAGCGATGGCCACTCCGCTGAGGAGGACATTGGTCAACTGCAACACCCACCAGGAGCGGATCACCCGCCACAGGGTGCGCCCCATTCTGGCGACGACCTGCACAGCGGTGGCGATGATTCCCACTACCACCGTGGCCAGCGAGGCGATCATCAACATGACTCCCAACGACACGACCGCCCCGGTGGTGACGTATTGAAAGGGGCGGACCACAGCCAAGTCGGCGTCGAGGTCGGGATAGAAACCCACCCCGTACCTCACCGCCACCACTCCCACCAGACCCAAACCGGCCCCGATCGCCGCCGCCCGCAACCAGAAAAGTCTTCGGGGAAGAGCCATGGTCGGCTTGGGGCTGATCGCTCCCATGGGTCTATGTTCTACACCCCACCGCCGACACGTGGCGGCGCAAAGTGACGGTTCGTGGTCGACAGGCGCCCGTAAGCAAAGCGTAAGCTCCGCCTGTCAGCGTACCGGGCGGGCACACTCAGGACGGCGGTACTGCTAGGAGGCAATGGTGAGAAAGTGGATCTCCGTATCGACGGTGGTGCTGATGACTGCTTGCGGCCGAGTGGGCTCGGTTGACACCTCCTTCGTCGAAGTAAGCACCACCACCACCGCCTCCACGACAACTGTCACCGAGGCTACGACCTCCACCGCCGCCACCACCACCTCTGAGGCGGCCTCAACGATCTCGGGTGAGTCGTTCCAATATCCATTCATCATGGAGGCGCCGGCCGATGACTGGCAGGTCAGCTTCCGCGCCGCCGACTGGCTGGTGGAGGTGACGCGTTCCAGCGTCGACTTCTTGGTCATCAGCGCGGTGGGTGCGGAAAGTGTCGACGAGTGGCAGGAGACGCTTACCACCGATCCATCCATCGTCGCCTCTGCTCCTACCGCAGTAGAGATTGGCGGAGAAAGCGCCACCGTCCTCGACATTCGCCTCGCCGAGGGGGTCGCCGGTGACCCGCTGTGCAATGAGCCCTGCCGGATACTTCTTGATTACCGCCCCACCATGGATCTTGGCTACAACTGGTCTCTGGTCGCTGACAAGCCAAATCGAGTATGGCTGGTCGCAATGGATCAAGGTCCTGTCGCCTTCTTTGCCGAGGCCTCGGAAGCACGATTCGCCGATTGGACCGGCCAGGTGGAAGCAGCCTTGGCCACCCTCCAATGGACTGAATGACAAGCCCGAACGCTCCGAGTGCGCCCCCCGTATGGGTCGGGCCCAGTGTCATCCCAGCAGCTCGATTCGAGGCTTTCACTCTCAATACGGTCTCGGCCCGGGTCGTGAGGGCATCCCATTTGCCCGCTGAAGATCGGCGTCGCTGGTAACCATGACGGATATTCCGCCGTCAGCGGGTTCGTATCTCATCGAGCTCGGGACACGGGTTGATCCGGTAGACCTCGCACTCCTCCGGCGTAAAGCTGCGGGTCAGGCGGGAAACCGCCAGATCAATCAGCTCATCAAGGTCGAGGGTGAGCGTGGTCCACAGACCCTGGGTGTTCCCCACCACTATGTGGGTGTCGTCGAGCCAATGCCCGTCGGAGGGATCGGGCACCGGAATCCGGGCTAGTTCCTCGCCGGATCCCATATCCCAGACCCGGACGTAGCCGTCGCTACTGGCCGTCATCAGCATCGATCCGTCGGGTGAAATGGCGTGGCCTCGGGTG
>DATEDX010000105.1:0-9783 GCA_035281425.1 Acidimicrobiia bacterium
GCCCAGCCGCGAGAGTTCTTCGGCCCCCAGCTCTCCATGGTTGAGGTAGGCAGCGGCCCGACCCGCCACTCTGCCTCCCAGCTTCGTCCAGGCGCTGACCAAGCTTCGGGCCAGGACCCCCAGATGGCTGTGCCGTTTACCGATATCGTGAAGCAGGGCCGCCCGAATCAGGTCTCTCCGCTGGGGCGAAAGTAGGGCGACTTGCTGGGCCGAGCTGAGCCCGTGGCGCTGGTCGGCCACCGGCTGGGCGTAGAAGGCTTCCTCCTCGGTGGGGCGCAGCCACGACGTGACCAACTCTCGTTCAGCGGCCGCCAAAGGCGCTGAGGTGACGAAGTCGAGCAGGCGGGCGGCCAGGTGGCGCCAGGTGCTTTGCCTCAATGACTCAGGAGAGTTTGGCTTTGCAGTCGACGCAGTAAACCGACTCCGGACGCGCCTCCATGCGGGCCGGAGCGATCTCTTTGCCGCAGTTGATGCAGATGCCGTAGCCACCCTCTTCGATCCGTTGCAACGCTCGCTCGACACCGTCCAGCTGCCCTTTGAGGGTTTCCACCAGGCCCAGCACCTCGGTGCGTTCGGCGGTGGCCGCGCCGGCGTCGGCAAACCCGTCACCGAAAACCATGTCGGAGCGGAGGTCGCCGGTCTCTTCCGATCCCAGCTCGCCGAGCTGGCGGATGAGGCGCTGGCGCGCTTGTTCTAGTTGGGTGCGAGCGGACTCGATATTGATAGTCATTTGCTTCGGGGGTGAGATTCAAAGAAGATCTCGATCAGGTGCTGCGGAGACACCCGGGTGTAGACCTGCGTGGTGGATATCTTAGCGTGCCCGAGGAGAACCTGGACAGACCTCAGATCTGCTCCTGCTTCCACCATATGGGTGGCAGCGGAGTGGCGCAAGGTGTGGGGTGACACGCTGGTCGGGTCGATACCTACGGCTGCGGCGTAGCGCCGCACGAGACGAAATGCCGATTGCCGGGAAAGCATTCTTCCTCGTAGGTTCAGAAATAGTGCGTCTCGGTCTTTGACCGATGCCTGACGGGCACGGGCCGACACGGCCAGACGATCGGGTAGCCATCTACCGATGGCCTCCGCCGCCTTAGTTCCCAACGGCACCTGCCGCTGGCGGTCCCCTTTGCCGGTGAGGCGTAGCACCCGGTCAACCAGGTCCACGTCGTGGAGCGCGAGGTTGGTGGCCTCGGAGACCCGGGCCCCGGTGCCGTAAAGGACTTCGAGCAGGGCCCGATCCCGTCTTCCCGCCACAGTGGAGAGGTCGGGCGCCTCGACCAAGGCGATGGCTTCATCAACGGCCAGCGCCTTGGGGAAGGGATCAGGGCGGTGGGGGGGACGGAGGAGAACGGTGGGATCGGTTTGACTCCGGCCTTCTGCCACCAGGAACCGGTGCAGCCCCTTGACCGCCGCCAGCTTGCGGCTGATGGTGCTGGCGGCCAGTCCCCTTCTGGTCAGGCTCTGGGCGAATTCCTCCACCACCGCCGGGTCGGGTTGGGCCCCTCCCAGGAACTCGAGGTAGTCGGTCAGGTCCCGCCGGTAGGCGGCGATGGTGTTGGGAGCCAAACCTCGCTCCACCGCCAGGGTGGAGAGGTATTCGGTGACGCCGGGGGCGGGGACACTCACCCGCCCGCCAAGGCCGCTTCCGGGTGGACGAAGGGCAGGTCGAGGCTTGAGGCCACCGCAGAGTGGGTTACCTGGTCCCCCACCACATTGACCCCACCTGCCAGTTCAGGGAACCGCTTGATAGCTCCCCGCACCCCCATGTCTGCCAGGGCCAGGGTGTAAGGCAGGGTGGCGTTAGTTAAGGCATAGGTAGAGGTGTGGGGCACTGCTCCGGGGATGTTGCCGACGGCGTAATGAAGGACGTCGTGCACCGTATATACGGGGTCTTCGTGGGTGGTCTCCCGACTGGTGGCAAAACAGCCCCCCTGATCGATGGCCACGTCGACCAGGACGCTACCTCGCCTCATTGCCCGCACCATGTCCTCCGTGACCAGCTTCGGCGCCGACGCCCCCGGTACCAGCACGGTGCCTATTACTAGGTCGGCCCCGAGCACTTCCCTTTCGATGGTGAGGCGGTTGGAGGCCACGGTGGTCATTCGCCCCTGATAGATGGAGTCGAGCCACCGAAGCCGGGCCAGGTCACGGTCGAGAACGACTACCTCCGCCTGCATTCCTACCGCGATGGCGGCGGCATTGGCTCCGGCGATTCCACCACCAATCACCACCACTTTGGCGGGGTGGACTCCGGTGACCCCACCCAGGAGTATGCCCCGTCCGCCTTGGGCCTTCTCCAGGAAATAGGCCCCCACTTGGGTCGCCATACGTCCCGCGATCTCCGACATGGGAGCGAGGAGAGGCAGGGTACGGTCGAGCATCTGCACGGTTTCGTAGGCGATAGCGACGATCCCCCGCTGGCGGAGCCCGGCGGCCAGGGTCGGGTAAGCAGCCAAATGGAGATAGGTGAACAGGGTCTGTCCTGGGTGGAACATCTCCACTTCGTCCGGTTGCGGCTCCTTGACCTTGAGGATCATCTCCGCCGCCTCGAAGACCGCGCTTGCCTCGTCGACGATGTGGGCGCCCTGTTCGGCGAACTCCTCGTCGTGGATGGTTGATCCCTCCCCGGCATGACGTTCGATCATCACCTGATGGCCATGGTCGACCAGTTCCCGTACCCCTACCGGGGTGATGGCTACCCGGTATTCGGCAGTCTTCACTTCTCGGGGCACCCCGATAATCATTTCTCCTCCGTCCTCCGCAACCACAGGAGTAGCGCCAGCTGAGTCTTGCCGTCGATGATCAAACCCTCCTCGATCCTATGCATCACCTCGGGGAGGGGAAGGGACAACACGGTGGCATCCCGCTCCTCGAGGCCGTCGGGGAGTCGCGCACCGAAGGTGAGACCGGTGGCAGCGTAAAGGTGAATGATCTCGTCGGTGTAGCCCGGTGAAGGCGCCATCAGACCCAGCCGAACCACCTCCTGAGCTCTCGCGCCGAGTTCTTCTTCGAGCTCACGAGCTGCCGCCGCCCCGGGATCGGAGTCGCGGGCCTCGAGCCGGCCGGCCGGTATCTCCAGCATTTCCTCGCCGAAAGGCGCCCGGCGTTGGGACACCAGCCAGAGCCGGTCGCCCTCGATGGGCAGCACCGCTACTCCGCCGGGATGAATCACCACATCGCGGCGGGCGCCTCCGCCGTCGTCGTCGAGCAGATGTTGGCGATCGAGATGCAGAAATACCCCGCTGGCGAGGCGGCGCCGCCCTAACAGCCGCAGGCTCACCTGCGGCTGAGCTGGTCGAGGTCGGTCAACTCCTCCGTCGACCGCCGCTGACGGCGCTCGATCGCCGCTGCGACCAGCCCCGCGAAGAGGGGATGGGGATGATCGGGACGGGAACGGAACTCGGGGTGGGCCTGGGTGGCGACGAAGAAGGGATGCGATGGGAGTTCGATGAACTCCACCAGGTTGTCGTCGGGGGAAAGGCCCGAGAGCCGCAACCCGGCCGCCTCCAAGTCGCGGCGATAGCGGTTGTTGACTTCCCATCGATGACGGTGCCGCTCATAGACGATTTCCTGCCCGTAGAGCTGGCGCACCAGGCTCCCCTCTTCCAGCTTGGCTGGGTAGCGACCCAGCCGCATGGTCCCTCCCATGTCGGTCACTGCCTGCTGGCTCTCCATCAAGTCGATCACAGGATGGACGGTGGTGGGATCGAACTCGGTCGAGTTGGCGTCATGATGACCGAGCACCGACCGAGCCACCTCGATGACTGCGCACTGCAAACCGAGGCACAAACCCAGGAAGGGGATGCCGGCCTCACGGGCGTATCTGATCCCCTGAATCTTGCCTTCCACCCCCCTCGAGCCGAACCCTCCGGGAACCACGATGCCATCCACACCTTCCAGGTGGCCGGCGGTGAGGAGCCCGGTCAGCTCTTCGGAGGGGATCCAACGAAGGTCGAGGTGCCGCCGGTGCAGGGCCGCCCCGTGCCTCAGTGCCTCCACCACCGAAAGGTAGGCGTCGGGCAGATCGACATATTTGCCGACGATGCCCACCGTCACCTCTTCGGTGGCGGCGCGGGTTCGCTCCACCATTGCCTCCCAGTCGGTCAAGTCGATGGGATCGGCTGAAATGCCGAGCCGCTCTGTCACCACCTGATCGAGTCCTCCCCGGTGGAGGATGAGGGGAACCTCGTAGATATCGCCGGCGTCGGGGGCGGCGATCACGGCCTTGGGAGCCACGTCGCAGAACAGTGAGATCTTGCGCCGCACCTGGTCGTCGATGGGTCGTTCGGAACGCACCACGATGACGTCGGGATGGATGCCGTGGCTGCGAAGCTCGGCCACCGAATGTTGGGTGGGCTTGGTCTTCAACTCCTCGGAGGAGGAGATGTACGGGACCAGGGTGACATGCAGGTACATGACCGATTGGCGTCCAACGTCGTTGCCGAACTGGCGGATCGCCTCCAGGAAGGGAAGACTCTCGATGTCGCCCACCGTGCCCCCTACCTCGGTGATGACGACGTCGACTTCGTCTCCTCCCACCTTGCGGATCCGAGACTTGATCTCATTGGTGATGTGGGGAATCACCTGGACGGTGTCGCCGGCATAGTCACCGCGGCGTTCTTTCTGGATCACGGCCAGGTAAACCGACCCGGCGGTGACGTTGGAAATCCGACGCAGGTTCTCACCGGTGAATCTTTCGTAATGGCCGAGATCGAGGTCGGTCTCGCCCCCATCATCGGTAACGAAGACCTCGCCGTGCTGGAAGGGATTCATCGTCCCCGGGTCGACGTTGATATAGGGATCGAGCTTCTGATTGACTACCCGCAGACCACGGTCACGAAGCAGCCGGCCGAGAGATGCCGCGGTGATGCCCTTGCCGAGCGAAGAGACGACGCCCCCCGTGACGAACACGTACTTTGTCACGGGAGCTCAGGGTAACAGGACGACGGTCCTCCCCGAAGCACCGTCAGCCACTACGGTGACGACGTGACCATAGGCGGTGTCACCCACCTTCCGACCCGGTTGCTGGCGGTCGACGCCCGGCTGTGGGAGCAGCTCGACGACGAGGACCGGCGTCGATGGCAGGACCGTCTCAATCACCTCCGCTCGGAGGTGTTGTTCATCAGCATCGGCGCCCCGCCCGACTCCGCCCCCGAGGCCGACTATCTGATCGCCCCCACCGGCGAGTGGACTCTTCGTCTACCCGCCCGGGAGGAGGTGGCCAACGCTCCCTCCGGGCCGCTCACCGCCTCCATCCGTCACCTGGCCGACGAATTTCTGATCATGCCGTCGTCAGTCACTCTGCTTACCGGATCCGATCTGGCCCTTCCCTCCCCGGAAGAGGGGTGGCTGGTGGAGCAGGTGCCGCTCGGGGAGGAGACCGACCTCCTGGCGCTTCTCGACCGGGTGTTAGCCCTTCCTCCGGCGGCCGCCGCCGCCGATCTGTGCGATGAAGGACTGGCTAAGGCCATCGAGTCCCTACGCCGCAGCGTGACTCCCCTCGGCTTCACCGCCGCCTCTCTCCACGACAACCAACTGGGGTTGGAGGACGCCAACTACGCCTCAATTTGGGCCCGGGACGGGGTCATGACCGGGCTCTGGTCGATGGGCCTTGACGACAGTGAGTTCTTGGCCACCTTTGCCAGCACGCTGCGCCTTCTCGCCCGTCACCAGGCACCCTCCGGCCAGATCCCCGCCTATGTGATGTTGGAGGGAGAACGGCCCGACTATTCCGGAATCGGTGGGATCGCTTCCATCGATTCGGTGTTGTGGTTTGTGATCGGGACCATCCGGTATGCCTTCCACACCGCCGACCGTGCCTTCGCCATGGAGATGCTGGAGGCCGTGGAGCGGGCCATGGCATGGTTGTCGGCGCACGACTCCAACAACGACGGCCTCATCGAGATCCCAGAGTCGTCGGACTGGATGGATCTGTTCCCCCGCAGCTACAACGTCCTCTACGACGAAGTTCTGTGGTACCGGGCCTGTCTCGACACTTCCAGCCTCTTCACCGCACTCGGTCGCGATGGAGCCGGCTGGCAGGAGGAAGGCGAACTGATCGGAAAGCGCATCGTCGAACTGTTCTGGCCCACCGCCCGCCAGTTGATGGATCTGGCCGGATCAAGCAGTGGCCGGTATTCGGTGGGCGAGGCCCGCTACCTCCTCTCTCAGGTGACTCCTTTCGACTTTTCCTGGCGCTGTGACGTCCTTGCCAACCTCCTCGCCGCCCACCACGGGTTGCTCGACGACTATCAGCAGCAGCGGCTCTTCGACTTCTTGTGGGGGGTGGGAATCAACCAGCCCTATCCGGTGGCCTGCCTCTACCCTGCTGTCGCCTCCGGGGCCGACGACTGGAAGGACTACTTTCTCGTCAACTTCATGAACCTGCCCCACCACTACCACAACGGGGGGATCTGGCCATTCGTCGGCGGGCTCTGGGTTCGCTTCCTACACCGCCTGGGCCGCCAGGAACTGGCTCACCGGGAACTGGAGGCACTGGCCGAGACCAACCGCCAGGGTCTGCGAGGAGAGTGGGAATTCAACGAGTGGCTCCACGGGCTCACCGGCCGCCCCATGGGCAAAAGCCACCAGGCCTGGTCGTCCGCCTCCTATATCCAGGCCTACCTGGAGGTGCACAAGACCGTGGCCAGCCCCGATGTCATCGCTCTCGATCCGAGTCGGCTGAGCTGACCCGCCGGCGGAGCTTGTCGAACTCCTCCTGCACTCGCACCAGCACCGCTGCCGTCCGCCGGGCGACACCCGTCCAGCCGAACTCCCGCCGGGCGAGGCGGGCGCCTTCCACGGCCAGCACCTGCCGGAGCCGGGGATAACGGATGGGCAGGCTCAACATGGTGGCGAACTCCACCGGGCGTTTGGGATTGGCATAAAGGGCATGGACACCGAAGTCCACCATCTCAAAGAGCCCACCGTGGACGGTCACGACGGTGGGGGTTCCGCAGGCCATGGCTTCGATGGCGGTCATCCCAAACGGTTCGTAACGGGAAGAGAGGGCAAAGACAGCAGCCGCCCGGTAGTGATCGGGCATGGCCTCATCGGGAACGTATCCCCGCCACCGCACCTCACCCGCCACCCCCAACTCCTCCGCCAGACCTTGCCACTTCTCGATCTGACGCCGATCCCGGCCGGTTCCCGCTCCTACCGCTAGTTGCAGACGGGCATCACTCACCGACTCCCGCAGGTGAGGCAAGGCTCGGATCAGAAGGTCATACCCCTTATTGGAGGCTGCCCGACCCACCGCATAGACGTCGTGGGAGCCAAAGCGGAGCCGGCGCCTTACCGCCGCCACCTGCCGGGAGGGGACCGGCGTGTAGACCGACTCGTCGATCCCCGGCGGGATCATGGTCATCTGCCAGTCGGGCACGTCGTAGTCCCGGGTCAGGACCTCGGCCTGTTGTTGGGTGGTGGCGATGACGTGGTCACAGCGGCGATAGATGAGGAACTCCTTCTTCACTCGTTCCTCGAACCGATAGGTGCGTTCCGCCTCGCCGGGATCCCCACCCATATCGTCGCGTTTCCACGAACCGAGGGAGTGGGGAGTGTGAACGTGAGGTATCTGGAGCTCCTCGGCGATGGCTTGACCGGCCCAGCCGGCGTCCCAATAGTGCGACAACACCGCCTGGTAGTTGCGACTCCTTCGCGAGAGAAATGCCTTCACGAACTCGTCGAGATGGTCATGCATGTCCTCTTTGCGGATGAAGTGGTCGCCGCCGAACGGGATCCGCCAGATCTGCAGAGCGTCGGAGATCTCGTCGACTTCCGGCTGATCGTTGAAGCGCCGGGTAACCATGTCAACTCGGTATCCGAGCTCCGCGAACTGTTTGGCCAGCTCGAGAACGAAAACCACCTGACCTCCGGTATCGGGTTTACCCAATTCGGGGTTGGCGGCCACGTAGCCGTGGAGGGACATGAAGAGAAGGTCCTGGGTCATATCCACGCTCCCAGTGCCTCCAGTCCCTCCCGGATCCCGGCGGCATGGGGTCGATGTGCGCGGTACGCGTTACCGGCGGTCAAGGCCGAAAGCTCCGCGTCGGCATTGGCGACAACGATTCGATGGGGGGCGGCCATCAACAGGGGGAAGTCATTCATCGAGTCGCCGGCCGCCACCACCCGCTCCGGGAGCACCTCCAGCTGGGCGGTCAGCAATGCCAGCGGGGCCTGCTTGCCCGCCTCCGGAGGGATGATGTCGAAGTCGTCAGTCCCGCTGCAGACTATCTCTACATCCGCCCGCTTTCTTACCTCAGCCGAAACCGCTTCCCACAAATGGCGAGGAACCGTGTAGCTGGCCTTGAACCGAGTCTGGAACTCGTCGCCGTTGGTATGGAAGCCCCATTCGGACAGTAGGCGATCGAATGTGTCTCGATCGAAGCCTCGAAATCGCTCCGACCACTCGACGACTCGGCCGTCGATCTCCACCTCGGTCCCGAGAGCTCCCACCTGGGCCGGAAAGCCGCTGATCCCCAGTTCGCTCCAAGTCCGACGCAGGCTATGCAGCGGCCGGCTGGAGTCGGGAACGACAGCGATTCCTCTCCGTTCGGCTTCTTCCATCAGATGCTTCAAGGCAGCCTCGTCTCCGGTCAGGGTGCCATCGACATCGGCGACGAGCATCCATCTTGGCTGGAGTTTCACCCTCAGCCACCCTACCCGTTGGCAAGTGGTTAGGGGGCTATCGAAGAGATCGCCCGCCTGTCGTTTGGGTAGTCAGCGAAGGAGAAAAGACAGCCAGCAGCTCGGGGTCTTGCCCGCCTGGCGGGGAGCGATATGAATTCAGCCTCCGAGCTGATCCTTTGGCGGCTGGGCACCCGTCTTAGGGTTCTTCGGTGTGCCAGCCTCGTATTTGTGGCTGGCACGCCAGAAGTCGCTGTCGGCGAGGCTGGCCCGCCAAAGAATCCGAAAACGGCATCAACTCCTCTCTCTTCTCGAGCTCGCGATCCAGATCCTTTCAGGAGAAGCCGCCTTACCTTTCTTCGTTTCCAGCTCGTCGAATCTCCTCTGCCGCAGCCAACACCCCGACAATGTGAGGAGATCTGCTTTGAGTGGAACTAACCGACTTCCACGGTGAAGGCAAAGGTGGCGTAATCGGCCCCCAAGGTCGCCAGCACGTCGACCTGCCATACCCCCGGTCCAAGTATCGGCAGGCGAAAGCGTCCTTCACCCAAAGGCTCCACTTTCGCTGTGCGTGGCACGCCGTTGGCGGTGAGGATCACCGCCACCCCGGGATAGGGCACCTCCAGCGTCAGCCATCTCTCCCCGGTCACGATCAATTGCTCTGCGTCACGCGCCCCAGACCCAGCCGACCCCTCGATCTGGGCCCAGCCGTAGGCCTGAACCAGAATTGTCTCTCCTTCGGCGTTAGTCGCCGTCAGGGTGGGGATACCTGGGTCAGGCTCAACGGCCCCCGGAGGCACCGGTTGGCTCACCCCTCGGAACTCTTCCCGGACGCCGACTCCACCACAGGCGATGGGGAGCACCAGCAGGGCGATCGCCAGCTGACGCCAGCGCACTAGTTGATTCTCTTTCCCTCACCGGCCCAGACCTGTTCGCGCAGCACGAACTTCTGGATCTTGCCGGTGGAGGTTTTCGGTAGCGACTCGACGATGTCGACTTCGTCGGGAGCTTTGAAGTGGGCGATTCGGCTGTGGACGTGTTGGATGAGATCCGCTCCGGTGCTTTCCGCCCCCGGTTTGAGGACCACGAACGCCTTCGGCCGCTCCCCCCAATGTTCGTGGGGCATGGCTACCACCGCACACTCCAGCACTGCCGGGT
>DATEDX010000106.1:0-35484 GCA_035281425.1 Acidimicrobiia bacterium
AACCGCTGAAGACCCAAACCGCCTGGGCCGGGGTAGCGACCACGCTGATGACAAACACCAGCAACACCACCAGCTTCACTTCGGCCGCGGCTCGGTGAACGGGGCTATGCCCGTGGTAGTGGAGAGCGTGGCCGTGGACGCCGCTCAAGCAGCGGTCCGCCGGCGAGCCACGGCGATGAGGCCCAGCCCCACCCCGAAGGTGATGATTACACCGATGGCTCCCGCCACGATGGTCCCGGTCCGTTCGTTCTCGATTCCGGACACCCCGTAGTCAGCCAGGGGACCACCCAGAGGATGATCTTGGGCGGTGGGGGCGAAACCGGTGTCGGCCGCTACCCGTTCTAGGCCGTCGGGATCGGGTGCGGCCAGGGGCGCCAAGACCAGCACCAACAACAGGGCCGCAACAATGCCTCCGAGCACCAACGATCCCAGTGCTCTTCGGGAGGGAGCCTTGGCCGTACGGATGAGGTGGAGGTCGGCGGTGGCGCGCACCAAATCAGGACGGACCGCCAGTACCGCCCCCACCACCACCGCCGAGATGAAACCTTCCCCGATTCCGATGATGGCGTGGACTCCGGTCATGGCCGCCAAGACGGTGGCCAGCGGTACTCCTCCCTGGCCACCGAGTCCGTATTCGATCACGAAGGCACCGGCCGAGGCGAGCATCGAAATCCAGCCCGCCACCATGGTCGCCCCCAGCACCGAGGCAGTGTTCTTGGGCGCGATCCGCATTGCTCCCCGGAACGCTGCCCAACCGACGATGGCGGTGATCACCGCCATGTTGAGGATGTTGAGGCCAAGCGCGCTGACCCCACCGTCGGCAAAGATCAAGGCTTGGACGATTACCACTACCGCCACCACCACCACCCCGAGCGAGGGACCGAGGAGGATGGCGGCCAGCGCTCCTCCCAGCAGGTGCCCGCTGGTCCCCGCCGTGACCGGGAAGTTGAGCATCTGCAGAGCGAAGATGAACGCCGCCGCCAGACCCGCCAGTGGGATTTGGCGGTCGGCCAGGTCTTTGCCGCTGGCTTTGAGGGAAGCCGCCAAGCCGCCGGCGGCCGCTACGCCTGCCCCGGCCGAAGTGGCGAGGTTGATATAGCCGTCGGGAATGTGCACCCTGAGTCCTTCCGCCAAGCTTGTTGCAACGACTTCGCAATAGCATACCCCGGCTCCGAGGCCATGGGGGTCAGGGCAGTTATTCCCGGCAGTTGCGGCACAAACCCATGAGGGCAAAGTGACTGGACCCCGCCACAAACCCATAACGTTCCTCTAGCCCCCCGGTTAAGCCTCGCAGCTCGTGGAGGGGAACGTTCTCGGTACGACCGCAGTTTTCACAGACCAGGTGTTGGTGGAGGGAGCCTTCCACCATGTGAACCACCCCGGGTCCGTCACCAAAGTGCACGTGGTGTACGTGCCCTTCGCGTTCCAGCACTTCGATGGTCCGGTAAATGGTGGCCAGATCAACCGTCCGCCCGAGGACATGTTGCACCCGCTGGGCCAGGTCGGTGGCGCTGAGCAATTCATCGCTGGCCGAGGCGAGAACGTGACACACCGCCCGGCGGGGAGCGGTGACCCGAAGACCGGAACGCCGAAGCGAGTCCACCAACTCGTCGGTGGTAGCCGGCACGGATCAAGCCCCGCTCTGGAGCCTGCGTCCCACCTCGATCACCCGCTCCAAGGTGGCCAGGGCCCGACCGCTGTCGATCGTCTCCCGGGCCAGCTCCACTCCCTCGACGAAACCTTCGGCCAGCCCGGCCACCACCAATGCTGGAGCGGCATTGATGACCGCGGCGTCGCGGCGGGGGCCCTTCTCGCCGGCGAGCACGCTGCGAAGGATGGCGGCGTTCTCAGCAGGGCTGCCGCCGAGGAGGCTCTGCAGCGGCGACCGCTCCACCCCGAAGTCTTCAGGGGTGAACTCGGCATGGGTGACTTCACCATGGCGAAGCCGATAGATGTAGGTCGGCCCCGTGGTGGTGATCTCGTCGAGGCCGTCTTCGCCGTGATAGACGAAGGCGTAGTCCGAGCCGAGCCGCTGCAGCACCCCGATCATTTTTTCGGCCATGCTGGCGTCGGAGACGCCCACTGCCTGGCGGGTGGTTCCAGTGGGGTTGGCGAGGGGGCCGAGGAAGTTGAACACAGTCGCAATCCCCAACTCCCTCCGCACTGGTCCGGCGTGACGGAACGACGGGTGGTAATGGGGAGCAAAGAAGAAGGCAAAGCCGGTCTCGGCCAGCAAGGCGACGTTTTTTTCTGGAGGCAGATCGATGGGAACTCCCAACTCTTCGAGGACGTCGGCCGAGCCCGAGGCCGACGAGGCGGCCCGGTTGCCGTGTTTGGCGACTCGCGCGCCCGCCCCGGCCGCCACCAGGGCAGCGGTAGTGGAGATGTTGAAGGTCCCGCTACGGTCGCCTCCGGTTCCCACCAGATCGATCAACCCCTCCCGTTCGACCGTTACCGGCACCGCCGCCTGGCGGATGGCTTCGACCAAGCCGGTCATCTCGTCGACGGTCTCGCCCTTGATTCTCAGCGCGACGATGAAGGCGGCGATCTGGGCGGGGGTGGTCTGGCCGGCCATGATCTCGGCCATCGCCGCCCGAGCTTCTTGGCGGTCGAGATCGACTCCTGCCGCCAGCTTTGCAAAGAGGGGTGCCCAATCCATCGGGGCGGTGAGTGTATCCCCGGGCCTGAGGGGGAGGCTCGGTACACTCGCCGGCCATGCTCTTGTTCGCCTACGGGACGCTCCTCGACCCGGCCCGACTCGCCGAGCTGGCACCCGGCGCCTCCCACACCCACGTGGCCCACCTCCCTGAGACCCGGCTGGCCTTTCCTACGCCGGACGGCTATCCCTCCGCCGAGCCGGCCCCAGGACACACCGTCTGGGGAGCGATCTTCTCGGTCTCGGCCCAGGAGATGGCAGCTATCACCGCTGCCGAAGCCATCGAAGGACGCCAGCCTCGCCACGATTTCCGAGCAGTGGATCGGGCCGGTACCAAATACGAAGTCGTCACCTTTGTCTCCCCCGTCACCGGGAGCGAATACTCCCCTGCGGCCGACTATCTACGCCGGGTGGTCAAAGGCGCCCGGCACTGGTCGCTTCCCACCGGTTGGGTGGTGGGCCTGGAGGAGCTGGCCGAAGACGCTCTGGCTTAGGCGGGCGGAGCCTCTTCTTCGGCGCCACCGAACATTCGCCAGAACACCCAGGCCACCGCCGCACCCGCCAGCGGGCCCACAACGTAGACCCAGAACCCATCGAAGTCACCGGCGATGAGAGCAGGTCCGAAGGAACGGGCCGGGTTGACCGAGGCCCCGCTGAAGGGGATGCCGGCCAGATGGACGGCCACCAAGGTGAGGGCGATCACGACACCCGCCACTGCCGGAGCTCGCCTGCTGGCGGCAAGAATCACGAGCACGAACGCCAGGGTGAGCACGAACTCCATCACCAAAGCCGACCCCGAACGCTCGAAACCGGTGACGGTGGAGGCGACACCTTCCCGGTCGGCTGCCGCCAGCACCACCCCGGCGGCGATGGTGGCGCCAATGATCTGGCCGATCCAATAGCCGACGAGGTCCGAGAAGGAGGTGCGCTTGTCGAGCCACATGGCCAGGGTGACGGCGGGGTTGAAGTGGCCACCCGACACGTGGCCCACGGCGTAGATCGCCGCCAGGAGCCCCAACCCGAAGCCCCAGGGCACCACGGTCAGTAGCGAGGCATCGGTAGCTTGGCTGGCCAGAACCGACATCGACCCGACAAACACCAGAATGAAGGTGCCCACCGCCTCTGCCAGGTACTTGTTGATGACCACTGATCCCTCCTCTCGCCGGCCTTGCGCAATCGGCCTCCAATCTACGCCGCCGGGACCCGGGAATCGGGGATCCTGATGTGGGCGGCCCTCAGCTGGCGCGCCATCTGGCTCGGCTTGGCGGTGGGGTCCCTAGTGGCCGGGGTCACTTTCGGGATCGGATATCTCATCTCAGCGGCGTTTCCGGGCCTACCCCGAGGTCTCGTCCTGACCCTGTCGATCATGGTGGGGCTCATCAGCGGGGGTCTGACCGCGGGTCGAATCGCTCCCGGCCAGGGGCGATTCCACGGCTCCCTCACCGGTTTGGGAATGGCTTTGGTGGTGGTGGTGGTCGCCCGCCTCGGGGGAAGTCCCGCTCCCACCGGGCAGGTCTTGTGGCTGGCTTTGCTGGCCATCCTCCTGGGGGGATTGGCGGGATGGTTCGGGGAACGTTTCCGGTCCGGTTCTGGTTGAACCTGGCAAGTAAACTTCGATCGCGAGCCCGCCGGGCGGCCGCGTCACCGGTCAGGAGCCGGTGACGAGGAAAGTCCGGACTCCACAGGGCAGGATGCTGGGTAACTCCCAGGCGGGGCGACCCGACGGAAAGTGCAACAGAGAACAGACCGCCGATGGCGTGCCTCCGGGCCGCACAGGCAAGGGTGAAACGGTGGGGTAAGAGCCCACCAGCGAGCCGGGTGACCGGCCGGCTGGCAAACCCCATCCGGAGCAAGGTCAAACAGGGACGTCGGTGGCCCGCCGATCAAGTCCCGGGTAGGCCGCTGGAGGCGGCGGGTAACCGCCGTCCTAGAGGGATGGTCGCCTCGTTGCCACACGGCAACGAACAGAATCCGGCTTACAGGCGGGCTCGCCCCCTCTCTGCGCGGATTTTTCCGTCGTAGCGACGCAAAAATCTGCACGGAAGGCTTCACCCATTCCTTCCGTGCAGAAAATTACGTCGCAGCGACGGAAAAAGACGCGCAGAAACATTGCCTAGCGGTCGGCGCTCGTACCAACAACCCCCTTCCCATCGGGGTCGTCTTCTGACATTTTGGGCAGATGGACGACCAAGCCATCTATTCGTTCGCTGCTGACAACTACGGACTGGTTGATCGAGCCACCTTGCTTATCCATGGAGGCTCCGACGAAATGATCAGAAGGCGCCTCGACAAGGGCGCCTGGCGCCAGATCCACGCCGGCGTCTACCAGGTGGGCGTTGCTCCCCTGCCTTGGAGAGGACAGCTGCGGGCCGCCACTCTCGCCGCCGGCCCGTTAGCCCTCGTCTCTCACCGGACGGCCGCCCAGCTCTGGGACCTGGAAGGCGTCACCTTTGGCCCAGTCGAATTGACCGTCCCGGTGGGTCACCTGCCGGCCCCCGAGGGTGTCCTTCTCCACCGCACAAGGAGACGAATGGAGGGCACAACCGTCGACGGCATTCCCGTAACAACTGCAGAGCGGTCAATCCTCGATTCCGCCTGGTACGTTCCCACACCAGCCGTCGAACAGCTCTATGACAGTGGCATTCGGAAAGGGCTGTTGACTCCGCGCCGAATGGCTGAGTGCCTGGACGAATTCGGAACCAAGGGAGTGAGGGGTCGTTCCAAGGTAATCGCGGTCCTCGATGGACGCCGCGACGGCAAGCCTCTGGGTAGCCCGGCGGAAACGTTGATTCTCCGTCACATGCGCCTCGCCGGTCTCGAAGAGCCCGAGAGGCAGTACGTGCTGGTGCTCCCCGACGGAACTGTTGCCATCCTCGACTTCGCCTGGCCGAGGCGAGTGAAGGCTGTCGAGATCGACGGGCTCGCCGCCCACTCCTCAGCTCGCCAACTCGAACTCGACCTGATCCGTCAGAATCTGATCTTCGAGGTCGGATGGCAACTCCGACGGTTCGCCGCCCGCACCGTCAGCCGGCATCCGAAACTGGTCGTCGCTGAGATCGCTCAATTCCTCGCCTCTTGACACTTGCGCGGATTTTTCCGTCGTAGCGACGCAAAAATCTGCACGGAAGGCTTCACCCATTCCTTCCGTGCAGAAAATTACGTCGCAGCGACGGAAAAAGACGCGCAGAAACTTGGTGGCGGTACCGTCTCCGCCATGTGCGGTCGGTTCACGCTGGCAGGCGACCTCGACTTCTACGCCGACTACTTCGGGGCCATCCCCGACGCTTCAGAACCATTGTCTCCCTCCTGGAATGTGGCTCCCACCGACTCCGTGTACGTCATCGCCGAGAGGGAGGGCGCCCGCCGGTTGGAGACGATGCGGTGGGGGCTGATCCCTTCCTTCGCCAGCGACGCCAAGACGATCCATATCAACGCCCGGCAGGAGACGGTTGCGACCAGCCCTGCTTTCCGGCTGGCTCTGCGGCGGCGTCGATGCCTCATCCCCGCTGATGGGTTCTATGAATGGGATGGGGGTGAGCGGGGCCGGGTGCCTCACTTCATCTTCCGGGCCGACGGCTACCCGGTGGGTTTCGCCGGAGTCTGGGAAACCCGAAGCATCGAGTCGACGGGAACTCTGCTGCGAACCTGCGCCATCATCACCACTCCCGCCACCGGCGTGGCAGCCAGCCTCCATGACCGGATGCCGGTGGCTCTTCCTCCCCACGCCTGGGACGAATGGCTCAACCGAGAGCTGAACAATCCCCAACAAGCTCTGGATCTGCTCCACCCAATCGACGACGACCTGTGGATGGAACGTACCGTGTCCCCCCTGGTCAACTCGGTGCGCAACAACGGACCCGAGCTGCTGGACCCCGATCCCCAGGGCAGGCTGTTATAGGGGGAGCCGCCGGTAGCCTCTCCCCCACCCATGGCCCGGCTAGTCCTGATCCGACACGCGATGACCGACGTCACCGGACGGCTCCTCACCGGTCGCCTGCCGGGATATGAACTCAACGCCGCCGGCCATGCTCAAGCCGCCGACCTGGGGAAGGCGCTGCGAACGGTGAACCTCTACGCCATCTTTGCCTCACCGCTGGAACGCACCCAACAGACCGCCGCCGCAATCGCCCACCATCAGCGCCGCCACTCGCTCCAGCCGAATCAGGTTCAGCCCCATCCCGGCCTCCTCGAAGTCGACTATGGCGACTGGTCCGGCCGCAGCCTCGCCTCCCTGGTGCGGCTACGGGCCTGGAAGACGGTGGTGGCCTCACCCGCCCGGATGCGGTTCCCCGGTGGCGAGTCCCTCTTCGAGGCTCAGCATCGGGCCGTGGCAGCCTGCGAAGAGCTGGCCCTGCGCCATCGCCGCCGCAACCTGGCCCTCGTCACCCACGCCGACATCGTCAAGCTGGTGGTTTCCCACTACCTTGGACAACCGCTCGACCTCTTCGGCCGGGTAGCAGTGGCACCAGCCTCGGTGACGGTGGTCGATCTTCCCCCTGGCGGCCTTCCCCGAGTGGTGACTCTCAACAGCAACGGAGACCCCCGCACATGGCAGTAGAGAACCTGGGCCCGGCCGAACGGTTCGCGGCCGGCGCCATCGGCGCTCCCGGCAAACGCACCTTCTATCTGGAAGTGACTGCTTCCGCGGTGAGCCACTGGTTCCTCTGTGAGAAGGATCAAGTGGCCGAGCTGGCCGAGCAGGGCCTCCAGCTCTTGATCGCCAGCGGCTTGTCTCCTGATCAAGAGGCAGTGGGACACCTGATCCGCTCCGGCTTGGAGGTGAGGGAACCAGACCAGCCACGCTTTCGGATCGGATCGATTGGGGTGGGAATAACGCAGAACGAATTCCTCACCCTTCAGATCGGAGAGGTGGAGGGTGACGACTCGGTCACCTTCCTGGTCACACCAGAACAGTTTCAGGCCATGGCCGTGGTCGCCTTGCAGGTGGTCGCCTCAGGGCGACCGATCTGCCCCCGCTGCGGGCTGCCGGAAGATCCCGAGGGCCACAACTGCCCCTGGGTCAACGGGCACCACCCACCCGCTTGAACGTCATCGAGCTGACCGAGATCGAAGGGCAGATGCCCTATGCCAGCAACGCCACTCTGCTCGGCCGCGACTCCCAAGGTCGCCTCTGGGTTTACAAACCGGAACGTGGAGAGAGCCCCCTGTGGGACTTTCCCCTTCGCTCACTGGCCAACCGTGAAATCCTCACCTATGAGGTATCGCAGGCACTGGATCTCGACCTGGTGCCCGAAACCAGAGCCGCCGAAGGTCCCCTGGGTCCCGGATCGGCCCAGGCCTTCGTCACTGAAGACTTCGACTTTGACCCTCGCACTCTTCTCGTCCCCGCCCTCGACTCCCGCCTGTGGCCGGTGGCGGTGCTCGACATCGTCTGTAACAACGCCGACCGCAAACTTGGCCACATCATTGCCGAGATCGGAACCGGGCGGCTCTGGGCGATCGACCACGGCCTGACTTTCCATACCGAGCCGAAGCTGCGCACCGTCCTTTGGGGCCTGGCCGGGCAGCCCTTACCCTCGCCTCTGCTTGAGGCAGTCGCTCGGCTGAGCACGGCCCTCACCGACCACCTTTGGCAACGGACCGCGGAGCTCCTCAGCCCGGCCGAAGCCGACGCCCTTGCCCAGCGGGTGGGCGGCCTCCTCGCCCAACCCGTTCACCCTCCCCCACCCCAAGATCGACCCGCCCTTCCCTGGCCGCTCTGGTGAACACCGCCGATTGGAAGAGATCACTGCTCCATTTGATAACCGACCAGTTCGAGAATCTCTCGAACCGACATCGCCTGTCCCCGGGCCAGTAGCTTCTCGGCCTTCTCCTCCCCCACCGCCACCACCGCCTGCTCGAGATCACGTAGCCGGTTGGCGACGAAATCGAGCATGCGGGTTTCGGAGGCCGCCTCGAGGGCGGCGGTAGCCCCGGCGAGAAGGAGCGCCATTTCAGGGTCGCCCCGGGCCAGGGCCAGCTCGGCATAGTCGCGAACGTGAAGCGCGAAGGCTGAGGTGTCGCCGGCTTGAGCGAAGATGGCCAGCCCTTGGCGAAGATAAGGTTCGGCTTCTTCGGGCTGATCGAGGTAGAGCAAAGCGGTTGCTTTCATGCGATAGGTCCAGCCGATCTGAAAGATGGCGTCGGTACCCTCGAGCAAGCGAAGGGCCTCGTCATAGTGGGCGATCGAGGCCTGAGGGTTGTCGCCCAGGAAGTAGCTGGTGCCCATGCCCCACTCATAGGTACCTTGCCGAACCCGATCCGAAAGAGCGGTGGCAATCTCCGTTGCCCGCTTGAGCAGAGCCCGGGCGTTGTCGGGGTCGCCATATACCGCCTCGGGTGAAGACAGGTTGTAGAGCGCATCAGCCAGCCGTCCTTGATCGCCGAGCTTCTCCGCCAACTCCAGAGCTGCCCGGTAATAGCGGAAGGTGGCGTCGGCATCTGCCTGCCAGTAAGCAAGCCCGCCCGCCGCTTCCAAAGCGTCAAGGCGATGAACCTCGCTCCCCCCCGGCTGGGCCACCACCTGATCGGCCAGGCGGCGACCCTCTTGCAGCCAGCCTCGCATTTGCCAATAGCGCCAGAGGGCGGCAACGAAACGAAGGCTGAGGTCGATCTCCTCGGCGGCGATCGCCCACGACAGCCCATAACGAAGATTGTCGTGGTCGACGGCAATCCGGTCTAGCCACTCCCGCTGTCCCCGGCGGGTGAAGTGGCGGGCGCCCTCCTCAGCCAAAGCCAGGTAGACCTCGGCGTGACGGTGGCGAACGGTCGCCCCTATATCCGCCGCTTCCAGGTGTTCGCGGGCCAGTTCACCGATCGTCTCCAGCATGAAGAAACGGGGATCATGATCACTGGGCAGGGGGCGGAGAAGGCTGTGATCCACCAGATCGCTGAGCCCGTCGAGGACGTCGAGGTCGACGTCGGGCTGGCAGATGGCTTCACATTCCGCCAGGCCGAAGGACCCGGAGAATGCCCCCAGGCAGGCGAAAAGCCGGCGATGGTCGGAATCGAGCAGGTCATAACTCCACTCGATCGCTCCCCGCAACGTCCGCTGCCGTTCGGGTAAGTCACGGGCACCACCGGTGAGGAGCGCCAGCCGGGAGTGGAGGCGTTCGGCCAGCGCCGCCGGGCCGAGGACTTTGCTGCGGGCGGCTGCCAGCTCGATGGCCAGCGGCAGCCCATCGAGGCGGGTGACGATCTCGGCCACATGGCGGCCGTTGTCGACGGTCAGCCCAAACCCCGGGTTGATGGCCTGAGCCCGCTGCACAAATAGCTGCACCGACTCGTATTCAGCTAGCGACTCGGGGGTGAACATCCCCTCGAGATCCGGGAGCGGGAGGGGCGGCACCGCATACTCCAGCTCGCCGGCGATGTGCAGGGGCACCCGGGACGAGACCAGCACTTTCAACTTGGATGCTCCCTGCATCCAACCCGCTACCCGGTCGGCAGCTTCCACCACCTGCTCAAAGTTGTCCAAGACCAGGAGTAGCTCACGGTTGCGGAGGTACTCGACCAGCCGCTGATCGGGATCCTCTGCTGACGGCTGCAGACCCAGAGTGGCGGCGACCGTAGGCGTAACCAAATCGGGTTCCCGAATCGCGGCCAACGCCACAAACCAGACCCCGCCGGAGAAGTCACCCAGCAACTCCGCTGCCACCTGCAGCGACAGCCGGGTCTTGCCGGTGCCACCGGGCCCGGTCAAGGTCACCAGCCGAGCGGTCCTCACCGCTTCCATGACCGCCTCCACTTCTGGTCTCCCCACAAAGGTGGTGAGCTGCACGGGCAAGTTGTGAGGCATGGCGTCGAGCGATTGGAGCGGAGGAAAGTCGCTTCTCAGCCCCTCGATCACCACTTGCCGCAGCGGTTCGGGGTTGGCCAGGTCTTTAAGCCGGTGGCTTCCCAGGTCGCGCATGGTGACGCCGGGAGGGAGCGACTCCCCGGCCAGCACCGCGGTGGCGGCCGAGACCACGATCTGGCCGCCGTGGGCGGCACCGGCGATGCGGGCCGCTCGATGTACGTCGAGACCGGCATAGTTGTCGCCGCCCAAGATGCCTTCCCCGGTGTGTAATCCCATGCGCACCTTGACCTCGATCCCGGAAGGCCAGCTGGTCGCGGCCAGTCGCCGCTGGGCCTCGGTGGCGGCAGCCACGGCTGCCACCGGCGAATCAAAGACGGCAAAGAAGGAGTCGCCCTCGGTCGATACCACCACCCCCCCAGCCGCGGTGATAGCGCTTCGCATCAATTCGCCGTGGAGTTCGAGCACCGGCAGGTAATCAGGACCGAGTTCCTGAACCAGCCGGGTCGACCCTTCGATGTCGGTGAAGAGGAAGGTGACGATCCCAACCGGGAGGCTTGGCATCACGAGGTGGGGATGGGAAGTCGGATCACAAATCGAGTGGATCCGTTCTGCTGGATCAACAGACGGCCTCGGTGCGATTCGACGATCCGGCGCGAAATCGAGAGTCCCAGCCCCGAGCCTTCCCCCGGTGGCTTGGTGGTGAAGAACGGCTCCCAGATCCTCTCTACGAGCTCGGGGCTGATGCCCGCACCATCATCTTCCACTTCACCGACCAGTTCATCACCTTCCACCCGGGTTCTAACCGTGACCCGGGTGCGGGCGGCGTGGATGGCATTGTCCACCAGATTGGTGAGGACTTGGTTGAGCTCGGCGCCCGAGGCTTCGATGGCGGGAAGCTCGGGGTCGAGTTCGAGTTGGAGATCGACCTGACCCAACTTGTGCCGCAGCAAAGCGATGGTTTGGCGTACTGCCTGGTTGAGGTCGAACTGTTGACGGGGTCCCTGATCCAAATACACCCAGGTCTTCACCGCTTCGACCAACTCCGAAAGTCGCTCGGCTGCCATCGCCACCTCTCCGGCCAGCTGACGGGCGTGGGCCAGCTGGGCGAGGCGAGCGATCTCCGCCTCATCCCCCCCCGCCACCGATTCGAGTCGCTCTGCGTCCCAGCCGAGGGCGACGAGTGAAGTGGCCACCTCGAAGGCGTCCGCCACTCCCTTTTCATCGAGGAATTCGCCCAGTTCCTCCTCCAGTTCAGCCCGTTCCAGCGCCGTCCGCGCAACCTCCTCTCCGGGCTCGAGCAAACCTTCAGCAGCATGGACCAGGCCTGCCGCCGAGCGTTTGATGGCGGCGGCTGGATTGTTGACTTCGTGGAGGAGACCGGCGGTCATAGTCCCCAAGGCCACCAACTTCTCGGCATGGACCAGCGATGACTCGCGCTCGCGGAGCCGCATGATCATGGTCAGGAACATGCCTTTGAGGAAGGGGAGGTGAGAGAGGATGTGGTCCACCTTGGCAGCGGGAAGGCGGACCAGGCGGGCGTCGGACAGAGCGGTGAGGGTGGCTGAGGCGGGCCTGCCCTCCAAAAAAGACATCTCCCCCAAAACTTCGCCGGTGCCGGCAACCCCGACGACGACGTCCTGGGTGCCGGCCCGCCGGGTCACCTCGAAGGCACCCTCGGCCACGACCATCAGAGCATCGACTTCCTGACCTTCCTGCATGATCACGTCGCCGGCTGCCACATCGACCATGGTGGCCGACTGGCACAGCGTCTCCAGTTCCTCCTCGGGAAGCGAAGAGAAGTACGGAAGCTCGGCCAGGATGTCGTAGACACTCACGGTGTGGGCTGCAACCTAATGCCCGCCCCGGCGTCCTAGCTCGCAAGGTCGGCGAGAACCTCGAGGAGGGCGTCGAGATCCTCCTGGGTTTCGGCCGGCAACCCACGATCCCGGGCCGCCACCTCCACCGAATTCCTTTGCTCCGCCAACATGTCCCGCATACCCCGGGCGTAGTCGCCCCGGTTGGCTTCCACCGCCTCGGCCGCTTCTAACAGACGGTTGGCGATGGTGGGGGCGAAGGAGGCGATCACATCCACTCTCCAGGCCTGGTCGAAACGCAATACCAATTGCAGACGGCCCTCGAGCGACACTACCGCGTAACGGTTGTCCCCCACCGTAATCTCCTCAACGGCTCCCCCTTCATCGGGAAGGTGGGCGGCGTCGGCGAAGCCCCGCCAGTAGTTGGCGGCTACTTCGACCACCTCCTCCGGTCCCAATTGGGCCGCCTGGGCCAGCGAAGCTCCCTCCGCCATCACCACCCAGGGCATCTGCTCGGTGACGGTGAGAGCAGCCGCCTCATCGAAGTTCCCCGCCCTGACCGCGGCGATGAGGTCGGCCGCCACTGAGGCAGCATCCGCCCCTTCCTCCTCGACCAGGGTGGTGGTGGATCCTCCTTCCCCCCGACAGGCACCCAACACCAGCCCCGCAGCCAGAAGCACGATCCCCAGGGCGGGCCGGGATCTCATGGGACCAGCGCCCGCAGGGTGTCCTCCACCACCGCAGGGGAGGCGGCCGCCACACTGAGGGCGGCCACCGTCAAGCCAGAAGCGGCGTACTCCTCCAGGCGCTCCCTCACCCGGGCCGGCCCGCCGATGACGGCGAGAGCATCGACCAGCCTGTCATGCAACGCCCGCGACACCGCTTCCCGGTCGCGGGCGGCCCATCCCGCGGCGATGGCTGCGGCTTCCTCGGGATACCCCATCCAGGCCAGGAAGCGGTTGTAAACGGGCTGGGCTAGGTAAGGCCCCAACATGGTCTGGCGTAGCTCCTGGCGGACAACTTCGGCATCGTCGGTCGCCACCACCTGAAGCCGAGCCACGACCCCGAAGTCGGTCGGAAGGGACCTGCCCCGAGCCTCCGCCCCCTGGCGCACTGCCGCGAGCTGGCGTGGCACCACCTCGGGAGGCATGAGGTTGAGGCAGACCCCGTCACCAATGGCGCCAGCCAGCTCCAACATGCCGGGGCGCAACGCTCCTACATAGACAGGCACCGCTCCTTCCGGCGGAGAGGCCATCTTGAACCGGCGCATGGAGACGAGGTCGCCGTGGTAATCGCTTCCCCCACCGAGGGCGGCTCGGACTGCCTCGACCATTTCCTCAACCCGCCGCCGGGGATGGTCAAAGGCCACGCCATGCCAACCCGAGACGATCGTCTCCGAGGAGGCGCCGATCCCCAGGGTGAAGGTTCTCCCCGCCAGCACCTGGCTGACCGAGGCGGCGGCGGTGGCCAGGGCAGCCGGGGTGCGGGTGAAGGCGGGAACTACCGCCACCCCCAGCTCCATGTGCTCAGTCTGGGCGGCGGCGGCGGCGGCGAGCACGAAAGCGTCGGGCCCCGCCACTTCGGCCAGCCATGCCTGGCGGTAACCCAGTTCCTCGCCCCACCGGCACAGAGCGGCCGATTGGCGGACGCTCATCCCGGGACTAGTGGGGCTCAGTGCGAGTTCCATGTCGCCGATCAGCATGGGCGGCAAAGTAACCGATCAGGCGGTTTGGCGCTGGCTCCGCCGGAGTCCGGCACCCAGCCATGCCAGGTAGATGAAACCCATAGTCTCCTTCGCCCATCGCCAGGGATCTGATCCGGCCCGGGCCAAGATCGGCCCCGCCGGCCAGGATGCGAACTCCCAACCGAAGAACGGCCAGAAGAAGGTCTCGGGGCGGACCCAGGTGGCGTCGAGCAGCAGATGAAAGAGCCACGCCACCACCACCGTCATTTGCTGGCGCCGCTTCCGTCCCCGGCGGGTAGTAAGGAGGATGATCACCGCTACGAGAGTGGGGGTGAGGAGAGCGTGTCCCACCCGTTGCCGGGTGGGCTGGCCCAGCCCCAGACCCAAGGCGAGGTCGACGACATCGGGAAGCACGGCGCCGAGAGCCAAGAGGCGCAAGTCCACCTTGGGGTCGCGGAAGATCCATCGGAACAGGAAGATGGCACCTCCCACGTGCCACAAGATCATCGATCGAGGGCGGCGTTGGCGAGAGCGTCGGCGACGATGTTCTCCTCCCGAGGAACATGTTGGAGGTCGTAGGAGGGGAGAGCCTGCAGGAGCCTGGTTACCTCTTCGTACAGCTGACGGAGAGTCAGGTTTTTCACCCGGTACCGACCCTCCAACTGGCGAATCAGTAGCTGGCTGTCGGCCCGCAACACCAAGCGGTCGGGATGGTGACGGCGAGCCAGGAGCAGACCGGCTAGGACGGCTTTGTATTCGGCGACGTTGTTGGTGGCGGTACCGATGGCCTCACTGACCTCCCCCACCAGTCGCCTGGTGCCGTCTTCGACCATGTAGAGGGCGGCGCCGATCGCCGCCGGTCCGGGGTTGCCCCGCGCCGCCCCGTCGGTGTAGAGCAGGAAGGTGCCGGCCACTACATCACCAGGAGGCGTAGACAATGGATGCAGCGAGGGGGATCCCACTCCGAGGCCTCCCGCTGCTCGGGAAGCGAGAGAGCGAGGTGGCAACCTCCGCACACTCCTCCCTCCAGGCGTCCGATGGCCACTCCCTCTTTGCTCCGTCGGAGCTGTTCATACAGGTCGAGTAGATCCCCGGGGATGGGGGCGGCCAGCTCCCGTTTGGTTTCTTCCCGACGGGCGACGTGGGCATCGATCTCGTTCCAGGCGGAAGTGACGATCTGCTCCAGATTCTCGACCTCCGCTTTCACCTCGTCCCGAGCTCTGGCTACTCGAGCTTCCTCTTCCCGGAGGGGGTCGAGCTGGTCGAGGATGGCGAGCACCTTTCCTTCCATGGCGTCCTGTTGACCCCGTAGTGCCTGGACCTCGAGACGTTTCTGTTCAGTCTCCCGGGCACTCATACCCCCGGCGAACAGTCGGGTCTCGCTCTCTTTGAGCTTGGTCTCGAGGATCTCCAACTCGCCTTCGGCCTTGTCTTCGTCGCGTTCCAAACGGCGCAGCTCATCGTGAAGTCCCTGGTACTCGGCCTCCAGCACCTGGAGACGGGCTCGGGCCTGGTCGAGGGCAGCCAGTTCGGGAAGGCTTTCTCGCTGGTGGAGCAACCGGTCGATGGCCAGGTCGACTTCTTGGAGATCGAGGAGGTCGGAGAGTTCGGTGCCCGTCATGTCGTCCACGGAGTCGGGTTCCCGGTCAGGTCGACCGTGTCTACCCCGAGGCCGGCCACCACCTCCCGCAGCCGGGCGAGCCCGGGCGCCTCGGAGGCGGCGTGTCCCGGGTCGACCAGCTTGAGGCCCCGGTCGGCGGCGGCCAGAAACTGGTGATGGTTGAGGTCGCCGGTGAGAAAGGCGTCTGCTCCGGTGGCGGCTGCCTCCCCGAGGAACGATCCGCCCGAGCCGGGCAGTACGGCCAGGGATTCGATCAGCGCCTCATCGTCGTGGCTAAGACGGGCCGCCACCCCCAGCGAGGCGGCCACCAATTCTCCCAGTGAAGACATCTTGTGGGGAGTGGGGAGCCGTCCCACCCGCCCGACCAGGCCGGCGTTGGACCTGACATCAATCACATCGAAGGCGGGCTCTTCGTAGGGGTGGGAGGCCACCAAAGCCGCCACCACCCGGTCCTCGAGCCGTTTAGGAGCCACCATCTCGACTCGCACTTCGTCCTCATAGTTCAGCCGTCCCGCCATCCCCGCCACCGGTCGAGCTCCCTCCCCGGGGAAGAAGGTGCCGGTGCCGGGGGAACGGAAGCTGCACCCGAAGTAGTTGCCGATCCGGCCCGCCCCCGCCGCGGCCATGGCCTCGGCCACCCCGTCAGCCGACTCACCGGGAATGAAGGCCACCACCTTCACCTGAGGTTCTCCCGCCACCAGCCCGAATCCCCGCACCTCGCTCAACCCGAAGGCCGAAGCCAACGCGTCGGCCGCCCCTCCCGGGGCGACATCCCAGGCGGTGTGGACGGTGGCCACCGCCACTCCGCCCCGGACCAGTTGATAGGCCCGACTCTCGGGGCCGGCCGCCAGCGTTAGGCGGTGCAGAGGCCGGAAGAGGAGCGGGTGATAGGTGATGAGGAGGTCGAGTTGCTGGCGGAGGGCATCCTCGACCACTGCTTGGGTGATGTCGTGGCAGACCCCCACTCGCTGCACAGGGGCGTTGGCATCGCCCACTTCCAGCCCCTGCCGATCCCAATCTGCGGCCTTGTCCCCGGGCACCACGTGGGAGAGGGCGTCCAGAAACTCGGCAACGGTGCGCATGGATAGGGAATGGTACCTGCCGGGTTCATGGTCCCGGAGGCGACGAGCCTCCCGGGTGATGCCAAACTGCCCAATCGATGAGCCTCCCCAATGTGCTGCTGATCCAATGTGACCAGCTGGCTGCCGGCGCCCTCTCCAGCTACGGCAACCAGACGGTGCTCGCCCCCCAGCTCGATCAGCTGGCTAGCCAAGGGGTGGTGATGGAAAGGGCCTATTGCCCTTCTCCGCTCTGTGTGCCTTCGCGGGCGGCGATGATGACAGGACTACTGCCTTCCCGAAATGGCGCTTATGACAATGCGGGTGAGTTCCCGGCCGGGGTCCCCACCTTGGCCCACTACCTCCGCCGTAACGGTTATCACACACAGCTGATCGGCAAGATGCATTTCATCGGGCCCGACCAGCTCCACGGGTTCGAGGAACGGCCGGTAAGCGACGTTTATCCGGCCGGCTTGGACTGGATCCCCGATTGGGACCTGGCCCCGGATGCCCGCCTGCCCTGGTACCACGACATGAGCTCAGTGGTACGAGCCGGCCCGGTGCGGGCCGCTCTCCAGATCGACTACGACGAAGAAGTGGCTTTCCGCACCCGGCGAGCCCTGCGCGACGCCGCCCGAGCCCGGGAACGGCCGTTCTTCATCACCGCCTCCTTCACCTTTCCCCACGACCCCTACGAGATGCCTCCGCGGTATTGGGACCGCTACGAGAACGTGCCCATCGATGCTCCTCGCCTTCCGGCGGTGCCATTCGAGGCGCAAGACCCGCACAGCCAGCGAATCAGCCGCATGATCCAAGCCGACAAGATCGTTCCCACCGCCGAGCAGGTTCTCTCCGCCCGCCGCGGCTACTACGCCGCCATCAGCTTCATCGACGACATCGTCGGCGATCTCATCTCCGATCTGACCTCGTTGGGGCTGGTGGACGACACTGTGGTGGTATTCACCTCCGACCACGGAGAGATGCTCGGGGAAGGTGGCCTCTGGTACAAGATGTCGCCCCGGGAGGGGTCGGCTCGGGTCCCACTGCTCTTCTGGTACCCGGGTGGGTTCCGCCCGGCCCGCATCCCCTCTCCGGTGTCGCTCTTGGATCTGCTTCCCACCTTGGTCGAATTGGGTGGCGGTTTTCCCCCCGGGGGAGCTGCCTTACCCCTCGATGGGACCAGCCTGCTTCCCTGGCTCAAGGGCGAGCAGTCGGAACACGGCGATGTGGCCATGGAGTACCTGGCGGAAGGCGTGCATGCGCCCCTGGTGATGCTGGTCAGGGACCAGTTCAAGCTGATCCGCTGCCCCGGAGACCCCGATTTGCTCTACGACCTGTCCAGCGACCCCGACGAGCTCATCGACCGGGCCCATGACCCCAGCTACGACGCGGTGTATCGACAGCTTTCGACCGCGGTCGACGATCGCTGGGATTTGAAAGAGTTGAATGCCCGGGTGCGAGCCAGTCAGAAGGCCCGACGGGTGGTGGCAGAAGCCCTCCGCACCGGGGTCATCCACCGCTGGGACCATCCCACCCCTGACGACGCCGACCGTCGCTACCTTCGTTCCGGCGATGACTTCTGGACCCGTTTGGAGCAGAGGCGCCTGCCTTAGGGAACCGGGGGACGGGAGCGCCTCCCCTTAGCGGGCCAGACGGAATCCGGTGTGCCCGGTCGAAGAGTCTTTGGTGGCTCCGGTGCGGGCGCTCACCCGGTAGCGGTTGCAGTAAGAGTCGTGGCAAAGGTAGGACCCGCCCCGTAGGGGAACAAGCCGCGGCTGAGTCCCGTGGAAGCGGCCGGCGCACCACTCCCAGACGTTGCCAACCATGTTGAAGAGGCCGTACCCATTGGGGGGATACTCGGTGGCAGGCGCCGTCCCCACGTAACCGTCGCTGCCGCTGTTTTGGTCGGGGAAGGTGCCCTCCCAGATGTTGGCCCGAGGACGCCCGTCGGGCTGGAAGTCGTCGCCCCAGGGGTACTTTCGGCCCACCAATCCACCACGGGCGGCGTACTCCCACTCGGCTTCGGTCGGTAATCGCTTTCCAGCCCAGGTGGCGTAGGCCACGGCATCCTGCCAGCTGACATGGACCACGGGATGGTCACCGGGGGCGACTGACCGCGGCCCGTAGGGCTGCCGCCAGCTTGCACCCATCACCTGACGCCACCAAGGAGCGGCCGGAAGAGGCCGGGATGCAGCCTTGTGGATGGGAGACACGAACAGGTGGAAGACGAACGACCATCCCCACCGTTCGGCGTCAGTGACGTAGCCGGTGGATTCGGTAAACGCCGCAAATGCGTGGTTGGTCACGGCCGTCGCTTCCAAGTAGAAGGATTCGACCTCGATTGGTCGCACCGGGCCCTCCTCGGGATGAGCGTCGCTATCTTCCGAACCCATCAGGAACTCTCCTCCCGGGATCAAGACTTCCTGCCCTGAACTGACTCCGCCATCTTTCAGTGGATCCGGTGCGGGTGGCCGATCGCCGGTAGAAGGAACGCAACAGGGGTGACTATTCATGGGAGAGGGGGCGGATGCCTCGCCCCACCTCCGGGGGACGGTTCGAGGCGAGAGCGAGTCCCGTCAGGGCCTCCATCGGTTTCACCCGGCCGCTGGCAACGTCGACGTGGACCAGGAGAGACTCCTGGGTCGCCACTGCCCCCTGGTCCGCCACTCGGCGCAATTCATGCCATAGATGCAGGCGTTTGTGGTCGCTGCCCAAGATGAAGGTGATCACTTCTAGCTGGGTCCCCAGGGCCGCCTCACGCAGAAATCGGGTGTGGGTCTCAACGGTGTAGAAGGTTCCCCCTCTCTGTCTCCGGTAGTCGCTGCCCCAGCCAAGTTGGTCGAGGACTTGATCGGTAGCGTTGGAGAAAATCACTCCGTAGGCGCCCTCGTTGAGGTGCTGGTTGTAATCGACCCACTCCTGGCCCACGGTTACCTGGTAGGGGACAAGGTTCATCGGCCCTCCCATAAAGGTGGTCGCCTTTCCGCAAAAGCCCGCGGCCCCTCCGCCGCGTCATCCGAGGCCACCATCCGCCGGTAGCTTTCCCCCTCTCGCAACCGGGCGAGCCCCTCATCCACCGGCCGACCCTCACCCGCTTCCATCGCCTCAAGCACCGCCTCCACCGCCAGTGGGGCGGACTCAACCACTGAGGCGGCCAGCCGCCTTGCCTCCGCCACCACCTCGGGGCCGGGCACCACCCGGTTGACAAGACCCCAGTCGGCCAGTTCCGCAGCGGTGAACCGGCGGATACCCAACAGCGTCTCCAAAGCGAGGGCACGGGGCAGCAGGCGGGGCAGCCGGATGGAAGCGGCGTCGGGAATGATCCCCCGGTGAGTCTCGGGTAGGAAGAACTCAGCGTGGTCGGCCGCCACCACCAGGTGGGCGGCCAGCACCATCTCGAACCCGCCACCAACCGCCATTCCGTTGACGGCACAGATCACGGGCTTGCGGAGGCCTCGAAGCTCGGGAAACCCCCCAAAGCCTCCCGCCCCGAAGTCGGCTTCGAACCCCTCTCCCCCCGCCGCCGAGTTCAGATCCCATCCGGCGCAGAAGAAGCGCTCCCCGGCCCCGGTGAGGATCGCCACCCGGAGGGAAGGATTGTCGCGGAACTCGGTGAAGTGGTGGGTCAGCTGGCGGCTGGCGGCGGCGTCGAGGGCGTTGGCGGGTGGCAGATCGACGGTCACTGTAAAAAAGGGAGGGTCCTGCTCAACGAGGATTCCCAATTCAGCCCCCCAAAGGGCGGAGGAGTGCTCGGCTGATGATGTGCCGCTGGATCTCCGAGGTCCCGTCCCAGATCCGCTCCACGCGGGCATCCCGCCACATCCTCTCCAGAGGCAGCTCGTCCATCAGCCCCATCCCTCCCAGGACCTGGATGGCTTCGTCGGTGACGAAAGCAAGCATCTCGGTGGAGTAGAGCTTGGCCATGGCGGCATCGCTATCGGTCATCGTCCCCTGGTCGGCCTTCCAGGCTGCTTGATAGGTCAACAACTCGGCGGCGGCCAGGCGCAGTGCCATGTCGGCCAGCTTGAAAGATACCCCTTGGAACTTGCCGATCGGCTGGCCGAATTGATGACGGCGGGCGGCCCACTCGGTGGCGAGGTCGAGAGCGCGCTCCGCACGGCCCAGGCACGTTGCCGCTACCTGCAACCTGGTGGAGCCCAGCCAAGTGTTGGCGACACTGAACCCGTTGTGTTCGTCTCCCAAGATTTGAGTGTCAGGAACCCGGCAACCGTCGAAGCTGAGAATGAAGTTGTGGTAGCCGCGGTGAGAGACCGCCCGGTAGCCGGGGAGGACCTCGAAGCCGGGGGTGCCCATGTCGACCAGGAAGGCGGTTATCAACGGACGGGTGGCACCCCGATGCTGTTCTTCACCGGAGCGGGCAAAAAGGATCACGTAATCGGCCACATCGGCGTGGCTGATGAAGTGCTTGGTACCGGTGATGACGTAGTCGCCGCCGTCCCGCACCGCCCGGCACTTGATCCCCCGAAGATCGGACCCAGCGTCGGGCTCGGACATGGCCAGGCACTCCACCCGAGCCCCGGAGATGGTGGGAAGCAGATATCGCTCAACCTGCTCGCCCGTACAAGCGCGGAGGATGTTGGACGGACGGGCGATGATGTAGTGGAGGCCGTAAGCGGTCTTCCCTAGTTCCCGTTCCACCAGGCTGAGAGTGAGGTTGTCGAGGCCCCCACCCCCCCACTCGGCGGGCATGTTGGCGGCGTAGATCCCCGCCGCCAGCGCTTTGGCTTTGATGTCCGCCGCTAAGTCGTGAGGGACCTGGCCGCTTTCTTCCACCAGGCGTTCGTGCGGCATCAGCTCCTTTTCCACGAAGGCAGCCACCAACGCCCGGATCATCCTTTGCTCTTCGCTGAACCCGAATTCCATTCAGACCCTCCCCGGTATGTTCATAACGGCAGGCGGACGCTCCAGTTGCCGGTGATGACGGTCGATTTCGTCGAGGACCCGGAGCGGACCGGGAAGGATGGGGGCGGACTTCCCGGCGGCCATGTCGACATGGACCAGCAGCTGCTCATTGGTGCAAAGGAGCTCTCCGGTCTCGCCATGGAACATTTGGTGGAAGAGGTGGATGCGTTTCTGGTCATGACCCAAGAGCTGGGTGGTGAGGCGCAGGAGGTCGCCGGTGGAAGCTTCCCGGCGGTAGACCAGGTGGCTCTCCACCGTGTAGAAAGAATGCCCCCCCTGGCGGTACTGCTCGTCGAGCCCGAGGAAACGGAAGAAACCGTCAGAGGCCCACCCAAAAACGTAGAGATAGGCCGATTCGGTCATGTGCCGGTTGTAGTCGACCCACTCGGGGAGGACCCGGCACTCGTAGACAGGCAGCGGAGCCGGGACCGGCTGGCCCGCTTGCCACGGAGAAGGGGCCGACGCCGCCAGGGTGCGGGCCTCCCGGCGGGCCAGGGTTTGCCCCGCTCCGATACCCACCGAACGGAGGGCATAGAGGACTGCTACCAGGTATTGGTCGCGGAGGGCCTCCAGCTCGGCCGCAGTCCTCCCTCCGGCTTGCTCCTGGGTGCCGTCCACCAACCGCTTTACCAGCTCTGGGGTGAGAGGAGGTGCAGTGAGTTTGCTCCAGGGCCACTCCAGGGCCGGGCCGAACTGCGACAGCATGTGCTCCATCCCCCCATCACCTCCCGCCAGGTGGTAGATCAGGTTGGTCCCCATCCCCGCCCATCGCAATCCTGGGCCGTAGCTAATAGCTCGATCGAGTTCGTCAGTGGTGGCGACGCCTTCGGCAACCAGATGGAGAATCTCCCGCCACAAAGCCTCCAGCAGGCGATCGGCCAGAAAGCCGTCGACCTCATGCCGGACGAGGAGCGGGTGCATGTCGAGGTCGCGGTACAGGTCGATCGCCTTCGTCACCGCCTCCGGCGAGGTGTGTGAGCCTGCCACCACCTCTACCAAAGGGAGTAGATAGACCGGGTTGAAGGGATGGCCAACCACCAATCGTTCGGGGTTTCCCATCTTCTCGCCCAGTTTGCTGGGCAACAATCCTGAGGTGGAGGAGGCGATCACCACCTCGGGGCGGGTGTGGGAGTCGATAACTGCCAGCAAGTCCTGTTTTAGGGTCAGGTTCTCCGGAGACGACTCCTGGACGAAGTCGGAGCCCTCACCCACCTCCTCCATCGATCCCGCCCAAACCACCCGGTCGGGAGCCGCCGCCGGGTAGAGGCCCAACCTGGTCACCGCCGGCCAGGCCCTGGCGACGGCCGCCCGCAACCTCTCGTCGGCGCCGAGCGCCGGGTCCCAGGCCAGAACCTCCCAACCCCGGGAAAGGGCCCGCACCGCCCAGCCGGCGCCGATGACGCCGGTGCCGACCACACCGAAGACGGTCAGAAGGCCACCTGCTCGAGTCCCTTGAGACCCAGGACTTCCCTGGTCTCGTCGGCGGTTAGCGGCTCCCGCGATAGCTCCCCGAGGATCCGGACGATTTTTTCGACCTGCTCGGCGTTGGACTCGGCCAGCTTCCCTCGCCGGAGGTAGATGGAGTCTTCGAGACCTACCCGAACGTTTCCCCCCAAAGTGGCACCGGCGGTGATGAGGTCGAATTGGGCTCGCCCTCCTCCCAGAATGCCCCACTCGATGTCGTTGCCGAATAGCCGGGTGGCGGCCTCTTTCATATGGAACACGTTCTCGACCTCGGGGCCTATTCCTCCCAGGGTGCCCATCACGAATTGCATGAAGATGGGCGTAGGCACCAGCCCTTGGTCGGCGTAGAAAGCCAGGGTGTAAAGGTGACCGATGTCGTAGGCCTCGAACTCGAAGCGACATCCCGTCTCGGCTGCCAGCACGGTGAGCATGTATTCGATGTCCGAGAAGCGGCTGACAAACGGCTCGTGCCGGGTGGACTCCAGGTAAGGCTCTTCCCAGTCATATTTCCAGCGCCCTTCATAGCGAGGAATCATCTGGAAGAGGCCATAGTTCATGGTCCCGAGGTTGCAGGTGGCAAGTTCGGGTTGAAGAGTTTTGATGACCGCCAGCCGTTCTTCCACCGATTGTCCGGTGGCGCCGCCGGTGGTAATAGAGATCACCGCCCGCGACCGGGCTTTGATGCCGGCGCAGTAGTCGCGAAAGAGGCCCACGTCGGAACTGGGCCGTCCGTCGCGTGGGTCGCGAGCGTGAAGATGGATCACCGCCGCCCCGGCCTCGGCCGCCGCCACCGAATGATCGATCATTTCGTCTTGGGTGACGGGGATGTCGTTGTTCATCGTGGGGGTGTGGGCGCTGCCGGTCACCGCGCAGGTGACGATCACCTTTCCCGCCGGACGCATGGCCATCTCCTTTCCACGTACCGCCATACGGAACGTTCTGTATACTGAAACTCGGAATATACCGCGGCGCTGCCGGGGAGGCGCTTTACATGAGCGAAACCGTCCAGTCGGTTACGCGGGCCTTTGAGATCCTGCGTGTACTGGCCGCCCATGATGACCCGGTGCCGTTGCGGGTGATTGCCGCCGAGACCGGTCTGTCGAAAAGCACCGTGAGCCGTCTTCTGGCCACCCTGGAGTCGTTTTCGGCGGTGGAGCGAGGCTTCGTCGACGGCACCTACGCTCCCGGAAAGCTGATCCCCGCCCTCGCCGGCCGGCCCGGCACCACCTCGCAGTTGTTGGGTGTAGCCCACGCTTATCTGGTGGACCTGGTGGAGCGTTATGGAGAAGACTCCGCACTGGCGGTTCCCGATGGCGATCGGGTGATCTACACCGATCAGGCCCAGAGTTCTCATCCCATCCAGGTGCCTGATTGGACCCGGCGCCGGGAGATCCCCCACACCGTGGCGGCGGGCTTCGTCATGATGGCCTGGTGGCCCCCTCCTCGGCTGGAGGATTACCTGTCCAAGCCTCTTGTTCCCGCCACCCGCAAAACTCTCACCCATCCGGAAGCCATCCGCAATCGGTTGGCAGTGATCCGCAAGCGGGGCTACATCTGGGCGGTGGACGAGTGGATCGAAGGCATTACCGCCGTCGCCGCCCCCATCCTCAACCGCGAGAAAGACCTGGTGGCCATCGTCAACGTCTTCGGTCCCTCCTTTCGCTGGCCCGGTAAGCGCGATGCGGAAACCGTCGGCAAGGACGTCTTCGATACCGCCAATCGGATAGCTCGCCATCTCCGTTAGCGAAGGCACCCGGCCAACGCTTCGAGTAGGCGGCTGGCACGGTCGTCGTCGGTCTCCGGTCGCATTTCAATGACCATTAACGAAAAGCCCACCCGCAGCGAAGGCCAGGCGCCGTGACTCGATCCTCCCGAACCGGTAAAGCCGAAAGCGTCCGGGAGGGGTCCCAACACGGAAGGAGTCCCCGCCAGTTCGAACCCGGCAGAGAAGCGAAGGAGTCGGCCGGAGAGGACGTCGGGCCCTTGTGCGAGTTGCCGGTGGGCCAGGTAGGTGACCGAAGGAGAAAGCAGCCGGACCCGGTCAATTTCGCCTCCTCGGGCGAGGCAGCCGTAGAACCGGGCCATCGATCGGGCGGTGGCAGCACCGTTGGCAGCAGGAATCTCGCGGTGCAAGCTGGCTCGCCAGTCGAGGTCGCGGTAAGGACCGTAGACAAAGTCCAGCCGGGGATCGGGTGCCGCCGCTAGTTCGGCGGCGAGGCGGAAGTCGGACCGCCGGAAGGGCACCACCGTGTTCGCCGCCACCGGTGGGGGCGTCCCAATCCAAAGGTCGAGCCCGAGCGGCCCCCTGATCTCTTCGGCCACGAATTGACCCGTCGAACGCCCGTCCACTCGGCGCATGACCTGGTCGCAAAGCGACCCGAAGGTGAAGGCGTGATAGCTGGGCGACCCCAAGGGCGTGAGGAACCGCTGACCGGCCAAAGCGAAGGCGACCGCCAGTTGATCGAGCGGGTCGGGGGGAGGAGTCAACAATCCGGGCAGACCTGCCGTGTGGGATAGGACATGGGAGATCGACACCTGCTCTTTGCCCTCTTCTCCGAACTCGGGCCACAGCTCGACCAGTGGCTGGTCCAAGGCGATCAGGCCTCGCTCGATCAGCATCAACATGGCGGCGGCCACCACCCCCTTGGTACCGGAAAACATCAAAACCGGGGTGTCCGCGTGCCAGGGAGCGCCCCCACCCGTGTTGCCTCCCCACAGATCCACTGCCGGTGTACCGTCGACGGTGGCGGCAAAAGCCATGCCGGCACCCTGGGCCACTAACCGGTCGAAGGTTTCGCCGACCTTCTCAAACCCAGGGGCGACCCACGGCCCGGCGGGCGGCTTCATAGCCGGGGAGTGTCCTCCAGCAACCGTTTGGTGTACTCACTCTCGGGGTTAGTGAGGATTTCTTCCACCTGCCCCTGTTCGACTAGGCGGCCGTCCCGCAGCACCACCACCCGGTGGGCGATGGATCGGACCAGGGGAAGGTTGTGGGTGACGAACAGCATGGCCAGCCCCAGGTCGCGTTGGAGGCCGGCCAGCAACTCGACAATGGCTGCCTGGACCAAGACGTCCAGAGCGGAGGTGACCTCGTCGCAGACGAGGAGATCGGGGGAGGAAGCCAGGGCTCGAGCGATCGCCACCCGCTGGCGCTCCCCTCCCGAGAGTTGATCGGGAAAGCGGTCGGCGTAGACAGCGGGCAGCGACACCCTCTCCAGCATCTCCACCGCCCGAAGGCGGCTCTCCTCCCGCTCCACTCCTAGCACCATGAGCGGGCGGGCGATCGAATCTCCCACCGTGCGTCGTGGGTTGAGAGAGCCATAGGGATTCTGAAAAACGTATTGGATCCGACGCCTCTCCTCGGCGGTGCGCTGGCGGGCCAGAGGAGCGAGATCTTTCCCTCCTAGCTTGAGGACGCCACTTCGCTCTCCGTGCAGCCCGGCGATGGTCCGGGCCAGGGTGGTTTTCCCGCTACCCGATTCCCCTACCAAGGCCAGGCACTCCTGCGGTTTGACATCGAGGGTGATGTCGTGAACCGCGGTCTTCTGACCGTAGGAGATATCGAGGTGCTCCACCGCCAAAAGTGGGTCCCCGGTAAGGGCGGCGCCGGGCGCGGCGTCGGAGGCGAGGCTCATCCCGTGGCCATGGACCTCACCCGCCCGCAGGCATCGGCTCCGGTGACCGGCGACCACCTCCGCGAAGGGTGGCGGTGCCTCCCGGCAGGCGTCGATGACCAGTTCGCAACGGGGAGCGAAGAAACATCCCCCTGGACGCCGCCCCGGCGAGGGTGCTCCCCCGGTCACTCCCACCAGCGCCTTGCGCCCTTCGAGGTGGGGGATGGCCGCGATGAGGTGGCGGGTGTAGGGGTTGGCCGAGTTGTTGAAGATGGCATTGGTCGGGCCGAGTTCCATCACTCTTCCCGCGTACAGCACCGCGATTCGGTCAGCCAACGAGGCCACCACCGCCAGATCATGGGTGACGTAGAGGGCTGCCACCCCATGGGCGGAAGCAAGGTTGCGAACCGTATCGAGCACATGGGCCTGGGTGGTGACGTCGAGTCCGGTAGTGGGCTCGTCGAGGACGATGACCGACGGACGGCACGCAAATGCCATGGCCAGGCCAACCCGCTGTTGCTGGCCCCCGGAAAGCTGGTGGGGATAGCGGCGTAGGAACTCGGGGTCGTCGGGGAGTAGCACCTCGCGCATCATCTCCGCCACCCGGGCCCGGCGGAGGGCGTCGGTCTCCCCATACTGGTGGGCCTCGAGGATCTCCAGCATCTGGGTGCCGATTCGCAACGCCGGGTTGAGAGCGGAGGAAGGATCCTGAGGCACATAGGAGACCTTTCGCCCTCGAAGGCGCCGCAGCTCCTCTTGGCTAAGCGCCAAGACCTCGGTCTCCCCGACTCGGATCCGGCCCCGGGCGATGACCACCCCGCGGCGGGTGTGTCCCAATACCGCCAAGCCCACCGTGGTTTTGCCACTGCCGGACTCGCCCACTAGGCCGAGCACTTCACCGGGAGCCACACTGAGGCTGACCTCGTCCACGATGTCGGCTCCGGTGCGTCCCACCTCCAAACGAAGGTCATCAACCTCGAGGCCGGTCATTCGTCTCGGGCTCTCTCGATACCGGCGGCGGTGCGGGCCAAGCCGTCGGCCACCAGACCGAATCCGATGGTGAGGAGGGCGATGGCAGTGACAGGCAGTACCACGCCCCAGGGGGACACGGTCAAGGCCAGCCGGTTCTCGTCCACCATCAGCCCCCAGTTGGGAGCATTCGGATTCGGTGCGAACCCGATGAAAGCGAGAGACGCGATGAGGCCGATCGAATAAGTGAGACGAAGGTTGAGCTCAACCAACAGAGGCCCAGTTACGTTGGGTAGCAGCTCACTTAGCACTACCCGCGTCCGCGACTCGCCGATGGCTTCGGCCGCACTGACGAAGTCCCTCTCCACCACCGGCACCGCCGCCCCTCTGATCACCCGCGCTACCCGGGGCATGGTGGTCACGGCCACAGTCAGGACGATCAGCCAGAAAGATGGCCCGGCCATGGCGATGACGAGCAAGGCGAGGAGGATCTGGGGGAAGGCGAGGATGAGATCCATGGCCCGCATCAACACCTCATCCACCTTTCCCCGAACATAAGCCGCGGTGAGCCCGATGGCGGTTCCGCTCGCCACCCCGAGCAGAGACGAGATACCGGCGAGGAGGAGGATCTCGATCCCTCCGTGCAAAAACCGGGACAGCACATCCTGGCCGAGGCGGTCGGTCCCGAAGGGATATCCAGGCCCGGGCGGAGAATTGGGGTTGGCAACGAAGTCGCCGGGCCCATAGGGAGCGATCAATGGGCCGATGAGGGCGATCGTCACCAGTCCCAGCACCAGTACCAGCCCGATCCGGGTCCGTTGCCAGCGAAGCGAGCTGCGGAAGAGACCACGGCGACGGCGGCGCCGGGATCGGGTGGTGGTGGTCATAACAGTTTGGTCCGCAGCCGGGGGGTGACGAGAATGGTGCCGAGGTCGGCGGCGAGGTTGGCGAGGACAAACACTCCGGCAATGAGCATGGCCAGAGCCTGGATCACGGGCAGGTCGCGGAACGCCACTGCATCCCGGAGGGCGAGGCCGATCCCAGGAAAGTTGAAAGCCCGCTCTACCACGATCACTCCTCCGGCTAGGTACGCGACGTTGAGGGCGATCACCTGCAGGGTGGGACCGAGAGCATTGGGAAGGGCGTGTCGCCACATCACAGTGCGCTCCGGCATACCTTTGAGCCGCGCCATCTCCACGTAGTCGCTTTCCAGCACCTCGACCATGGAGGCCCGCATGATGCGGGCTACATAAGGTGTGACGGCCAGAACCAAGGTGAGGGTAGGCAATACGATCAGTCGCAAGTCGGCCCAGGGGGGCGAACCCGGCGGGATGATCGACACCGCCGGCAGCACCTGCCAGACGGTGGTAGCCAAGAGCACCACCAGGCCCACCGCCACCGCAAACTCGGGCAAGGCCGCCAAGGCCAACATTAAGAGCGACGAGGAAGTGTCGAAGAGCTTGTCCCGCCGCAAGGCCGCCAGCGCCCCCAGCAGCACCGAGAGCGGAATCGAGATGGCGGCTGCGCAAGCTAGGAGGAAGAAGGAGTTTTGCACCCTCCCCCCAATGAGATCGCTAACCGGAGCTTGGACCCCTGCCAATGAGGTCCCGAGGTCGAAGCGAAGCAAACCGCCGAGCCAGCTCAGGTATTGCTCCACGGGCGGACGGTTGAGACCTAGCTGTTCCCGCAAGGAGGCCATGGCTTCTTCGGTGGCCTGGCGACCGAGAATGGCTCGGGCCGGATCGCGGGGCAGGAGTTGGGTGACGGCGAAAATGATGAGGGAGATCGCCAGCAAGGTGGCGACCCCAATGAGGAGACGCCGGAGGAGGAATTTCCACAGGCCCGCTCTCATCCTTGGTCCCTCATCCCCGAATCGTATGTGATGGACGCCCCCAGCTGGGGGCGTCCATCACCATTTCTTCGCCATCAGCTCAGCCAGACGTCGGTGAAGTTGCGTCCGAAGTGGTCGAGGTTGAGCGTATCCCGGTTGGGCTGAAGCCCGTTGACCCGAACATGATGGGCGTCGACCAGGTTGTTGAAGAAGGGGATGATGTATCCACCTTCGTTGTATTCCTCTTCGTACATCTGACTGATGATCTCGCAACGGGCGTCGGGGTCGGGCTCAGCCAGCGCCTGGTTGTAGAGCTCCTCGAAGTTGGAGCCCTCCGGTGGCCAGTGGGTTTCGTTGAAGGGGGAGCTGGGGATCGACCCCGCCGCCACCTGCGGCAGGTAGAAGCGAGTACCCCAGAAGTCAGTGGAGAAGGCATAAGAGAGGTATTGGTCGCCGTAAAAGTCGTCTCCCAAGTTGCGCACCGCTACCTCTACTCCAGCGGCTCGGGCTTGCTCGGCGAACACTTCCGCCACCGTGTTCATACCACCGGAAGTAGTGGTGAAGAGCTCCACCGATAGCCCCGCCTGGCCGGCTTCATCGAGCAACCGCATCGCCTCCTCAATGTCCTGGGTCCGCTGGGGCAGGTCAGCGGGATAGCAGGCATCGAAGGGGGCATAAAGATCGTTGGCCACCCGTCCGTGTCCCGAAAGGGCGCGGGCAACCATCTCATCGCGGTTGACGATGAGTCGGAAGGCCTGCCGCACTCGCACGTCGTCAAAGGGAGGGGTGTCCACGCGCATGCACAGTGGAAGCCATCCACCTCCTTCCGATTCGAAGACCGCGTAGTTGGCGTTGCCTTCGATCACGGAAACCTGGGCGAAGGGCAGGTCGATGATGGCATCCACCTGATCAGCGAGAAGCGCCGAGACCCGGGCGTTGTCGTCGGGAAAGTCGATCAGGGTGAGCCCATCGAGATAGGGCTTGCCTTCCTGCCAGTAGTTCTCGAAGCGGGCATGTTCGGACTGCTGCCCCGGAGTGAAACTGGTCAGGGTGAAGGGACCGGTTCCTACCTGCTCACCTTCTCGGGTATAGCCATCGGGCACCATCCCGCACACATAGGCGGCGAGGGCGTCGGGGAAGGTGGAGTCGGGAGCCGTGAGGTGAACCCGGACCGTACGATCGTCCACTCTCTCCAGGGCCTCGGGGTCCATAGTGGCTAGGGCAGCCCCACCAAAGAGTCCCAGGTCGGGGTCGACCAGACGCCGCAACGAGTAGATCACGTCGTCGGCCACAAGAGTCTTGCCGTTGTGGAATTCGATGCCTTCCCGCAGACGGATCACGTAAAGGTCGCCCGCCTCGGCAACGACCTCCTCGGCCAGGTACGGAGTGAGGGTAAAGGTGCGGTCATAGGTGAGGAGAGTCTCCCATCCCGCCACCAAGCGGGCCTGGTCTGGCTTATCGACGATGTGCTGACCATCGATGATGTCGTTGGGCCCCCCTCCCGCGATTCCCAGGCGTAGGATTCCCCCCCTGGTCGCTCCTCCGCCACCGGTAGTGGTCGGACCCGCCCCGGTGGTAGTCGGACCCGCCCCAGTGGTGGTCGGACCCGCCCCTGTGGTGGTTACCTGCCCGCCGGGCCCACAGGCGGCTACCACCACTGCGACGCCACCGATCAATATCTCCCTGCGGGTGTATCCCCGTCTTGGCGCTTGCGGATTCATCCCGTCCTCCTCTTTCGTGCAGCGGCCGCTCCACCGGCCCAGCAACGGAAGGCTAGAAACGGGGCCCCCCGCCTTCGTGAGACGTTCCGCATCGTGGAACGTAGCGCTGTCTAGAGCTGCAAACTGGTCCTTAAGAAACGGTGCATCCCCTCCAGGGATCGGCGGCCGATGCTGAGCGGGAAGGCGTCGAACCCGTGGGCCCCACCGGGGTAGATCGCCAGTTCCGCCTGGTTGCCGGCGGCCAGCCATCGATCATGCATGAACAGGGAATCATCGAGGAGGGGGTCTTCGGTACCCACGGTGAATAACGCAGGTGGAAGGCCGGCGAGGTTGGCGAATAGTGGCGACACGTCAGCATCGGTGAGGTCGGCGTCGGAAGCGAAGTGTTGGGCGAACCAGCGAATGATCGGGGTGTTGAGTACGAGAAGCCGATCTCCCCAGTTGCGGGCGGAAGGGGTGAGCCGGAGGTCATAGGCGCCGTAGACGAGGTTGGCGGCGGCGAAAGGTTTCAACCCGTGTCGGTCCCGGAGCCGCAACGTAGTCACCACCGCCAGGTGGGCCCCGGCCGACTCCCCACCGATCAGGAGCCGTTCGCTCCCCAATTCGGCGCCGGCGTGGGCGACCAGCCACAAGGCCGCCGCCTCGCAGTCGTCGGGGCCGGCGGGATAAGGATGTTCGGGGGCCAGCCGATAGTCGATGCTGACTACCGCCACCCGGCAAGCCTGGGAGAGGGCAAGGAGGCGGGGATCCTGATGATGGATGCCGCCCAACACCCAGCCGCCTCCGTGGATGTGAAGGTAGACACCCTGGGGTTGGGGGACTCGAAACACCCGGGCCCGGATGGGGCCGGTGGCGCCGGCGACGGTCATCTCTTCGGCCGACTCTGAGAGGACGAGGGGCCCGAACGCCGACCTCCCCTCCTCCCGCTGCCTCCTGGCCTCCGCCGGAGTGAGATCGGTGACAAGGGGATAGGACAGCAGCAATTCCTCGAGCCGCTGGTTGAACTGGGCGGTCTCGTCGTCGATGGGGGCGTGAAGGGGATCGGTCACGCTACGAGAGGTACCAGGGGCCGGCGCAGATCCAGAGCAGTATGCACCACCAGGGCGGTCAAGACCACCGTCCCTCCGATCAGGGCGGCGGGCGGCGGTAGCTCGCCCAACGCCACCCACACCCATACCGGACCGAGGACAGTTTCGAGGAGAGAGACCAGCGTCGCCTGAGCGGGGGTGGTCCAGCGGGCACCGGCCGAGAAGAGGGCCATCCCCAGACCGAGTTGTACACAGCCGAAGAAGGCCAGCAATCCCAGCCGCCGAAGGTCGACCGTGAACGAGGAGAGATTGAAAAGTGCCGCCCCCATCGCCAGCAGTGGGCTTAAGGCCATGGCCGGGGTCAGGTTGAGATGCTGATTCTTGCGGATCACCACCGTCCCCACCGCAAAGGCGATCGGGATCACCAAGGCGACCAGATTTCCCTGCCAGGAGGTGGTGGTCCCCGACCCCGATACCATCAGAGCAACCCCCGCCACCGTGACCGCGATTGCCACCCAGGTGCGGGTCCTGATGGCATCGCCAAGGAAGACCCACCCCAATAGGGCCGCAAACAAGGGCGAGGTGGAGAGGATGACGAGCGTGTTGGCCACGCTGGTCAATCCGAGGGCGATCACGAAACTCACCGAAGCTAAGGCGAAACAGACCCCCAACAGCAGACCGGGACGACCCACCTCCATTACCACCGCGGCACTCCGCCGCCGTTCCCTCGCCACCACAAAGCCGATGAGGAAGAGGACGGCGAAAATCGACCTCCAGAAGATCGTCCGCCAGGGATCAGGGTCGTCGAGGAGGCGCACGACCAACCCCCCGGTACTCCAGGTGATGGCTGCCGCCGCCACCAGCAGTAGTCCTCGCTTTCTCCGATCGATGGCCGCCATGGGGGCGTGAAGCTAGCGGGGCTAGGTCGGGTAAAGTGTCGGTGCCAGGCAGGCGGGTCGAGGGGACAGCAGCCGTAATGACCTCGTAATGGCCACGGGTCAGATTGTCTATGTTCGAATAGGAGGAGGGCTGTCTTGTGAGGCGGCGTCTGGTCAAATTGTTCCGCGTGCTCAGGGTCACGGCTCTGGCGCTCATCCTGCTGGCGGCTGCCTGCACTCCCGGAGAAGATGCCATCACCGTCCGGGTTGACTACGAACATGACGAGTTCGCCACTCAGTTCATTCGTTACTTCCCCGAAAACATCCAGGTCCACCCCGGCGACCGGATCGTCTTCCGCCAAGACTGGACCGGGGAGGCCCACACCGTCACCTTCGGCACGGCCGTCACCGAGGTCCTGTCCATCACCAAACCTCTATACGCGGAATGGGGCGACGTCCCCGAGGATCAGGTCCCGCCGGAGGTCCTCGAGGCCTACTTCGGGGCCGAGTGCATGTTGCCGGTGATCTATGGATGTCAGGAGGGGCCGCCTACCCCCGCCCCCGAAGACCCCTCGGAGGAACCATCCGAAGAAGCTCCGCCCAGCGAGGAAGAGTTCGTCATCAATCAGACCGCCGCCCAGCCTTGTGTTATCGAGCAAGGGCCTATTCCCACCGATGGTGAGCCCTGCCCCGACCAGGAATTGGGACCCTTCGACGGGACCGAGACTTATTACAACAGTGGGTTTCTCGGCTTCGAGACCGAAGGCGACAATGTTTTCGAACTGCAGCTTTCGGAGACGATCCAGCCCGGTTCCTACGGCTTCATGTGCTCGGTACACGGATCCTTCCACAGTGGGACCATGGAAGTGGTCCCTCTCGACCAGGAGATTCCCTCGGCACCAGAAGTCAACCTCCAGACCCGGGAGGAACTCAACGAGGTCGTAGAACCGTTCCGCCAGGTCTATGAGCAGGCCAGCGAAGGCCAGTTCGTGTTTGGGGGGGAAGCCTTCACGGGTAATTTCAGCGGTCTTATCGACGAGCGAGTTGAAGGTCTTCTCAATGAGTTCATCCCCGAGACCATCGAGACCCCGGTCGGCGAACCTGTTACCTGGATCATGTTCGGTCCCCACTCCATCAGCTTTGACGTGCCTGAGTATTTCCCAATTTACGAACGCCTGGAAGACGGAACCATCAGAGCCAATGAAGACATCTACCTGCCTGCTGGAGGCGCCCCCGAACCGGAAGAGTCGGACAGCCTCGAGCCGATCATCATCGATGGTGGTACCTGGGACGGCTCCGGGTTCTGGTCGTCGGGAGTCCTATATAGCGATGCATTCGTTCAGTACACCCTGCGGTTCTCGACCCCGGGTACCTACCGCTATGCCTGTCTGATTCATCCTCCGATGGTGGGAACCGTTACCGTCACCGGCTGATGCATGACTGATAGCGAGGGTCGCCGCCGGGCGGCCGACCTCGCCTTCTATATAGGCCTGGCTGTCTACGTGGCCGGTGGGCTTCTGGTCCTCGGCCAGGGGCTGCTGGCGGTGGCCGCCTCAGCTTCACCCGACCTCCACGAAGCCCTCCACGTCGAGGGTCTTGGTCGGGGTGTCTTCGCCCGCATTGCCCTGCGGGCGGCCGACGCTGCCCATTCCGTCCCTTCCGGCTGGCAGATCACCGTCGACTACCTGTTCAGCGCGGTTCACCTGGGATTGGCGGCGGTTCTTCTCAAGCTTCGGCGAGACGACTGGACCGCCCGCCTCCTTGCCACCGCTCTCATCGGCGCCGCCGGGGTGTTCAACCTCACCTCACAGGCGGCGCTGGAGCAGCTTCCCTACACCACGGTGGAGACTGTCAGCCAGGTGGCGGCCCATGTGGTGGCCGGATTGGCCTACGTCTACGCCCTGCTCCTTTTCCCCGACGGGCGGCCGGTTCCCCGCTGGCGGCCTTCCGCGGTGATCCCGCTATACCTCACTGCCAGCGCCGGAGCCATCTTCCTGTCCATCCGTCTCGAAGGGCCTGCCCGCCCTGCCACTTTGCTTCTCTTCTTCGGGCTGTTGGTGCCGGCGGCAGGAGCTGCGGCCCAGGCCTATCGCATCGTCAACACCAAAGACGCCACCGGCCAGGCTCAGGCCCGGCTGCTGTTCTGGGCTCTCCTGCCTTCGGTCGCCTTCGGGATCTTTTTCCTCATCCGCCACGGTCTCTCCCCGGCCACCAACGTCCTCGCCGGCCGCCACATCCCCGAACCCCCGGTGGCTCTCTACCGGACCTTCCAGCCGGCCTTCGCCCTTATCCCCCTCGCCCTCTTCACCGGCATCCTTCGCTATCGGCTCTGGGACATCGAACGCCTCCTCAACCGCACCACGGTCTACGCCATCGCCACCGGGCTCCTCGGTGGGGTATACGCGGCGTTCATCGTCACCGCCCA